>JAVTWI010000133.1:0-12496 GCA_032229845.1 Rhabdaerophilum sp.
TCGGCAGCAGGTTCGAGACGCGGAACACATGGGTGTCGACCGCGAAGGTCGCCTGCCCGAACGCCATGTTGAGCACGACATTTGCTGTTTTCCGACCGACGCCCGGCAGGGTGACGAGATCGTCCCTGCTGTTCGGGACCGCGCCGCCGAAGCGCGCAATCAGGGCTTCCGAAAGCAGGATGACGTTCTTCGCCTTGTTGCGGAAAAGGCCGATGGTCTTGATGAGATCGCGCACCCGGTCCTCGCCGAGCGCGAGCATCTTTTCCGGCGTATCGGCGAGACGGAACAGTTCGCGGGTCGCCTTGTTGACGCCGGCGTCCGTCGCCTGTGCCGAGAGCACGACGGCGACGAGCAGCGTGAAGGCGTTGACATGCTCAAGCTCGCCCTTCGGTTCGGGTTCGATCGCGGCGAGGCGCCGGAAGATTTCCGCGATCTCGGTCTGCGGGCGATCGGCGTTCTTGCCGGGCCCCTTGCCGGGAGCCGGGGCTGGGGATGAAGCTTTTGCCATGGGTTCGGTTGTTGCCCTGATTTGCCGATGCCCTATTCTTCGAGCATCCGGAAGAACCATAGGGCAAGCGTGGACAGGATCGACCCGAAATCGAGAGACGGCGAGATGATATTCACCGCCGAGCTTTACCCGCACCGCTCGCTTTCGAAGCGGGGGCTGGCGCTGCTGATGATCTTCGTCGGCGCGGCGGGCATTGCGGTATCGATTCCCTTCTATCTCCTCGGTGCCTGGCCGATTGTCGGCTTCATGGGGATCGATGTCCTGCTGATCTATGGCGCGTTCCGCTACAACAATGCCGCGGCGCGTGCGGTCGAGCAGGTGTTTCTAAGCCGGTTCGACCTGCTGGTTCGCTCGATTTCCTGGCGCGGCTTCATCCGCGAGAGCCGCTTCAACCCGCTCTGGACGCGGCTTGAGCGCGAGGACCATCCCGAACTCGGCCTCGAGACGCTGGCGCTGGTGCAGGGGCGGTCACGGCTCGAAATCGCGACCTGTCTCGGCCGGCACGAGCGGGCGGAATTCGCCGCTGCCTTCCAGCACGCGCTGAGCGAGGCGAAACGCTGAGACCTGTTGCCCCAAGGAGCGACGGCAACGCCGGGCAGGGCTTGAAAAGCCCGATGCGAGGGAATGGCCCGAACGGGACCGGAGGTCATCCGTGAGTGTCGGTGCTGTCGAACGAAATCGGGTGGCGGGCGCGGCTCGCCCCGCCTAACCTCCGCATCATGGAGGATTGACTATGCTCGACCGCAACCCGGCCTTTTCACTGGAAACGAGCGGCGCCGATTACCGGCTCGTCCGCAACGCGCTCCGCTTCATCACCGAGGAAGCGCGGATGCAGCCGGACGTCGAGGAAATCGCGGCGGCGATCGGCATCACCTCGGCGGAACTGACGGGCCTGTTCCGGCGCTGGTGCGGCCTCACGCCCAAGGCGTTTCTTCAGGCCGTGACGCTCGATCTCGCCCGGCGTCTGCTCGACGAGGGGATGCCACTGCTCGATTGCGCGCTCGAACTCGGTCTGTCCGGCCCCTCGCGCCTGCACGACCTGTTCGTGACGCACGAGGCCGTCTCGCCGGGCGAATACAAGACCGGTGGCGCCGGGCTGGTGATCTTCTACGATTTCGTGCCCTCGCCGTTCGGCACCGCGCTGGTGATGCTGAACGAGCGCGGGCTCTGCGGCCTCGCCTTCGCCGACGAGGCCGGCGAACAGGCCGCCTTCGAGGATATGGCCCGGCGCTGGCCGCGGGCGGAATACCGGCGCGATCCCGCGCGGGTCGCGCCGGTGGCGGTGCGGATCTTCAATTCGGCCCGCTGGCAGCCGGATCAGCCCCTGAAAGTGTTCCTGATCGGCACCGATTTCGAGGTCCGTGTATGGGAGACACTGCTCGGCATTCCGCTCGGCAAGACGACGACCTATTCCTCGATCGCGAACCGGATCGAGAAGCCGAAGGCCGCCCGCGCCGTCGGCGCGGCGGTCGGGCGCAACCCGATCTCCTTCGTTGTGCCCTGCCACCGCGTGCTCGGCAAATCCGGCGCGCTCACCGGCTACCACTGGGGCCTCACGCGCAAGCGCGCGATGCTCGGCTGGGAGGCCGGCAAGGCGGCGGAGTGACGGCCAGCCCTCAATTCAGCGCCAGAACGACCTCGCCGGAAACGGCGTCCGTGATGCCACGTCCTTCGCCCATATCCTCAAGGACGGCGCGGAAGGAATCGAGCGTCTGGATCATGGCGGGACGCGCGGCAGCCAGCACGTCCCGGTTCGGCCATTCCGCGATGAGACAGTAGCCGGAATCGCCGGTCTTGATCATGACGCCCTTGAGGAGGCCCGGCCAATGCGCCCTGCCGTTGTCGTGCGCCGCGAGGAAAGCGGCGTCCTGTCCCTGTTTGACCTTGAATCGAACGACGTTGAAAACGGACATCTCGGACCTCCGGCCATCCTGTCATCGACGTCGAGAAATTGGCATTTTTCCGCAGTTCTGGCAATTTCGGCACCGGAAAGGCCGGAGGGATGCCGGCATTGATATTGGGCGATGACCGAAACCATGCCATGAAACGGCATGATCTCGGATTTCATCACCGCCGTCGGCTGGGTCGGCGTCGTCGTCTTTGCGATTTCAGGGGCGCTTGTCGCCTCGCGGAAGGAACTCGATATCGTCGCCTTCATCTTCTACGGCACGGTGACGGGCATCGGCGGCGGCACGTTCCGCGATCTCGTGCTCGGCCACGCGCCGGTGTTCTGGGTGAAGGAGCCGGCTTTCCTGCTGGTTTGCGCGCTCGCCTCCGCCGCGACTTTTTTTCTCGCCCATGTTCCGGAATCGCGACTGAAACTCCTGCTGTGGCTCGATGCCGCCGGCATGGCGGTGTTCTGCGTGCTCGGCGCCGAGGCAGCGCGGGAGTTCGGCTTTCTCGTCGCCGTCACCTGCGGGGTGATGACGGCGGTGGTCGGCGGCTTTATCCGCGACATGATGGGCGCGGAAGTGCCGGTGATCATGCGCGGGGAGATCTACGCGACGGCGGCATTTCTCGGCTCGGCTGGATACATGCTCGCAAGCGCCGTCTTGCCGCGCGATCTCGCGGTGCTGGTCGGCATCCTGCTTGCCTTCGCCGCCCGCGCGCTGGCGCTGATGTTCCGCTGGCGGATGCCGGTCTATCGCCGCAAGCCGGGCCGCACCCCGGAGGAGCTTGGGCTGTAACTTTTCCGTGAATTCCGCCCTTGTGGGGCGCAATTCCGCTTCCTATATCGCCTTGCGAAGGTTGAATGCTGGCGAGACGCCGGCTTCAAACGGAAAGTTAACCATATCGTTCAAGGGATCGCGCATCGCTTCGGGTTGCGTTGTTCCGGATGCTCGCTTGAGAGGGGCTTATCATGGGTAAAGTTATCGGTATCGACCTCGGCACCACCAATTCCTGCGTCGCCGTCATGGAAGGCACGACGCCGAAGGTGATCGAGAATTCGGAAGGCGCGCGCACCACACCGTCGATCGTCGCATTCTCGGGCGATGGCGAACGGCTCGTCGGCCAGCCGGCCAAGCGCCAGGCGGTGACGAACCCGGAGAAGACCTTCTTCGCGATCAAGCGCCTTATCGGCCGCACCTACAGCGATCCGCTGACGCAGAAGGACAAGGGCCTCGTTCCCTATTCCATCGTCAAGGCCGACAACGGCGACGCCTGGGTCGAGGCCGACGGCAAGAAATATTCCCCCAGCCAGATCTCCGCCTTCACGCTGATGAAGATGAAGGAGACGGCGGAAGCCTATCTCGGCCAGAAGGTCGATCAGGCGGTCATCACCGTTCCGGCCTATTTCAACGACGCCCAGCGTCAGGCCACCAAGGATGCCGGCAAGATCGCCGGCCTCGAGGTGCTGCGCATCATCAACGAGCCGACGGCTGCCGCGCTCGCCTACGGCCTCGACAAGAAGGCCGCCGGCACCATCGCGGTCTATGACCTCGGCGGCGGCACCTTCGATATCTCGATCCTTGAGATCGGCGACGGCGTGTTCGAGGTGAAGTCGACCAACGGCGACACCTTCCTCGGCGGCGAAGACTTCGACATGCGCCTCGTCGAATATCTCGCGGAGGAGTTCAAGAAGGAGCAGGGCATCGACCTGAAGAAGGACAAGCTCGCCCTCCAGCGCCTCAAGGAAGCGGCGGAAAAGGCCAAGATCGAGCTGTCCTCGACCACCCAGACCGAGATCAACCTGCCTTACATCACGGCGGACGCGACCGGCCCGAAGCATTTGACGCTCAAGCTCTCCCGCGCCAAGTTCGAGAGCCTCGTCGATGATTTCGTCCAGCGCACCATCGAGCCGTGCAAGAAGGCGCTCAAGGATGCCGGTATCCAGGCGGGTCAGATCGACGAGGTGGTTCTCGTCGGCGGCATGACCCGCATGCCGAAGATCCAGGAGGTGGTGAAGGCCTTCTTCGGCAAGGAGCCGCACAAGGGCGTGAACCCGGATGAGGTCGTGGCCATCGGCGCGGCAGTGCAGGCCGGCGTGCTGCAGGGCGACGTCAAGGACGTGCTGCTGCTCGACGTAACCCCGCTCTCGCTCGGCATCGAGACGCTCGGCGGCGTGTTCACGCGCCTCATCGACCGCAACACCACGATCCCGACCAAGAAGAGCCAGGTCTTCTCGACTGCCGAGGACAACCAGAACGCGGTGACGATCCGCGTGTTCCAGGGCGAGCGCGAGATGGCGGCCGACAACAAGCTGCTGGGCCAGTTCGATCTCGTCGGCATCCCGCCGGCGCCGCGCGGCATCCCGCAGATCGAGGTGACCTTCGACATCGACGCCAACGGCATCGTCAACGTCACGGCGAAGGACAAGGCGACCGGCAAGGAGCACCAGATCCGCATTCAGGCTTCCGGCGGCCTTTCGGACGCCGACATCCAGAAGATGGTGAAGGATGCCGAGGCCCACGCCGACGAGGACAAGAAGCGCCGCGCACTGGTCGAGGCCAAGAATCAGGGCGAGAGCCTGATCCACTCGACCGAGAAGTCGATCAAGGAGAACGAATCCAAGATCGGCGCCGCGGACAAGGAGGCCGTCGAGACCGCGATCACAGCGCTCAAGGGCGCGCTCGAGGGCGAGGATGTCGAGGCGATTTCCGCCAAGACCAACGACCTCATGCAGGCCGCGATGAAGATCGGCGAGGCGATCTACAAGGCCGAGCAGGAAGCCTCCGCCAAGGCCGATGCCGAGAAGGACGGCGTCAAGACCGACGACGTCATCGACGCCGAGTTCAAGGATGTCTCGGGCGACGATAAGAACAAGGGCGATCAGGGCAAGAAGGCCTCGTGAGCGGTCTTCCGCTTTGAACGTAACGGAAGGCCCGGTGTTCCTGCCGGGCCTTTTCACGCCTGACGGGGGATCGCCGAATGGCCAAGCGTGATTTCTATGAGGTTCTGGGGGTTCCCAAGAACGCCGACGAGGCCGCGCTCAAGAGCGCCTTCCGTAAGCTCGCGATGCAGTATCATCCGGATAAGAACCCGGGCGACACCGAGGCCGAGCGCAAGTTCAAGGAAATCAACGAGGCCTATCAGGTCCTTTCCGATCCGCAGAAGCGCGGTGCCTACGACCGCTTCGGCCACGCGGCCTTCGAAGGCGGCGGCGGTGGCGGGCCGGGCGGGTTCGGCCAGGATTTCTCCGGCTCGATGAGCGATATCTTCGAGGATATCTTCGGCGATGTGTTCGGCGGCGGGGGGCGTCGCGGTGGTGGCGGGCGTGCCCGCGAGCGCGGCGCCGATCTCCGCTACAACCTCGACATCACGCTCGAGGAAGCCTTCAAGGGCAAGAACGCGACCATCAAGGTGCCGACCGCGATCCAGTGCGACGCATGCAACGGCACCGGCGCGAAACCGGGTTCGAAAGCCAAGACCTGCGGCACATGCGGCGGCGCGGGGCGTGTGCGCGCCAGCCAGGGCTTCTTCGCCATCGAGCGCACCTGCCCGAGCTGCGGCGGGCGCGGCGAGGTGATCGAGGACCCGTGCAAGTCCTGTGCGGGCGCGGGCCGCGTCACACGCGAGCGGACGCTCTCGGTCAATGTGCCGCCGGGCGTCGAGGACGGGACCCGTATCCGCCTTGCCGGCGAAGGCGAAGCGGGCATGCGCGGCGCGCCCTCCGGCGATCTCTACATCTTCCTTGGCGTGCAGCCGCACGGTTTCTACAGCCGCGACGGCGCCGACCTGTTCTGCCGTGTGCCGATCTCGATGGTCGCGGCCGCGCTCGGCACCGAGATCCGCGTGCCGACGCTCGATGGCAAGGAGGCGCTGGTCAAGGTCCCGGAAGGCACGCAGTCCGGCAAGCAGTTCCGCTTGCGCGGGCGCGGCATGCCGGTTCTGCGGTCGCGCGATTTCGGCGATCTCTACGTGCAGGCCATGGTCGAGACGCCGCAGAATCTCACCAAGCGTCAGCGCGACCTTCTGGCCGAATTCGACAAGGATTCCTCGACCGAGACCAGCCCGGAATCGACCGGCTTCTTTTCCAAGGTGAAGGACTTCTTCGGCGGCGGAGCGTGAGCGCCGGACGCTCCCGTCTTGAATCCGCCGCGTTCTTTCGGCATAGATGAGCCGCCATTTGTCGCGTCAGTATCAGGATATGCCCTTGCCGGGACAGAACCGTCCTTTCACGCCGCTGCACGAAATGCGCCGCTCGGGGCAACGCCTGGTCAGGAAACTGGCTGATGAGGCGCAGTTTGCCGACGAGGCGCGCTTCCTGAAATCGTGGTTCGATCGCCCCCTGATGACGGGCGCCGTCTATCCCTCCGGCAAGGCGCTGGCGCGGACGATGGCGCGCTATGTCAACCCCGAGGTGCCCGGCCCCGTCGTCGAATTGGGGCCCGGCACCGGGCCGGTCACCGAGGCGCTGCTCCAGCGTGGCGTCGCCGAGGACAGGCTCGTTCTCGTCGAGTTCAACCCGGATTTCTGCCGGCTCCTGCGCAAGCGCTTCCCGAAAGCGCGCGTCATCGAGGGTGACGCCTACGCGCTCGACCGTGCGCTTATCGACATCGCGGAGCCGGCTGCCGCCATCGTTTCCTCGCTGCCGCTGTTCACGCGGCCGGAAGCCCAGCGCATGGCGTTGCTCGAACAGGCCTTCGCGCATATGCATCGCGGTTGCCCGTTCATCCAGTTCACCTATGCGACCGTCTCGCCGATGCCGCTCAAGAGCCGGACCTTCGAGGCGCATGTCAGCCCCCGCGTCTGGCTCAACTTGCCGCCGGCGCGCGTCTGGGTCTACAACCAGCCGCTCGATTGAGCCTTACATCAAGGGCGCGCGGATCGCGCTCTCGCGCTCAAGCCATTCGGGCACCGGCAGGTTCTTGCCCTTGAGGAAAGCCGGGTTGAACAGCCGCGAGGCATAGCGGGTGCCATAGTCGCACAGCACGGTGACGATGGTGTGCCCCGGCCCCATCTCCTTCGCCATGCGGATCGCGCCGGCGACGTTGATGCCGGATGACGAGCCGAGCACCAGCCCCTCCTCCTCGACAAGCCGGTAGACGATGGCCAGCGCTTCCTCGTCCGGCACACGGCAGGCGAAATCCGGCTTGAAGCCTTCGAGGTTGGCGGTGATCCGCCCCTGTCCGATGCCTTCCGTGATCGAGGAGCCTTCCGACTTGAGTTCGCCGCTCGTGTAATAGCTGTAGAGCGCGGCGCCGTAGGGATCGGCGATGCCGATCTTCACCGACGGGTTTTTCTCGCGCAGCGCCATCGCCGTGCCGACCAGCGTGCCGCCCGAGCCGACGGCGCAGATGAAACCATCGACCTTGCCGTGCGTATCGGCCCAGATCTCCGGTGCGGTCGTCGCGATGTGGGCTTGCCGGTTGGCGACGTTGTCGAACTGGTTCGCCCAGAATGCGCCGTTGGCTTCGCTTGCAGCAAGCTGCTCCGCAAGTCGACCGGAGACGCGGACATAGTTGTTGGGGTTGGAATAGGGTGCTGGCGGCACCTCGATCAGGGTCGCGCCGGCGACGCGCAGGGCGAGCTTCTTCTCTTCACTCTGGCTGTCGGGGATGACGATAACGGTTTTCAGCCCCAGCGTATTGCCCACAAGGGTCAACCCGATGCCGGTATTGCCGGCCGTGCCCTCGACGATCGTGCCGCCCTTCTGCACCAGCCCTTTTCTCATCGCATCCCGGATGATGAACAGCGCGGCGCGATCCTTCACCGACTGGCCGGGATTGAGAAATTCGGCCTTGCCGAGAATGGTGCAGCCGGTTTCCTCGGAGGCGCGCTTGAGGCGGATCAGCGGTGTCTTGCCGATCGCGGGAACCATGCCGTCGAAAATCATCATCAGGCTCGAAACAGGTTACGGGTCAGCGTCCATCTAGAGCGCCCGCGGCGATTGAACAAGCCGGGGTGCGGCACCGATTTCGACGCCCGTTCTCTTTTCGGGCGCGAGAATCCATGGTATCGCGCCGCTTTCAGACCGTCGATTTGCCGAAGGTTCGCCGGGGAGCGCTCCGCTCGCCGGGTTTTCGCACGCGATTGCCCCATTGGGAGAACGATATGATACACAGCGCTTCGGGCACCGGCCTTGCCGCGCGCGTCCAGATGAATGCCATGACCAACAAGAGCGTTTCCGCCATGAATGCCGATACCGCCGACAAGATCATCGTCGCCCTCGACCTGCCGCATCTTCAGGCGGCGCACGCGCTCGTCTCGAAGCTCGGCGACGCCGCGAGTTTCTACAAGATCGGCTACGAACTCGCCTTCATCGGCGGCCTCGATCTCGCCCGCGAACTGATCGCGGCCGGCAAGAAGGTCTTCATTGACCTCAAGCTGCACGATATTCCCAACACCATCGAGAAGGGCGTCGGCCAGATCGCGACCATGGGCGCGACCTTTCTGACCGTCCATGCTTACCCGCAGACGCTGGCCGCCGCCGCGAAGGGCGCGCAGGGCAGCGGGCTCGGCATTCTCGGGGTTTCGGTGATGACCTCGATGAACGACGAGGATCTCGTTGAGGCTGGCTATTGCCTCACGGTGGAGAAGCTCGTGGTGCTCCGTGCGAAGCAGGCGAAGGCCGCCGGCGCTGCCGGCCTGATCTGCTCGGCCGGGGATATCGCCAATGTCCGCGCGGCCGTCGGCGACGGGCTCAAGCTGATCACCCCGGGGATCCGTCCGGCCGGCAGCGCGGTCGGGGACCAGAAGCGCGTGATGACGCCCGGCGAGGCGATCCGCGCCGGCGCCGATCATCTCGTCATCGGCCGGCCGATCACCGCCGCCGCCGATCCCGCCGAAGCCTTCGGCGCCATCCTCGCCGAGATCGGCGGCATCTGATCCATCACCGAAAAAGAACCACCATCCCCAAGGGATATATCATCGGCTCCGTCGCCGTTCACGATCCGGAGGCCTACAAGGCTTATGCCGCCAAGGCGACCGAGGCGATCGCGAAATACGGCGGCAAGTTTCTCGCCCGCGGCGGCAAATACGAGATCATCGAGGGCGAGGGCCGCTCGCGCAACGTCATCATCGAGTTCGAGAGCTTCGAGGCGGCGAAGACCTATTTCTTCTCGCCTGAATATACCGAGGCCCGCCGCCTGCGCTGGCCGGTGAGCCTCGGCAATTTCGTGGTCGTCGAGGGGGTCTAACCTCGATCGTCAATGGTCGCCGTTCTCGGGCACGATGAACGGCGTGAAGCCGAACACGCCTGGCGTGTTCGGCTCGACCCGGACGAGAACGCCATGCACCTGGTGCGCGCCGTAGACCTGAAGCCGGATGGTGTTCGGGATCGGTTTCGTCAGATTGGTGCCGACCATACGGTCGATCACGAACCGATGTTCGTCGCCGTGGATGTAGAGGATCGGTCCGCCGAACCTCTTCGAGCCGCGCTCGAAGGCCTTGATTGTATCGAGATGTCCCGACGCTGACGGGACGGCCGGATACTGCTGGCGGATATCGTAGAGATCGGCCTGCGCCATCACCACCACGGCCTTGAGTTTTTCGGCGTGCGCCTTCTCGAACGCGGCATCGAGCCAGGCGACATTCGCCTCGTTGCGATCGAAATATTCAAGCGCCGCCTTGCGGTCGCGCGGTTCGAGATTGTTGTTCGAGCCGACGACATGGACTGTCACGAACAGCACGCCGTTCATCGTGAAGCGTGCGTTCTCGACATAGGTGGCGTATTTCTCTCGCATGACGACCGCCTGGCTCTCGACGTCGAGCCTGGTCTTGCCGAGGCTCTTCGACGGATTGGGGAAGAACATCGTCCGGACCTTGGCGAGGCGCTCGAGCGGATCGTAGCTGCCGTTGTTCTGGCGGTGGCAATCGGTCCATTCGTTGTCGCCGGGGGTGTAGACCAGCGGCGCCTCGAAGCGGTTGAACCGGTCCAGAACCTTCTGGAAGTTCTCGTCGGAGCAGGCCGTCGAGCCCGACTTGATGTCGCCGACATGGATGGTGAAGGCGGGGTTCGCCTCCTTGTTGATCTTGTCGATCAGCCGGTCGAACTTCTCGTAATCCTTCGGGATGTAATACGGCATGTCGCCGATCGCCATGAATTGGAAGGCTTCCTGCGCGCCTGCGGGCAGCGGCAGGCAGGCGAGCACGGCGAGCGCGACGGCTCTGAGGCAGATGTTCATGAAAGCTCCGGAGGCTGGATCACAAGACGAATAGACAATGGCTGCTTGACGGATGCATGACGCTTCTGCACTGCTCGCGCAAGCAGGAGGATACGCATGTCCGAAGTCAAGCCCAAGGGATACTGGATCGCCCGCGTCGACGTCGCGAACGCCGAGGCTTACGCGAAATACCGCGAACTGAATGCACTGGCCTTCGCGAAATACAATGGCCGCTTCATCGTGCGCGGCCCGGCCGGCAAGGTGGTGAAGGGGACGGCGCGCAAGCATAACGTGGTGATCGAGTTCGCCGATTACGCCACCGCGCTCGCCTGTTACGAGTCGCCTGAATATACCGCCGCCCGCGTCTTTCTCGATCAGGTCGGCGAGATCGACCTCGTCGTCGTCGAGGGTTATGCCGGCTGAGCCGGCAGGAGGAACGGATGTCCAATTCTCCCATGCGTCTGGTTGTGGTCGGCGCTGCCGGCCGGATGGGCAAGGCGCTGGTCCGCGCGGTCTCGGAGAACCCCGCCGCGGTTCTCCACGCCGCGATCGAACGCGAGGGCTCGCCCTTCGTCGGGAAGGATTCCGGCGAGGTCGCTGGTCTGCCGCCGAACGGCGTTCCGATCACCACCGATGCGCTCGAAGCCTTCGTGAAGGCGCAAGGCGTGCTCGACTTCACCGCCCCGGCGGCGACGGTTGCGTTCTCCGCGCTTGCCGCGCAGGCCCGGCTCGTCCATGTCGTCGGCACGACCGGAATGGGCGAAGCGGATCTTGAGCGCCTTGATGCCGCCGCCCGCCACGCGGTGGTGGTGCGTTCGGGCAATTTCTCGCTCGGCGTCAACATGCTGGCCGCGCTGGTGAAGCGCGCGGCGGCCTCGCTCGGGACGGACTGGGACATCGAAATCGTCGAGATGCATCACCGCATGAAGGTCGACGCTCCCTCGGGCACGGCCCTGATGCTGGGTGCGGCGGCGGCCGAAGGGCGCGGCATCTCGCTCTCCAACAGCGCCGTGCGCGCGCGGGACGGGCATACCGGTGCGCGCGTCGAGGGGACGATCGGCTTCCAGGCCCTGCGCGGCGGCTCGGTGATCGGTGATCATACCGTGATCCTCGCCGGTAACGGCGAGCGGATCGAATTGCGGCACATCGCCGAGGATCGCGGGCTGTTCGCGCAAGGGGCGGTGAAGGCCGCGCTCTGGGGGCTGGGACGCAAGCCGGGGCATTATTCGATGGACGATATCCTCGGCCTTACGGAGCCGGCGTGATGTTCTCCAACAATCCGCTCAACCTCCTTTACTTCGCGGCCGCGATGGTCGGTTTCGCGGTCAATTTCGGGCTTCATTACCAGTTCGGCGTCGATTTCGCGATCTCGCTGATGGTCGGGCTGGTGGCGATGCACCTCTCTGTGGTGATCGGCAAGAAGATTTTCTTCAAGTGAACGCAAAGGGTTAGCGTATGGAACGTCTGCTCGTGCTCTGCCGCCACGGCCAGAGCGACTGGAACCTCAAGAACCTCTTCACCGGCTGGAAGGACCCGGACCTCACCGAGAAGGGCGTCGGCGAGGCCAAGGCCGCCGGCCAACGCCTCAAGGCCAAGGGCATCGGGTTCGACATTGCCTTTACGTCGGACCTGACGCGCGCCCAGCACACCTGCCGGCTGATCCTCGGCGAACTCGGCCAGCCCGGCCTCACGACCATCCGCGACCTCGCCCTCAACGAGCGCGATTACGGCGAGCTTTCCGGCCTCAACAAGGATGACGCCCGCGCGAAATGGGGCGAGGAGCAGGTGCACGTCTGGCGCCGCTCCTATGACGTCCCGCCGCCGGGTGGCGAAAGCCTCAAGGACACCGCGGCGCGCGTGCTGCCCTATTACGTTCACCGCATCCTGCCGCAGGTGCTCGCGGGCAAGCGCACGCTGGTTGCCGCACATGGCAACAGCTTGC
>JAVTWI010000134.1:0-12469 GCA_032229845.1 Rhabdaerophilum sp.
TCAATCCTTCCGACAAATGGCTTTCCCCTGAAATGAAGTGGGGCGGGCATTCTGGGGGCAGAACAGCGAAAGGGTCAATTACGGGAAAGGGCATCGAGAATGCCCTGCGCTCCGTCTGCCGGCCCCTCTTGCGGCCAGATATCGAACCGGGCGTCGACAGCCAGCGCCTGATCCAGCAGGGTGCGATAGGTCTTGCGCGTCACCTCCGTCGCGCCGAACTGGCGCAGGTGCGGCGTCACGAACTGGGTATCGAGCAGGGTGAAGCCGCCTGCCCGCAGCCGCGCCACGAGATGCGCCAGCGCGAGCTTGGAGCAATCCCGCTCGCGATGGAACATGCTCTCGCCGAAGAACGCGCCGCCCAGCGCGATGCCGTAGAGCCCGCCGACGAGGCGTTCGTCGTCATAGACCTCGACCGTATGGCAATGCCCTTGCTCGAACAGCGCGCCATAGAGCTGGCGGATGGGGGCGTTGATCCAGGTTTCGCCCGTATCCGAGCGCGGCGCGGCGCAGGCCTCGATCACCGCCGGGAAATCGCGATCGACGACCACCGCGTAGCGCGCCTGCCGGACGAGCCGCGCGAGCCGTGCCGAGAGGTGGAACCCTTCGAGCGGAATGATCCCGCGCATGCGCGGCTCGATCCAGTGCAGATAGGGGTCGTCGGCGCTCTCCGCCATCGGGAAAATCCCGGCGGCATAGGCCCGGAGCAGGATCTCGGGCGTCACGGGAAAGTCCGAATGCGACATCAGGGCACGTCAATCGAGGAAAGGCGGCTGAAGTGTCGCGCGCCGGAGCGAGCCGCGTCAATCGCCGTGCTCAGGCGATTTCGCCCATCCCGCCGTCCTTGAGGAACTTTTCGAGCCAGTGGATATCGTAAAGGCCGTTCTGGATGTCCTGGTTGCGCACCAGCGTGCGGAACAGCGGCAGCGTGGTCTCGATACCGTCGACGACGAACTCGTCGAGCGCGCGCCGGAGGCGCATCAGGCATTCGTTGCGCGTGCGGCCATGCACGATGAGCTTCGCCACCAGCGAGTCGTAGTTCGAGGGGATGCGATAGCCCTGATAGACCGCGCTGTCGACGCGCACGCCCAGACCGCCCGGCGGGTGGAAATAGGTGACGAGGCCGGGCGAGGGCCGGAAGGTCGCGGGATGCTCGGCGTTGACGCGGCATTCGATCGCGTGGCCGGAGACCTTCACATCCTCCTGCCGAACCGAGAGAGCCGAACCGGCAGCGACCTTGATCTGCTCGTTGACGAGATCGATTCCGGTGATCATCTCGGTGACGGGATGCTCGACCTGGATGCGCGTGTTCATCTCGATGAAATAGAACTCGCCGTTCTCGTAGAGAAACTCGATCGTGCCGGCGCCGATGTAGCCCATCTCGCTCATCGCCTTGGCGACGATGCCGCCGATCCTTGCGCGCTGCTCGGCGTTGAGGGCGGGGGAACCGCCTTCCTCCCACACCTTCTGGTGGCGGCGCTGGAGCGAGCAATCGCGCTCGGCGAGATGGATGGCGTGGCCCTTGCCGTCGCCGAGAACCTGAATCTCGATATGGCGCGGCTTTTCGAGATACTTTTCGATGTAGACCGCGTCATCGCCGAAAGCCGCCTTGGCTTCCGTGCGCGCGGCCGAGAGCGCGTAGGAGAGTTCGTCCTCGCTGCGCGCGACCTTCATGCCGCGCCCGCCGCCGCCAGCCGCCGCCTTGATGATGACCGGGAAGCCGATCTTCTTCGCGACCGCCTTGGCCTCGTCATCCTCGGTGATGCCGCCGTCGGACCCCGGAACCACCGGAATGCCGAGTTTCACGGCGGTGCGCTTGGCCTCGATCTTGTCGCCCATCGTCCGGATATGCTCGGACTTCGGGCCGATGAAGCCGATCTTGTGCTGCTCCAGCACCTCGGCGAAGCGGGCATTCTCGGAAAGGAACCCGTACCCGGGGTGGACGGCATCCGCCCCGGTGATCTCGCAGGCGGCGATCAGCGCGGGAATGTTGAGATAGCTCTCGCGCGGGGAGGGCGGGCCGATGCACACACTCTCGTCGGCGAGCTTGACGTGCATCGCATCGGCGTCGGCGGTCGAATGGACGGCAACCGTCGCGATGCCCAGCTCCTTGCAGGCCCGCAGGATGCGAAGCGCGATTTCGCCGCGATTGGCGATCAGAACCTTGTCGAACATCCCGCGGCCTCTTCCAGAGATCAGTCGATGATGACGAGCGGTTCGCCGTATTCGACGGGCTGCCCGTCCTCGACGAGAATATGGGTGATGGTGCCGGCCTTTGGCGCGACGATCTCGTTGAAGGTCTTCATGGCCTCGACGAGCAGGAGCTTGTCGCCGACCTTCACCGTGCTGCCGATCTCGATGAAGGCGTTCGCGCCGGGCGAGGGGCGGCGATAGGCGGTGCCGACCATCGGCGAACGGACCGCGCCGGGATGCGCGCCGAGATCGATGGCCTTTTCGGCGGTAGGCGTCAGTGCCGCAGCGGGCGCCGCCAAAGGCGCTGCCATCGGGGCCGGTGCCGCGATCGTCTGCATGACCGGCTGCACCGTGATCTGGCGCGCGACCCTGATCTTGAGATCGCCCTTTTCGACCTCGATCTCCGTCAGATCCGTTTCCGAAATCAGCTTCGCGATCTCGCGAACGAGATTGGGGTCGATGGTAAGGTCTTTCGACATGGATTCTTGTCGCCTTCGTCCTGTTTGGTCCGGCGCGAGCAGGTGCAATACTACCCCAGCCCGCGCATCGGAGCGGGTGCACATACCGTGTTGTGCTTCATCCCGCAACCGGCAACGCTAACCCGGACGAGGGCGCTCAGCACTCCGCCTTCTGGCATTTGCGGTAGTTGGCGACGCGGGTGTGCAGGGCCTCGAAGCCGCGCGCGCCCACCACCAGATCGTCCGCGACGATGTAGCTCGGCGTGCCGTTGATGCCGAGCGCCTCCGCGAGAAGCTTGGATTCGTCGAGCGCTTCCTGGATTTTCGGCGAGGTCATCGCGGTTTCGAGCTTCTTCATGTCGGCGCCGAGATCCTTGGCGACGGCGAGCGCCTGCGCCTTGCCGATCGTGCCGCGGGTATTGAGCAGCGTCGTATGGAATTTCCACAGCTTCTGGCCATCGAACTGCTCGCGCAACGCCAGCGCCACCACCGACGCCTCGCGCGAGCCGGGGGCGAGGATCGGGAATTCCTTGAGGACAAGGCGGATGTTCTTGTCGGTCTCGAGCAGTTTCTCGACATCGGCGAGGCCGCGCTTGCAGAAGCCGCAGTTGAAATCGAAGAATTCGACCAGCGTCACGTCGCCCTTCGGATTGCCGACGACAGTGTGATGCTCGGAAACGTAGAGCGGGCTCGTCTTGTCGCCGGTGATCTTCTTCACGGCCTGCGCCTCGGCCTCGGACTGGCGGCGCTGAAGCTCCACCATCGCCTCCTGGATGATCTCCGGGTTCTTGAGGAGATATTCCTTCACGATGGCTTCGATGGCGGCCTTGTCGAGCTTGTCGGCGGCGGTCTGCGCCTGCAGCGGCGCCGCGGCGGCAAGCCTCAGGGCGAGTACGCCTGCGCCAAGCATCGCGCGGAGGGGGGAGAGAGAGAAACGGGGCATGGTGGGTCCTTCGGGCATGGCGAGCGTTTTCTGACGGGTGTTTTCTGGCGAGCGTTCAGCGTTGGCGTTCGGGTTTCGATTCGACGATATCCTGGGCCGCTAGATAGGATGGTGTGCCCGGTTTGAGGAGGGGGAGGGCGCGGCGAGCGAACCGCTGCGCCTCCGCGTGGTTACCGGAGATCAGCGCCTCGCGCGCGGCGGCGAGCGCGGCGTTGCCCTCGTCGCCCTTGCGGGCGTAGGCCTGCGCGAGATAGCGGAAGCCCTCGTAGTTGTCCGGGTCGCGCCCGGTGGCGTTCGACAGTTCGCGGATGGCATCGTCGATCGCCTTGGGATTGTCGATCGAGACGAGCGCATGGCCGAGCAGGGTGCGGATCAGCGGCTGGCCCGGCGCGAGCGACACCGCCTTGCGCAAGGGACCGACGGCATCGCTCGCCCGGCCTGCTTCCAGCAGGGCCTGACCCTTGAGCTCCCAGAAATAGGGATTGCGCGGCTGCTCGCCGATCAGCGCGTCGATCGAGCGCAGGGCCACGTCCGGCCGGCCGAAGCGGTATTCCGCGATGGCGCGGGCGTAACGCGCGGGGAGATCCTTCTTGAAAACCGGATAGCGCCGGTTGATCTCGCCCTGATCCGAGGTGAAGGCGTAGAGCTTGGCCCGGATCATGTCGTGCTTGAGCTGGCGGGCCGGCGGATCGACCTTGTCGAAGAACGGGCTTTTCGGCGCGACCTCGCGCAGCGCGGCGACGCGTTCCTGCGGCAACGGGTGGCTGAGCAGATACTTGTCGATCCTGGTCGCCGAGAACAGGGAATCGTTCGCCATGCGCTCGAAGGTCTGCAGCATGCCCTTGGAGGACTGGCCGGACTTCTCCAGAAACTGGAGACCCGCGCGGTCGGCGGCCTGTTCCTCGCCGCGCTGGTAGGCGAGCAGCGAGCGGCGGGCGAGTTCGCTGCCGCCGAGCAGCGCGCCGAACGTGCCGGCCCCGTCGCGGCCGACCTGCCCGCTGCGCGCCGAGCCGATCACCGCGGCACCTCCGAGGATCGTGCCGATCACCGCGATGGCGGTCGCCTTGTCGATCTCGGCGCGCATCCGCGCGAGATGGCCACCGGCGATATGCCCGGTCTCATGCGCAAGCACGCCGATCAACTGGTTCGGTGTCGTCGATTCCATGATTGCGCCGATATTGACGAACACGCGCTTTCCGTCCGCTACGAAGGCGTTGAACGTGCGGTCCGAGACCAGCACGACGCGGATGAAGCCCTTGCGCAGGCCGGCGGCACCGAGCAGCGGGTCGAGATATTCGCGCATCACCTGCTCGATCTCGGCGTCGCGGATGAAGCTCATCTGCCGGCGCTGCTGGGCCTCGGCCGGCAGCGACGCGGAAAAGATCAGGGCACCGGCCAGCATCGCGCGGATGCTCCGTCCTCCAGCACTTGCGGAAACGACCTTTTCCCGTCCCGAAACGGAAGCCATGCCTGCGTCAGTCTCCCATGATCCTTCGAGGCATAGGATATTGCGACCAATGCGGTCAATTCTGGGCAATAATGCTCACTTCTTCGTAAAGCCGCGAAATTGCGGCAGGGCAGGGCGCGAAGCTGGCCACTCCCCGCCGGCGCGTGTTAACAAGAGCGTGTTCCGTTTCATTCGCCGGTTGTGACAATGATTTCGCTCCGTCCTCCACAGGCGCTTGCGCTTTCCCTCGCGATTGTCGCCCTCTGTGCCGGGAGCGCCGAGGCCCAGAAGGCCAAGGCGCCGGCCTGCTCCTGCGAGAATTTCGACGCGCTCCAGCAGGAACTCGCGCTCGCGCTGGCGTTGCTCGACAAGCACGCCGCCAAGGCGAAGGACCTGCGCGAGAAATACGGCGACGACCCGAAGGGCGAAAAGCTCGCGGAAGCGCGCCGGGACTACGAGCGTTTCGAGGCCCCGCCGAAGCCGGGAGATTCGCCCGCGCCCGGCAGTGCGCGCGACGGCCTCCCGCCCGCGCCGGCCGGCAGCCCGGCGCAGATCGCGTTCATTCCGCGCGGCCAGAAGCTGTTCGAGGCTCATGCCCGCGACGACAGCAACAATCCCGGCAACCTGAAAGGCGTTCCGGAGGCGGTGAAATACACGCCCGACGGGCGCCCCGAGCCGGATCTCGCAGCGCGCAAGGAAATCGAGGAGAAATTCCGTCGCGCCAAGCAGGACCTCTGCGATTTCGCGGACGAGGCGGCGATGCGCAAGCAGACCGCGAGCGGCGGCGCCTGCACCGGCATCGGCCAGAGCCTCTCCACACACGAGGCCACGCACCAGCAGACCTGCCGCCGCATGGGCTATTACGCCTTCTCCGAACGCTCGCCGGCCCAACTGGCCGACGATGAGGTTCGCGCCTACAAGGCGCAGGTCGATGCGCTCGCGGCGGAGATGCGCCGGGTGCTCGCCAAGAAAAACGTCAAGCTGGTGAGTGGCGCTGCCGGCGCGGACCCGCGCAGCCTCCTTTCCGTGAAGATCCGCTGTGCGCTGGCGCTCAGCGTCAGCGGCAAGATCGACGACCTCAAGCTCTTCGGCGAGGTCTGCGACGCCGGCGAACCCTTCACCATCAAGACCGCGCCCAACGCCAACATGCGCCTGACGCCGACAGGCGAGAAGACCGGCACCTATGCCTATAACGGCACGGTCGGCCCGGCCCGCTTTTACGGCTCGGGCGGCTATACGATCGACATCGGCGATGCGACCGGCACCCTGACGCTCGACGGTTCGGGGCGCTGGTTTGCTTCCGTGCCGGGTGTCGGCACGGCTTCCAAGGGCGGGCCGGAAAAACTCAAGATCACGAAACTGCGCGATGGCTGCGTCTGAGGCCCAATGAACAAGCATATTTCTACCCTTCCCACCGTTTCGCGGCGTTCTCAGATCGCCTCCTTCATCGCGATGGACGTGATGCGCGAGGCCAAGGATCTCGGCCGCGCCGGCAAAGGCATCGTCCACCTCGAAGTCGGCGAACCTGGCGCGCCGAGCCCGAAACCGGTGCGCGAGGCGGCGATGAAAGCGCTCGAGGCGGGCCGCATCGCCTACACCGAGGCGCTGGGCCTGCCGGCGCTGCGCGAGGCCATCGCCGGGCATTACAAGGCACGCCACGGGCTCGACGTGCCCGCGAGCCGGGTTATCGTGACGACCGGCTCCTCCGGCGGGTTCATTTTCTCGTTTCTCACGCTGATGGATCAGGGCGGGCGCATCGGCATCCCGTCGCCCGGCTATCCTGCTTATCGGAACATCCTGCAGGCGCTGGGGATCGAGGCGGTCGAGATCGAGACCGGCTCAGCGACCCGTTTCGCGCTCTCGGCAGGCGCGATCGAGGCCGCGCATCGCGAGAAGAAGCTCGATGCCGTGCTTATCATGAGCCCCGCGAACCCGACCGGTGTGCTCACGCCGGCCTCCGAGGTGCGGGCCATCGCTGAAACCTGCAACCGGCTCGGCATCTGGCTCGTATCCGACGAAATCTACCACGGCCTGACCTATGAAGGGGAGGAGGCTTCCGCGCTCGCCTTTTCGGACGAGGCGGTGATCGTGAACTCTTTTTCGAAGTATTTCTGCATGACCGGCTGGCGTATCGGCTGGCTCGTCGTGCCGGAACGGTTGATCCGGCCGATGGAATGCCTTGCGCAGAACCTCGCGATCTCGGTGCCGTATCTCAGTCAGGTCGCGGCCATCGCCGCGTTCGAGGCAACGGAGGAACTGGAAGCGATCAAGTCGGGATACGCCCGCAACCGCGCCGCGCTGATGGAAGCCCTGCCGGCGCTCGGCCTTAACCCATTGCCGATGGACGGCGCCTTCTACGCCTATTGCGACATCGGCCGACATTCGAACGATTCGATGCAGTTCTCGAAAAAGGCGCTGCACGAGGCCGGCCTCGCCATAACCCCGGGCCTCGATTTCGACCGGCAGGAGGGCCATCGCTATGTGCGCCTCTCCTATGCCGGGTCGGAAAGCGATATCGTCGAGGGAATCCGCCGGCTCAAGGCGTGGTTGGATTGAGAAGTATAATGCCGATCTCCACCCAGCTCTTCCTCGCATGCATGAGTGTGATGCGCGTCCTGTGCTTTGCGGTGGCGGCGTTGTTCCTGCTGCTGGCGGTGCGTGCGCAGTTCGATACCGAGGTGAAGCTCTCGTGGCTGACCTCGACCGCCGGCGCGCTCGTTTTCATCGCGACGGGCGTCGCCTGCGGGCTCCTGCGCAACGCGCTGCAACGCCGCGTGCAGGGTGGAAGAACGAAATAGCCCCTTCTCCCTTGACGCTGCCGCAAACCCTCGCGAAAAGGCGATAACGCGGCCGTTCCGCAATCCATCGCCGCCATCGAAAGATGAGACCATGCCCCTCGATATCCGTTCCGCCCCCTCGAAATACTGGATCAAGGGCGCGAAAGCCGATTGGGAAATCATCATCGGCATGGAAATCCACGCGCAGGTGAACAGCCACGCCAAACTGTTCTCCGGCTCCTCGACCGAATTCGGCGGCGAGCCGAACGCGCATGTCTCATTCGTCGATGCCGCGATGCCGGGCATGCTGCCGGTGATCAACAAGGAATGCGTCGCGCAGGCGGTTCGTACCGGCCTCGGCCTCAAGGCGAAGATCAACAAGCGCTCGCGCTTCGACCGCAAGAACTACTTCTACCCGGACCTGCCGCAGGGCTACCAGATCAGCCAGTTCGCCGAGCCGATCGTCGGCGAGGGCGAGGTGAGTGTCGACGTGCCGGGCGAGGCCGAGCCGATCACCGTCCGCATCGAGCGCCTCCATCTCGAACAGGACGCTGGCAAGTCGATCCACGATCAGGACCCGACGAATTCCTTCGTCGATCTCAACCGCGCCGGCGTCGCGCTGATGGAGATCGTCTCCAAGCCCGACCTCCGTTCGGCGGAAGAGGCGCAGGCCTATGTGACGAAGCTGCGCACCATCCTGCGCTATCTCGGCACCTGCGACGGCGACATGGAGAAAGGCAACCTCCGCGCCGACGTCAACGTCTCGGTCCGCGAGCCCGGCAAGCCCTTCGGCACCCGCTGCGAGATCAAGAACGTCAACTCGATCCGCTTCATAGGCCAGGCGATCGAGGTCGAGGCGCGGCGCCAGATCGGCATTCTGGAGGACGGCGGCTCGATCGATCAGGAAACCCGCCTCTACGATCCGGGCAAGCGCGAGACGCGCTCGATGCGCTCGAAGGAAGAGGCGCACGACTATCGCTATTTCCCGGACCCGGACCTGCTCCCGCTCGTGCTGCCGGAAGGCTTCATCGAGGACCTCGAACAGCACCTGCCGGAGCTGCCGGACGCCAAGAAGGCCCGCTTCATCGCGGACTACGGCCTCTCGGCCTACGACGCCTCGGTTCTGGTGCAGGAGCGCGACAGCGCGGATTACTTCGAGGCGGTCGCCAAGGGGCGCGATGGCAAAACGGCCGCGAACTGGGTCATCAACGAGCTCTTTGGCCGTCTCAACAAGGACGGCAAGACGATTGAAACGACTCCGGTTTCCGCCGCCCAGCTCGGCGGCATCATCGACCTCATCGGCAAGAACGTCATTTCCGGCAAGATCGCGAAGGACCTGTTCGAGATCGTCTTCACCGAAGGCGGCGATCCTGCTGATATCGTTGAAAAACGGGGCATGAAGCAGGTCACCGACACCGGCGCGATCGAAAAGGTCGTGGACGAGATCATCGCCGCCAACCCGGACAAGGTGCAGCAGGCCAAGGAAAAGCCGACGCTGCTCGGCTGGTTCGTCGGGCAGGTGATGAAGGCTTCGGGCGGCAAGGCCAACCCCGGCGCGGTCAACGAGTTGCTGAAGAGCAAGCTGGGGATCGAGTGAGCCTTTCGATCCGCTCCGCTTCTCCCGCCGACATCCCCGCCCTGCGGGATATGCTGGTCGAGACCTGGCACGCGACCTATGACGCCACGCTCGGGGTCGGGAAGGTCGACGAAATCGCCGCGACCTGGCATTCCATCGACAAGCTGACGGCGGAACTGGCCGAGGCGGAGGCCCATCCGGCGGTGAACGCGCTTCTGGTCGCGACCGAAGCCGGCCGGCTGGTCGGCTCGGCCTCGGCGCATCGGCAAGCGGATGGCCCGCTGGAGCTGGCGCGGCTTTATATCGCGCCGGGTCGGCAGGGCAGGGGCATCGGCAAGGCCCTGCTCGCGGCGGTGGTCGCGCGGTTTCCCGGCGCGCGGACCGCTCGGCTGGAAGTCGAGCCGCGCAATGCCAAAGCGATCGCGTTCTACCGGCAATTCGGCTTCGACACGGTCGCGACCGGCTCGGCCTGCGGCGGCGACACCCGCGCCGCGCTGGAACATCTGGTGATGGAGGCGCAGCTGCCGCTGTTCCTCCTCCGCCCAGCCCGTGATTCCGACGCGCAGGACCTGTTCGGCCTGCTCTCGCTCTGCTTCGCCGAATATCCCGGCTGCTACGTCGATCCGCACGATGATCTGCCCGATCTCGTAAAGCCCGGCCACTGGAAGGAGCGGCGCGGCAAGGACGGCCAACGGCTCGGCGGCGAGTTCTGGGTGCTGGAGGATGCGTGCGGCCGCGTCTGCGCCTGCGTGGCGGTGGATTATCCCGAGCCAGGAGAATTTTCGAGCGAAGTGGCCTCCGGTTCGCGTGAAGAAAATTCGACCAACTCAAAAACCGCCGAGCTTCACCGCCTTTATGTCCGGCCGGATTGTCGCCGTCGGGGCATCGCCGCCCGGCTGGTCGCCCATGTCGAGGCCGCGGCGCGGGAACAATCCGCGAGCAGGATCGTTCTGTGGTCGGATACCCGGTTTTCTGATGCCCATCGGCTTTACGAGAAATGCGGATATCTGCGTCACGCGAGCGAGCCACGCGAAGTCGGCGACATCTCGCGAACCTGGGAATACGGATTCGTGAAGTCGTTGATCGGCAAATAGGAGTCGCCAAAAAGCCGGAATTCGTTCATCCTGCGCTCAGGTGCCCGATTGCACCATGCGTCGTAAGGGGATTGCGACATCAGTTGCCCGCAGGCGGTATTGGCAGGGAAAACGGATTTCACCCGGCCGCCTTTGCGAAAGAATGGAGAAGGAAATGACTGGAGTTTCGAAGTTCACCAAGGCCTCCGCGCTCGGCGCTGCCGCGCTGGCTGCGACCTTTGCGCTCGCGTCGGTCAACGAGGCGGAAGCCCGTTACGGCCGCAAGGGCGCGTTGATCGGCGGTCTCGCCGCCGGTGCGCTGATCGGTGGTGCGCTGCTCGCCGCGCCGCGCCCGGTCTATGGCGCGCCGGTCGTCGTCGAGGAAGGTCCGTCCTGCTATTTTGTCCGCGAGCGGGTGTGGGACGATTATCGTGAGCGTTGGGTTCGCGTCCGCCGCCGCGTCTGCGAATAAGCGCACACGATCCGAGAGAATGAACGAACCCGCCGGAAACGGCGGGTTTTTCTTTTAGAATGGCCACTTGAGCTGGCTGAACAGCCCCCGGAACCATTCCGACGAGACGACGAGGTAGCCCGGCGCGAAGAACGCGCAGATCCACCCCAGCGCGCCGAGCAGGTTCGCCACCATGAACGGGGCGGGCGGCATGCGCGAGATGCCGGAAACGATCGGGATCAGCACCCGGATCGGCCCGCCAAAATGGCCGATCATCACGCCCCAGATGCCCCATCGCCGTGTGAAGGCCGCTGCTTTGCCGATGGCCTCGCGATAGTTGCGGAACGGCCAGTAGGAGAGCAGCCGCCCCTCCATCATGACGCTGAGGAGATACATCAGCGAGAAGCCGAGCGAGGCGCCCATCCAGCCCGCGACGAGCGAGGGCATGAGCGGCACGCCCGCTGCCGCCATGAAGCCGCCGATCGCGAACAGCAGGAAGGTCGAGGGAATGAAAATCGAGACAATGACGATGGTCTCGCCCATCGCCATCAGGAACACGACGAGCGGTGCCAACCCTTGGTGCGCCTTGACGAAGGCGATGATCTTGTCCGGATCGAGATCGAAGGGCATGGGCATCCGAGGGTTTTGCGGCCCCCGTCAGATAGGCAAGCGCAGGGGCGCTGTCCATAGCTGGAAATGGCGCGGCGAATCGCGATGATCGGCAGAAGGCGCAATGCCGCCACTCCTGCGCCGAGGACCCCATGAAAGATCAACCCGTCACCATCCGCTCCGCCGTGGAGACCGATCTGCCGGCGATCATCGGCGTGCTCGCGGACGACAATGTCGGCGGGCATGGCGACGTCTGGTCCGACGAGACCGCACCGGCCTATCGCGCGGCATTCCGCGAGATCGAGGCGGACGGTAACAGCGAGATTCTTGTCGCGATCCGGCAAGGAGAGGTGCTGGGCGTGCTGATCCTGCGGTTCCAGCGCGGGCTGGCGGATCGCGGCGGGTTCAAGGCCATCCTGCAATCGGTGTTCGTCTCGGCCCGCGCGCGCGGCGCCGGAATCGGCCGCCGGATGGTCGCGGAAGCGGAGCAGCGCGCGCGGGCGCGCGGTGCAACGCGCGTGGAACTCGTCTCGAACAAGAAGCGGCTCGACGCGCACCGCTTCTATCGCACCCTCGGCTACCAGCAGAGCCACGAGGGTTTCCGGAAACGGTTCGATGTCGATTAGAGCATTTTCCGATCAAGTGGATACCGGTTGATCGAAAGAAAATGCGTTAAAACAAGAAGATCGACCGCCGCCCTAACGCCCTTCGGCCTTGAGCCGGGCACGGCATTCGGCGCTGAAGCGATACCAGGTAAGCCCGCGTCCTTTCAGCTGTTCTTTCTGCGCGCGCCATTCGCGACCGCAGGCGCGCATCCGTTCGTCGTTGGCAAGCTGTGCAGGCGAGCGGGGCCGTTTCGCTTTTTCGGGCGGTTGCTCGGGGGTCGTCACAGGTTTGGGTGTGACCTGTGCCGGCGCGAGCGCGGGCGGCGGCGATTCGGCCGGT
>JAVTWI010000135.1:0-12221 GCA_032229845.1 Rhabdaerophilum sp.
AATGCGCCGACACGCAGCACCGCCCGCATGATGGCCTCGATGCGCTTCAGCGGCCAACCATCGGCAAGGAGCTGATCCACCTTACGGTCGATCTCGACCTGCTGCGCGAGAACCCCCTCTACCAGCGTGCGGAACAGCTTGCCTTCGGCAGGCTTGTACTGCGCGCCCTCGATCTCCCGCCCCATCCAGAAGCTCTCGAACTCGGCGAAAACCTCGTTGAGGCCCTTGGCGGCGATTTCCATCTGGTAGAGCGCCTGCACGGCGGCGAGGCGCGCGTTCGAACGCTTCTCGCCACGGGAGGCGGCGGGAATTCCGGTCGCGGGGGTCATCGGGTCTCTCCCCGCTTGAGCGCGTAGAGCGCGAGCGCGGCACGGGCGGCATCGCCACCCTTGTCGCTCTTCGCGGGATTGGCGCGAACCTCGGCCTGATCGTGGTTCTCGACCGTGAGAATGCCGTTACCGAAGGCCAGCGCCTCGCGGGTGCCAAGCGCGATCAATTCGCGCGCGCTCTCGTTGGAGACGATCTCGTAGTGCGTGGTCTCGCCACGGATCACGACGCCGAGCGCAACGAAGCCATCGGCGCGGCGCAGGCCTTCCGCCGCCTGCCGGCGAATGATTTCGATGGCAATCGGGATTTCGAGCGCACCGGGAACGGTCACCACCTCGACGGTGGCGCCGGCGGCCTCGAAGGCTGCGCGAGCGCCGGCGACCAGCTTGTCGTTGAGATCGTCGTAGAACCGCCCCTCGACGATCACGAAATGGGCGCCAGCGGCATCAACTGTGGGAAGGGCGCGGCGCGCGGCCTCGGCCATGTGTGTTCTCCGGATCAGGGAAGTTCGGAATAGAGGGCTTATGCCGTCTCCGCAAGGCGCGCGGCATAGCGCGCCATGAGATCGACTTCAAGATGAACCCGGTCGCCAGCATTGCGCGCACCCCAGGTCGTGACTTTCAGCGTGTGCGGGATCAGCAGCACCGAGAACAGGTCATCCTCGACGGTGTTGACCGTCAGCGAGGTCCCGTCGAGCGTGACGGAGCCCTTGGTGGCGATGAACCGGTGCAGCGGCTTCGGCGCGCGCAGCGTAAACCGCGCGGTCGCGCCCCAGTTGGCATCATCCGGCGTCACCTCGTCACGCGCGACGATCTCCGCCAGTGCATCGACATGACCGGTGACGATGTGCCCACCCAGTTCGTCGCCGATCTTCATCGCGCGTTCGAGGTTGAGCCGGGTGCCGAGATGCCAGTTGCCGGCATGGGTAAGGCGCAGCGTCTCCGCCGCAGCTTCGACCTCGAACCAGGCCTCGGCGGTTTCATCGTCCGATCCTTGCCGGATCTCGCCCTTGTGCGTCACCGTAAGGCAGACGCCCGAGCAGGCGATCGAGGCGCCTATGGCAATGGTCTCGGGATCATAATGCGAGGCGATGCGGAAGCGGCGCAGATCACCCGCGCCCTCGACATGGACCACCTCGCCGATATCGCTGACAATGCCGGTGAACATCAAGCGCCTCCCGAGTGTATCGCGAGCCGGTCCGCGCCGAGACTCGCTTCCGAGATGAGATGGGCACGGCCGAGCCATTCGGCCAGATCCGGGCCGATCGCCGGCAAGCCGTTGCCGACGCGTATTTCCCCGGTGAGCAACGCCAGTTCGTCGCAGAAACCCGCCTTCGCCACCGCATTGGCGAGCGTCGGCCCCGCCTCGACCATCACGCGGGTAATGCCGCGCGCCGCGAGCGCGCCGAACAGCGCCGGCAGGTCGAGCCCAGACTGTCCGCCGCCTTGGCCGCGCGGCACCGCGAGAACCTCGACGCCGAGCGTGCCGGCGAGCCGCTCGCGCACCGTATCCGGCGCTGCGGTGGCAATCACGACCGGCACGCGGGCCGCATCGCGGATCATGCGCAGATCGGGCGTCATCCGCCCATCCGTATCGAGCACGACCCGCAGCGGCGAGAACCCTTCCATGCCGGGCAGGCGGACATCGAGCATCGGATCATCTGCCAGCGCCGTGCCGATGCCGGTGACGATGGCCTCGACGTCCGAGCGCATGCGGTGGACGCGGGCGCGGGCCAGTTCGCCGGTGATGGCCAGCGGCCTGCGATCGGCCGTGGCCGCGAACCCGTCCGCCGTCTGCGCGAGCTTCACCCGCACGAACGGCCGGTTGAGGCGCACGCGCTTGCAATGGCCGCGATTGAGCTCGGCCGCCTCCGCCGCCAGAACGCCCTCGACGACCTCGATCCCCGCCGCGCGCAGCCGCGCCGCGCCGTCGCCGGAGGCGAAGGGCGACGGGTCCGCCGCCGCGATCACCACCCGCGAGACACGCGCATTCAGCAGCTGCTCGGTGCAGGACGGCCCGTCGTAATGCACGGAGCGGCGCGCGCAGGGTTCGAGCGTCACATAAACAGTCGCGCCACGCGCCTTCCCTCCGGCTGCGGCAAGCGCGATCGCCTCGGCATGGGGACGGCCGCGCGGCGCCGTCAGCCCGCGCCCGAGCACGACGGGCGGCTCGCGACTTTCATCGACGACCAGCGCCGCGACGGAAGGGTTCGGCGCCGTCCGGCCGAGCCCTCGCCGCGCGAGCGCAATCGCGGCGCGCATGAACGCCGTATCGCGATTGTCGTCGTGATTCCGGCGGCTCACGCGTTGCCCTCACCGGCCTCGCGCTGATCGGCGCTCAATTCGTCGAGCAATTCACCGAACTCCTTGGCCTCGCGGAAGTTCTTGTAGACCGAGGCAAAGCGCACATAGGCGATCTCGTCGAGCGACTTCAGCGCCTCCATCACAAGGTTGCCGATATCCTCCGAGGAAATCTCCCCCTCGCCCTGGCTTTCGAGCTGACGGACGACGCCGTTGATCAGCCGTTCCACCCGCTCGGGGTCGACGGGTCGCTTGCGCAGGGCGACCTCGATCGAGCGTGCGAGCTTGTCGCGGTCGAAAGGCGCGCGCTTGCCGGAACGCTTCAGCACCGTGATTTCGCGGAGCTGGATGCGCTCGAAAGTGGTGAAGCGCCCGCCGCAATCCGGGCAGACACGCCGGCGCCGGATCGCGGAGTGATCCTCGGAGGGCCGGCTGTCCTTCACCTGGGTATCGAGCGAACCGCAATAGGGGCAGCGCATCGCGCCTCGTTCCTCTGTTCAACGGGAATCACATGGTCTGGAGCCGGTTCCGGTTGAGGACCGCTCCGTTTCAGACCTGCCAAGTCTTGAACCTGCCAAGTCTTAGACCTGCCAAGTCGGGCAAAAGCAGCGCAAGGTCAATAGAGACGGCACCGCTTCGATGCGGAAAGTCCGCTGGCCGCTTCCGTGCATCGGCGCACGTTAACCATGCGAAATTGATGCTGGACCTTCCATGTCGATTAGGTCAATAGCTCTGACCAATACAGATGTGAACCGACCATCCCAACGCGTTCGATGCTCTTGCCCTGCTCACTGCGGGGAGAAGCTCGTTCGCGGCGATCGTCGTTCTGGTGCCGGCAAGTCCGGCACCGCAACCACAGGAATGCCATGCACGCGAACTTCACGCTTCCGCTTGCCTGGGCGGCCGATGAGGCCGACGGCGCGGAAACCCAACTGCCTCTGCTCGATCCGTCCGACAAGACGCTGATCGACATCATTGCCGCCATCCGCGATTTCACGGATCGGGAAAAGCTGCTTGCCCTGTTGATGATCCGGACGATCTCGACCTGGAGCGCGGCTTCTTCCGAGACCTGACACCCGGACAGGGGGCGGGGCGCGACCGCGCTCCGACTTGGGGGAATGGGGACGTCCTTCGGGCGCCCCCATTTTCATTTTCAGTAGATCGGGAAACGCGCCGTCAGCGCATGGGCACGGGCCTTGATCGCCGCCTCGACCGCGCCGTTACCCTCTTCGCCGTTCTTCGCGAGCCCGTCGATCACATCGCCGATCATCTCGCCGACCTGACGGAACTCCTCGATACCGAAGCCGCGCGAGGTCGCAGCCGGCGTGCCGAGGCGGATGCCCGAGGTCACCATCGGCTTCTCGGGATCGTAGGGAATCCCATTCTTGTTGCAGGTGATATGCGCGCGGCCGAGCGCCTTCTCGGCAGCGACGCCCGTGACCTTCTTCGGCCGGAGATCGACCAGCATCAGGTGGTTGTCGGTGCCGCCGGCCACCATGTCGAACCCGCGCTTCTTGAGCGTATCCGACAGCGCTTTGGCGTTGGCAACGACGGCCTCCGCGTAGGCCTTGAAATCCGGGCGCAGCGCTTCGTGGAACGCCACCGCCTTCGCGGCGATCACGTGCATCAGCGGGCCGCCCTGAAGGCCGGGGAAGATCGCCGAGTTCACCTTCTTGGCGATGTCGGGATCGTTGGTGAGGATCATGCCGCCGCGGGGGCCGCGCAGCGTCTTGTGCGTGGTGGTGGTGACGACATGCGCGTGCGGAAACGGCGACGGGTGCGAACCGCCTGCGACCAGCCCCGCGAAATGGGCGATATCGACCATGAAATACGCGCCGACCGCATCGCAGATGCGGCGGAAGCCCTCGAAATCCCAGAAGCGGGAATAGGCCGAGCCGCCAGCGATGATGATCTTCGGCTTGTGCTCATGGGCAAGGCGCTCGACCTCGGCCATGTCGATCATCTGTGTCTCGCGATCGACGTTGTAGGGAACCACGTTGAACCACTTGCCGCTCATGTTGACCGGCGCGCCATGCGTCAGGTGCCCGCCCGCCGCGAGGTTGAGGCCCATGAAGGTCTCGCCCGGCTTCATCAGCGCGAGGAAAACACCCTGATTGGCCTGGCTGCCGGAATTCGGCTGCACATTGGCATAGGCACAGCCGAACAGCTCCTTCGCGCGGGAAATCGCCAGTTCCTCGGCGATATCGACGAACTGGCAACCGCCGTAATAGCGCTTGCCGGGGTAGCCTTCGGCATACTTGTTGGTCAGCACCGAGCCCTGTGCCTCCAGCACCGCCTTCGAGACGATGTTTTCGG
The DNA here is from genome assembly GCA_032229845.1 of Rhabdaerophilum sp. Taxonomy (GTDB): domain Bacteria; phylum Pseudomonadota; class Alphaproteobacteria; order Rhizobiales; family Beijerinckiaceae; genus Rhabdaerophilum. The sequence continues at coordinate 4,944 of JAVTWI010000135.1, forward strand.
AGGCGATCAGCTCGATTTCGTCGCGCTGGCGGCCGAGTTCCAGCGCTACGGCGTTCGCGATCTCGGGATCGACATCCGCCAGCGAAGCGGAAAAAAACGAGTTGGAACGCGGAGGAGCAGCGGTCATCGGGTGTCCTGTCTGGCTGGGAAAGACGCGGTCGCGACGGAAAGCGGCGGTCTATCGCACTCGGTTCGCGTCGGCAAGGTCATGACCAGACAAGATCTTGGCCCGCCAAGGTCGCCAGCGCCCCTCAGCCGATGAGTTCCGCCGCCTTCGCGAGATCGACATTGCCGCCGCACAGGAGAATGCCGACGCGCTCTCCGGGCGCCGCCTTGTAGGCCCCGCAAAGGATTGCCGCGAGCGCCGTTGCGCCGCCGGGCTCGGAGAGCAGGCGGAAATCCTGCCAAAGCGTCGCCATCGCCGCGCGGATCGCCTCATCCGGCACCAGCACGACCCGGTCGACATGGCGGGCCGCGATTTCATGCACCAGCGGGCCGACATTCTTGGCGCCGAGCGAATCGGCGGCGATCGAATTGACGGGCACATCGACCGCCCCCCCCGCTTCGAGTGCGGCCTGGAGCGCGCGCGATCCTTCCGGCTCGACGCCGACGACACGCACGCCCTTCGGCGCGAGCCAGCTCGCCGCACCGGCGATCAAGCCGCCACCACCGACCGCGATCAACACGGTGTCGAGTTCAGCCTGCTCCGCCCATTCGAGGCCGAGCGTGCCCTGCCCGGCAATCGTCGCCGGCGCGGCGAAGGGGTGTATCTTGAACGCGCCGCTTTCCGCGACGAAAGCATCGCACGCGGCCTGCGCGTCGTCGTAACGCGCGCCGCCAATCACGATCTCGGCGCCGAAACGGCGGATCGCCGCGATCTTCGACGGGCTCGAAATCTCGGGAACGAAAATGCGGGCCTTCACACCGAGGCAACGGGCGGCATAGGCCACGGCCGCGCCGTGGTTGCCGCCCGAGGCTGCCGCGACCCCGGCGGGGCCGACCTCGTTCGACAGGATCGAGTTGAACGCGCCGCGTGATTTGAACGACCCGGCGAACTGGGTCAGTTCGAGCTTGAAATTGGGGATGAAATCCCCGCCCAGCGCGCCGCGCGCCATGTTCAGCACGGGCGTGACGCGGATGTGGGGAAGAATGCGGGCATAGGCCGCACGGATGGCTTCGGAATCAGGGGGAACGGGATGCATGCCCGTTCCCTAGCACGGCCGTTCGGCGCGTGTCAGCAGGGCTCACTCCGGCCGGTCGTCGCCGGCACGCAGCGCCTCGGTCACGGCGCCGGGGCCGACGCCGTCCTTGCCGTAAATGTCGTCGCGGAACTGGATCACGCCCTCCGGCGTGCCCCAGGCCGTGATGTAGACCCAGTAAACCGGAATCGGCTCGGCCGGGCGTGCGTCGATGCGCTGGCCGGAGCGGAGCGCGGCATCGATCGCGTCGCGCGTCCACTGCGGATTGTCCTTGAGAATCCAGTAGATGTAATCGCGCACGTTCTGCACGCGCACGCAGCCGGAGGAGACGAAGCGATAATCGTCGCCGAAGATGCCCTTCGCCGGCGTATCGTGCATGTAGACGCCATGCGGGTTGGCGATGTTGATGCGCACGAAGCCGAGCGAGTTGAAATCGCCGCCCGGATCCTGCCGGAACATGTAGTGGGTCGCCTCGTCCGAATTCCAGTTGACCGCCGCCGGCTGAACTTCCTGACCCTGCTTGTTGATGATGCGGATCTTCTGCTCGGCGAGGTAGTTCGGATTCTTCCGCATCAGCGGAATGAGATCCTTCTTGATGATCGAGGCCGGGACGGTCCAGGTCGGGTTGAAGTTCACGTCGAGGATCTTGGCCGTCATGATCGGCGACTGGCGGTCGATCTTGCCGACGCCGGCGACGTGGCGGGTCTGGACCACACCGTCCTCGACCGTCTCGACGTAGGCCGCCGGGATGTTGGTCGTCACGTAGCGCCGGCCGAGGCTGCCCTGGTATGAACGCAGGCGGACGAGGTTGGTCTCGAGCTGCTTGAGGCGCACTTCGGCGGGCGTGTTGATCGCCGCGAAGGTCTGTGCGCCGACGACGCCGGTCGGCGTCAGGCCGTGGCGGGCCTGATAGCGGCGGACGGCGGCATCGACGTAGCTGTCAAACACCGAGCCGCTGCCGACATTCGGCGACAGATCGCCGAGAGCGATGAGACGATCGCGCAGCGCCTGCACATTGGCATGGCGCGTGCCGAGCTTGAGGCGCTGGCCGGCGGGCAGCGGCGGCTGACCGCCGCGCGCGACGATCTCCTGATAGACGCGGATGGCGCCTTCGGTGGCCTGCAGCGTCGCGGGGCTGAGGATGGGATGCGAGGTAATGATGTTGCGGGATTTCTGGGCACCCACGTCATAGCTCTGCGCCCATTCGGCCTGGCCGCCGATCAGCCCCGCCTGCTGCGCGGAGGCCGCGCCCGACCAGCCCATGCCAGTCACAGCCGCGCCGCCAAGGGTCGCGCCACCGAGGAGAAACCGCCGGCGATCCATCGCCATCATCTGCCGCATCTTCATGCCCTGCCCCATTCGCGCGGAGCTCTCCCCGCGCATGGCCATCCTGATTGGCCAATCCTTAGCCAAACGCCATTAACCAGCAATGAGCGCCCAGCCATCGTGCCGAAAACCCGTGACCGCCGCGCCGCTCTCCTACAGGGAAAGCGCGCCTTGTCGGGCGAAAATGTGGCATCCGCCCGAAACAAGACCTTGATCACGTTGTCGTTATCACGGATCGGGCGAAAAGGAAGTGCGGCAACGCACAAAAGGCCCGCTTCGCAGCGGGCCCTTGCACGACGGAATGCCGGATGCCGGCGCGGTCCGATCAGAGGCGATAACGGATCTGGTCGGTCCAGAAACGATCGAGGCGGATCAGCGCCTGATTGAGCGCGTCGAAATCGCTCGCCGCGATGCCGCCGATCTGCTCGACGGTGCGGATGTGCTTGTCGTAGATGCCGGCGACGATCTCGTGCACTTCCTTGCCCTTCGGCGCGAGGCGGATGCGGACCGAGCGGCGATCCACGCGGCTGCGCTGGTGGGAAAGATAGCCGAGTTCGACCAGCTTCTTCACGTTGTAGGAAACGTTCGAGCCGAGATAGTAACCGCGGGTGCGCAGTTCGCTCGCCGTCACATCGTTGTCGCCGATGTTATAGAGCAGCAGCGCCTGGACCGAATTGACATCGGCGCGGCCCCGACGATCGAATTCGTCCTTGATGACGTCCAGCAAGCGGCGATGGAGCCGTTCGACCAGCGCCAGCGATTCAAGATAAGCCGGACGGATGGCGGTCGAGACCTCGACCTTCTCTTCAACATTACGCGCAACATTCGCGTTCTTCATGACACCATACCCCTGTTTATTTGAGGCGCGCTTCTGCCCGTCCTCGTCTTATGGAGCCAACATACGGATCGCGAATGAAAATGAGTTTAAATTCCAGCGTAAATTTGACGTTCATACTTCGGAGTAAACAGAGAATTGCTGATAGCATTTCTTAGTATTTTTGAAATCTGAACGTAATTTTCCATTTACCGGATTTACCCGATAGGCGAAATCTCTTGTAAACCATTGCCGGGAAGACTCGGGTAAGGCTGATCCCGCCGATCAGAACAGCCCCAGATGCCGGCGCCGCACGGCGAAGGCCAGCACGAAATAGAAGAACAGCGCCAGCGCCGACCCCGTGGCCGAGGTAAAGCCCACGGCCTGCCCCATGCCGGACAGACCGAGCGCGATCTCGGCGACGACGACAAACACCCAGAGGCTTGTGCCCCAGGGCGAAACCAGCCAGAGCCCGACGGCGGCCGAACAATCGATAAGCGCAAAGGCCGTGACGATCGCCTGGCGCAGCTTGGCTTCTTCGGCGAACGGCGTATCGCCGAGCCCGAGGATCAGCGCCCAGAACGCCAGCCCCTTCACAAGCCAGATGCCGGCCATCAACCGCAGGAACAGCACATACATCAATTCCCAGCGAATGCCGGGATTGTCGATCTCGGCGCCGATCGGCGGCTCGTCGCGACTGCCCGGCTCGATGACGAGATCGCCGGAGGACAGGCGCCGATCGCCGCCCGTCTGTTTCGTGCCGAAGGGAAGCCAGGCCATTAGCGCCCCTCCCCGCGAAAAGTGAGGTCCTGCGCGAGTGGCTCGAAATGCGCCGCGACCGCCGCCGGATCGAGCGCCGCGACGCTCGCGGGCTCCCAGACCGGCTTGTTGTCCTTGTCGATGATCAGCGCGCGGACGCCTTCGTAGAAGTCGTGCCCGCGGACGATGCGGCTGACAATGCGGAATTCGAGGATCATCGCCGCCTCGAAATCGAGCGCGCGCCCGCGTTTCATTTGCTCGAAGGCGATCGCCATGCTCATCGGCGAACGCTTCGCCATGCCGGCGAGAAGATCGGCCGCGAACGGGTCGGACGGCGCGGCGGCTTCAAGCGCCGCGAACACCGCTTCGAGCGTCGGCTGGCCGAAATAGCTGTCGATCCGCGCCCGGAGGGCGTCGATCGGCGCCGCGCCGGGGTCGACCGCGAAACGTCCGGCAACCGCATCGGCGTCCTCGCCAGCGGCGAGCGCGTCGATGATCGCCTCTTCCTGCCCGGCGGGAACCGCCTGCGTGCCGAGCCCGAGCCGCACGATGTCCGCCTGACGGATACGCGCGCCGGTGAACGCCAGATACATGCCGAACGCGCCTTCGAGGCGCGGCAACGCATAGGTCGCGCCGACATCCGGAAAAAAGCCGATCCCCACTTCCGGCATCGCGAACAGCGCGTTGGGGCCGACGAGGCGGTGCGTCCCGTGGAGGCTGACGCCGACGCCGCCGCCCATGACGATGCCGTCGATCAGCGAAATGTAAGGCTTGGGATAGCGTTTGATGACGGTGTTGAGGCGGTATTCCCGCCACCAGAAATGCAGCGCCTCGTCATGGCGCCCGGCCCGGCCGAGATCGTGCATCAGGCGGATGTCGCCGCCAGCACAGAAAGCCTTGGGGCTCGCGCTGTTGACGGCAACGTGCCTGACATCATCATCGTCGCGGAAGGCATCGAGCGCGGCCTGAAGGCCGTCAACCATCGCGTCGTTGAGCGCATTGAGGGCCTGCGGACGATTGAGCGTCACGAGGCCGAGGGCGCCGCGCTTTTCAACGAGGACATCGCCCGATTCAATCCGCATCGCCGCACTCCCTGTTGTCTCCCCAGCGGCGTAGCCGCGCCGTCCGGCCCCGTCAATCAGTTCCCTGACACACCGGCGGGCCAGGCTCTTCCCTTTGCTATTCCCTTCCCTTTCCGCGAGCCGCTTTCTATGAATGGGGAAATCAAGAAGGTGCCCCCATGCGTCGTTCCGCCTCCCCCTCGCTCGATCTTGTCCGCCGTCCGCGCCGCAACCGCAAGGCCGAGTGGGCGCGGCGGCTGGTGCGCGAAAACCGCGTGACGACCGACGATCTCATCTGGCCGATCTTCATCAACGAGGGCAAGGTGCCGCGCGAACCGGTCTCGACCATGCCGGGCGTCGAGCGGGTCTCGGTCGAGGAAGCCGTCGCCGTCGCGCGCGAGGCGAAGGAACTCGGCATTCCCGCGCTCTGCCTGTTTCCCAACACGCCGCCATCGCTGCGCGACGAGATGGGCAGCGAGGCGCTCAACCCCGACAATCTCACCTGCCGGGCACTGCGCGCCATCAAGGCCGCCGTGCCGGATATCGGGCTCATCACCGATGTCGCGCTCGATCCCTATACCAGCCACGGTCACGACGGCATTCTCGAGAACGGCCGCATCCTCAACGACGAGACGGTCGCGATCCTCGCCCAGCAGGCCGTGATCCAGGCCGGCGCCGGCGCGGATGTCATCGCCCCTTCCGACATGATGGACGGGCGCGTCGGCGCAATCCGCGACGCGCTCGACGCCAATGGCTTCACCGATGTGCAGATCATGGCCTATTCGGCGAAATACGCCTCCGCCTACTACGGGCCGTTCCGCGACGCGGTCGGCTCGTCGGGGACGCTTTCGGGCGACAAGAAGACCTACCAGATGGATTTCGCCAACGGCGCGGAGGCGCTGATGGAGGCCGAACTCGACGTCGCCGAGGGCGCCGACATGGTGATGGTGAAGCCCGGCCTGCCTTATCTCGATATCGTCCACCGCGTGAAATCGACCCTCGGCGTGCCGACCTTCGTCTATCAGGTCTCGGGCGAATACGCGATGATCATGGCCGCGGCGGAAAAGGGGATGATCGACCCGGAAAAGGCGATGGTCGAGACCCTGACGGCCTTCAAGCGTGCCGGCGCGGACGGCATCCTCACCTATTTCGCGCCGCGCATGGCCCGCTGGCTCAAGGCCCAGGGCTGACGCGCCGCCATGGACGAAGCGCCGTCCGCGCGGAGAGCCGGGCTGTCTGCTGTCGTGGCTTCGCTGCTCGTCGCGGCCTTTGTCGCGTTCGTGATGGGGGTCCGCTACGGCCCGACCCTGTGGGCCGATGCCGAGCAGGCCCGGCTGTGCCGCGTGCTCATTCCCGCGCTGTTCCCTCAGGAAGACGGCATCCGCGTTACCGGCAGCGAGGCGGGCGGCGGCAAATCGGTCCACGTCGCGTTCCGGATGGAGCGGAACGATCCGCGCGCGCATCTTCTCTCCTGCCGGTTCGGCGGCGTCGGCTATTCCGCCGCCAAGCGTGATCTGGTCGCCGTGCTGGTCGACGGCGTGGGGCTCGGCGAAGCGAGCTTCTATTTCCTGAAGTTCGGCTGGCTCGAAACGCAGGACGCCGTCGCCGCCGATCCGGGCGCACCGGCCGACGACGATGCCTGGTTCGAGGTCTCGCGCACAGGCGCACTGGTGTTGCAGCACGCCATCAACACGTTGCCGCGCGCCGGCATCCTTGCGCTGCTCGCGCTGGCGACCGCACTGATCTACGGGCTGATCGGCCGCATCAACCTCGCGTTCGGCGAGTTCGCCGCCGTCGGCGGCGTCGCGACGACACTGGCGATTCTCGTCTCGGTGGCGCTCGGCGTGCCGAACCCCGCCCTCAATGCCAGCTTCGCGCTGATCGTCGTCGCGGGGGTGACGGCGCTCGCCGGCGCGGTGGTCGGCGGCGCGATCCTGCACCCGCTCTCGGGCGGCGCACTGATGGCGAATGCCCGGGCGGAGAATTCCGGCCAACCGATCATCGTCGCCGGCGTCGGCCTGCTGGTCGCGGTGCAGGAGGCGCTGCGGCTGGCGCAGGGCTCCGGGACGATCTGGCTGCCGCCAGTCGACCCCGCGCCGATCCACATCGCCAGCGCGGA
>JAVTWI010000136.1:0-3742 GCA_032229845.1 Rhabdaerophilum sp.
ATGCTCGGCATCGAAGCGAGAGCGCTCGACTGCAGCGCCGAAGCCGGCTTCGTGCCGGAGGTCGAGCGCGCGGCGGCGCTGATCGACGCGCGCACCCGTGCCATCGTGCTGGTGTCGCCCAACAACCCGACCGGCGCAGTTTACCCGCCGGAAGTCATCGCCGGCTTCGCCCGGCTGTGCCGCACGCGCGGCCTCGCGCTGGTGCTCGACGAGACCTATCGCGATTTCCTCCCCGAAGGGGCCGCTCCGCACGCGCTGTTTGACGATGCCGATTGGGGCGACGTGCTGATCCAGCTCTATTCCTTCTCGAAGGCGCATGCGATCCCCGGCCATCGCCTCGGCGCGATGGTCGCCGCGCCGGCCGTGATCGGCGAGATCGCGAAGGTGCTCGACAGCGTGCAGATCTGTCCGGCGCGCCCGGCACAGGCGGTCGTCGCCTGGGCGATCGAGGCGATGCGCCCCTGGCGCGAGGCCCAGCGACAGGAATTGCAGCGCCGTGCCGAGGCCTGCCGGGCCGTCTTCGCGCCGCTCAACGGCTGGAAGCTGCATTCGATCGGCGCCTATTTCGCCTATGCCTCGCACCCCGAGGCGGGTCGCCTGCGGGCGCGCGAGATGGCGCGCGACCTTGCGGCGACGCGCGGGGTTCTCGCGCTTCCCGGCCCCTATTTCGGGCCGGGACAGGAGGATCATCTGCGGATGGCCTTCGCCAATGTCGGCGTCGAGCGCATCGCTGAACTCGGGGTCCGGCTGCGCGGATAATACCAGCGGCCATCGGGTTTGACGCATGGCCGATGGTTAGGAGCGAACGCGACGCCGAGCTTATGCGAGGGATCGGTCCGAAATTGACCTGACCCGCCAAAGGGGGGGAAGGTCAGTCTTGAGGACCGATTGTTAACGGGCAGGCGCTCAGTTCGCCGGCGGGCCGGGAGGTGCGCCGGGGCGGGCCGGCGCTTTCTTGATGAACAGGCCCGCCGCGATGGCGCGGGCGATGTATTCGGCAGTGCAGATCGAACTGGCCTCCGAATTCTGCGCGAAGTCGAACCCCTCGGTGGTGTCGCGGTTCAGTTTCGAGAGCGCCTGTTCGGCGTCATAGCGCCGGAGCCGGATCACCTTCTCGTCCCGCGCGATGTCGGCGATGATGTTGCGGAGGCCGACGTAGTTGGGGTCGTTGGCGAGCGAGGCCGCGTAGCGCAGGCCGACGAGAATGACGTCGACCTTGTGCTCCTTCAGCCAGCGAATCTGGGCAGTGACGGTGTTGCGGAACTCGTAGATCGGCACATGGGCGAGTGCATCCGCCGTCCCGACCTGCCAGAGCACCAGATCCGCCTTCGTCAGCGCGATTTCCGTCTTGATGCGGCCTGCGGCATCCGCCGCCAGTTCGCCGGAAACGCCGCGATGGATGATGACGACATCGAGCGGCTTGAACGCCTTTTCAAGGATGCGCTCGACGATGGCGTAATAGCCGCCGCGGACCGGGCCGCGCGTCGTCGCCGAGGTCGAGCCGATGGCGAGGATCACGATCTTCTTCCGGTCGCGCAGGGCCGCGGCGACATTCGGCAGATAGGGGTCCTGCACCTCGGTCGCGCCGGGGCCGGCGCATTCCTTTGGTATCGCGGCGATCTCGCCGGGCGTTTGCGCCGGGGCGGGCGTCGGAATGCCGGCGAGCAGCAGCATGAGGAAGGCTGCGATCAGCGTCTTCATGCGGCGGTCCTTGACGCGGCAGGCGCCTTGAGCCGCTCGGGCCCTTCTGCCAGCCAGGCGGTCAGGAACATGATGGCGACACCAGCCGCGACGAGGGCGGTGTCGATCCCGTAGCCGCCGCCGGTCTGGAAGCGCGCCACCTGTCCGAGCAGGCTCAGGATCGAGCCGACGCAGAAGACCTCCAGAGAATTGCGGCCAAGCATCGAAATCGGCTCCACCAGCGGGGCGGCAAGTTTCCGAATATAACCATAAGCTACGGAAAACACTGCCACAAGAGCGAGGAACTGGATCAAGCGGATCGGCGTGACGAAAGTCTTGCCGACAATGAACAGCAACTTCGGTTCCGGCATGGTCAGCGGATCGGGATAGACGTCGTAGATCACCATGAGCGCGCCGCCGATGACGATCGGCAGGGCGAGCCAGCGGATCGGCCGGATGTGCCGCCGGACGAAGCCGCCGATCCCGCTCGGCCGGGCCATGACGAAGCCGAGCACAAACACCAACTGCCAGCACAGCGGATTGAAGAACCACTGTCCTTCCGTCGGCCAGGTGGGAATCGTGATCGGCACGCACAGTGCGGTGAGATAGATCGTGATCGAGACCGGCAGCAGCAGCCGGGGCAGGTAGCGGTCGATCGCGGCAACCAGCGGGGCGAAGATCATCAGCGCCACATAAAGCGGCAGGATGTCGAAATAACCGAGCTGGTGGCTCAGCAGCGCCATGCCGATATGGGTGTTGACGGGATCGAAGAACACCGCCGCCGCATTGTGCCATTCGAGGAGCAGCGGGTTGTCGAGCAGGATCGAGGCCGAAGCCAGGATCGCGATGGCGATCATCCCGATCATCATGTGCGCGGCATAGAGCGTGAGCGCGCGACCGCCGAGGCGGGAGGCGATCTGCGGCATCGGCTTGGGGTTGTCGTCGCGACCGACGATCAGGCGCAGCGACCAGCCGGCGAGAAAGACGAAAAGTTCGGCGGAATCGGAAAGCGAGAAGTTCTTGCTCGTGAACTTGTCGAACACGATCCCCGGAATGTGGTTGATGAAAATCGTGATCAGGGCGAAGCCGCGCCAGAAATCGATTGCATTGGCTTCGCGCTTCATCCTGAACTCGTCTGCCTGCCGGCCTTGGGGAACACGGTCTCGTTCCCTCACGATTCGGCCGACATTAGGGCGAGAAGCCCGGCAAGGCGAGGGGGAGCGTGGAAACGCTCCTCGCGTGCCCCGGAAAGATCCCGGAAGGCATCAGCGGCAGGAGCAGGATTTTCCCGGCTGCATGTTGTTCTTCTTCGCGAAATTCTCCGCGTCCGAACGATAGTTGAAGGTGCGGAACGTGCAGTAGCTCGAGCCGAACGCGATCTTGAGCTGCCGCTCGTCACGCGAGTCGATATCGTATTTGCCGTGCTTGCAGATGACGCTGTAGGCGAAGGCCGGCGTGGCGGCGAGCATCGCGAGCGCCGAAACGAGGGCGGCGCGCGCCCGGATCTTCGAGCGGATGGGCATGGTTCCTCCTGTGGACTTGGGGCCGGAAAGGCTGCGGTGAACGTCCTGTGCCGGAGAACACGCTGCATCGTGGAAAGTCGTGCGACGATGAAGCGATCCCTGTCCGGACGGCGCCGCGGATTGCGACGCGCCGGCATTCTCGCGCAGGACCGGGAGGGCCGTGCTGTGCGCTGGCGCACAGGCGTCGTCTGCCTTGCCGCCGGAACCGGAAAGAGATTGCCAGCCCCGCCCCGAGCACCTATAAGCGCCTCCGCGTCGGAGTGTAGCGCAGCCTGGTTAGCGCACTAGTCTGGGGGACTAGGGGTCGTGGGTTCGAATCCCGCCACTCCGACCATTTCAACCGCACCGTCACCGAACCCACGACTGGTCCTCGATCAGGCGGTCGGCCTCCGGCCGGAGCCTGATCGGCGTAGAGGAGTTGGGGTTCGAATCCCGCCACTCCGACCATTTCAACCGCACCGTCACCGAAGCTGCGATCAGCCTGCCTGCATCCCGTTGACCGGTTTCTTCATCAATTTCCGCTAGGGCGGGGAGGGTGA
>JAVTWI010000136.1:3842-12217 GCA_032229845.1 Rhabdaerophilum sp.
CCTGCATCCCGTTGACCGGTTTCTTCATCAATTTCCGCTAGGGCGGGGAGGGTGATGGACGGACACACGGGCCCGATGCGCATTCTCCTCGTTCTCGATACCGCTTTCGTGAATGGCGGGCAGGCCAAGGTGGCGATCGATTCCGCGCTCGGCCTCAAGGCGCGCGGACACGAACCCGAAATTTTCGCTGCCGTCGGGCCGGTCGCGGCGGAACTGCGGGCGGCGGGCATTCCCGTCCATTGTCTCGACCAGAGCGAACTCGTGAAAGACGGTTCGATGCTGCAGGCCGCCTGGCGCGGCATCGACAACCGCGAGGCCGCGGTGGCTCTCGAGCGCATCCTCGCGGACCTGCCGCGCGGGGAAAGCCTCGTGCATGTCCATGGCTGGGCGAAGGCGCTCTCATCCTCGATCGCTGGGCCGATCGCGCGCTCCGGGCTTCCCTGCCTCTACACGATGCACGAATATTTCCTGCTCTGCCCGAACGGCGGCTTCTATAATTACCAGCAGCACGCGCATTGCCCGCTGGAGCCGTTGTCGATGCGCTGCATCGCCACGCATTGCGATTCCCGCTCCTATCTGCACAAGGCGTGGCGCGTCGCCCGCACGGGCGTGATGAAGCACGTCCATCATCTGCCCGACGCAATGCGGGACGTCGCCTATTTCCACCCGTTCCAGCGCGCGATCATCGAGCGGCATCTGCCGCCGGGCACGCGCCTTCACGAAATCGCCAACCCGGTCGAGGTCGAGGATCTCGGGCCGAAGCCGGACGCGGCGAGCGGCGAGATCATCTTCCTCGGCCGCATCTCGATGGAGAAGGGCGTCTTCGTCTATGCCGAGGCGGCGCGGCGCGCGGGAATCGTGCCGGTTTTCGTCGGCGACGGGCCGCTCGCCGGCGAGCTGCAGAAACGATACCCCGAGGCGCGACTGCTCGGCTGGCACGATGCCGCAGGCGTGCGCAAGCGCCTGCGCGAGGCACGTGCGCTGGTGTTCCCCTCGCTCTGGTACGAGGGCCAGCCGCTGACGGTGCTCGAAGCACTCGGCCTCGGCACGCCGGTGATCGCCGCAGACCAGTGTGCCGGGCGCGAGAGCGTCGTCGACGGCGAGACCGGGCTCTGGTTCCGGCAGGCCGACCCGGATGATCTCGCCCGCGCACTCACCCGGATGATGGATGACGAGACGGTGCGCCGCATGTCGGAGGCGGCGTATCGGCGCTACTGGGCGGACCCGTTCTCGATCGAGCGGCATTGCCGGCGGCTTGAAGGGGTCTACGGCGCGCTTCTCGCGCGGGCCTGATCCCCTTACTCGGCGGGCTGCATGCCTTGTGGGGCCGTGCTCGCCATCTGCGCCTGCGCGCGGTAGGCATGATGGGCATAGGCGCGGTATTCACCGATGAACCGGCGCGAGATCGCCGCGAGGCCCCAGCACAGCCCGTAGATCATGAACAGGTGCCGCCAGCGGTCGGTGTCGATCTGGAAGTTCTGCACCAGATGCGGGATGAGCGCGGCGAACATCACGATCGCATGGGCCTGGAAGGGCGTCCGCATGAAAACCGTTTTCCACGCCGTCACCGTCGTCGAGACGATGAAGGCGAGAAACGTCAGCCCGCCGAGCCAGCCGTAGGAGGAGAACGCCATCATGAAGGTGTTGTGCGGGTTCTCGGGAAAATAGAACGAATGCCGGTTCGGCCCGTAGCCGAAGGGCAGGGTGAGCAGTTCGGGAATGGCCCGCAACTGGTTACCGAAACGCCCGGAGGGGCCGGAATCGTAGTCCTTCTGCAGGGTGAAGCGGTCGGCGAAGACCTGCGCCACGCTGTCGAGGGAGAGCAGCGCGGCGAGGCCGATCGCGACCGCGAGAATGCCGAGCAGGGCAAGCAGCGTGATTTTCGCGCGCATCCCGTCGCTGCGCGAGGTGACGAACATCAGCCAGACGAGCACGCCTGTGCCGATCACCAGCGCCGCCCACGAACCGCGCGAGTAGGTCAGGAACAGCGCGAGCAGGATCGGCGCCGCCAGCGCGAGGCGCAGCAGCCGCAGGCGTTGGTAGCGCAGGAAATCGTGGATCAGGTAGAGCGCGGGCAGAACGAGGAAGGAGCCGAGCACGTTCGGATCGCGGAATGTGCCGGAAACGCGCCCTTCGTACATGGTGAAATAGGCGCCGAGCCCGCCGATATCGCGCCAGCCGAGGATGCCGGCAGTGGAGGCGGCGACCGCGCCGAGGATGACGCCCCACTTGATCGCCTCGAGCCGCGGAAGCGCGTTCTGGTTGATCGTCATGCAGAAGAAGATCGCCGTGGTCGCCACGAAGCAGGTGCCGATCATGAAGTCGCGGCTCTCGGCGTTGTCGAGATGCGGTTGCAGCGCGATCAGCCCGGCGAGGTTGAAGACGATCAGGAACAGGATCAGCGGCATGTTCTGCCGGTCAACCCGCAGGCCCAGCAGCGTGAAAAGCCCGATCGCAAGCAGGCTGGTGACGTTGTAGGCGATATCGAAGACGACGAACGCGCCGGTGAAGACCATCAACCCGAGCACGAACAGCAGAAGCGGCTCGGCGCCATGCGGCGGCACCAGCAGCCCCGAAGGGAAGGGGGCGTAGCGGGCCCAGGCCGGGCGGGGGATGGAGCCGGAATGACGCAAGGACGGTACTCGTGACGCGAACGCATCCGGCTTGCCGGACGGCGGGCATCCTAATCCGGCCGTCTCAAGAACGGGTTAAGGGCGCCGGAGCGCGATCGTGTCGCGATAGGCGCTTTCGATCGTTTCGATCATCAGCGGCACGTTGAAGCGCGTCTTGATCTCGTCGGAGCGGACGATCGCCTCGGCCTTGATCTCCTCGCAGGGGCGGGAGAGAACATCGCGCATGGCGTCCGCGAGCGCCGCCGGATCGTTGGGACGGATGAGGTAGCGGTAGTCGCCGGGCAGGATTTCGGGGATGCCGCCGACATTGGTCGAGATGAGCGGCAGCTTGCCGGCCACGGCCTCCAGCACGATATAGGGCAGCGATTCGAAGCGCGACGGCACGACCATTACCTTGCCCATGCGGAAGGCCTGTGCGGCCGGCGTCACGCCGAACCAGCGGAACTGGCCCTCGATGCCGCGTTCCTCGATCAGCCCGCGGATGCGCTCTTCCGACGGGCCGGAACCGACCATCGTGATCGTCGGATGGCGGCCCTCGTTCGCGAGAATGAACAGGGCCTCGACCAGGGTGTCGATGCCCTTGGCCTCGCGGAATTCGCCGACATAGAGGAAGTCCGTGGCGTCCGGGTTGGGCTCGACAGTCTCGAACTCATGCTCGTAAAGCCCGTTGAGCGCGATCTTCGTCGGCCGGCCGGAGACGCAGACGAACTCGTAATAGCGGTCGCGGATGAACTGGCTTTCGAACAGGAACAGGTCGGTGCCGCGCTCCAGCAGCCGCTCGACGAGCATGAACCCGCGATGGGCCAGCGAGCCGGGATAGTAGTTCAGCGAGCCGCCGTGGGGCGTATAGCAGCGGATCGGGCCGGAATTCGGGGCCAGCACGCCGGCGAGCCGGGCGTAGAGCCCGCCCTTGGCGCCATGGCCGTGCAGCACCTCGACATCGTGTTCGCGGACGAGCGCGTTGATCTTGCGCAGGGCGGCGATATCGGTGAGGTGCGGGTTGCGGTGCATCGGCATCCGGTGAATGCCGAGCTTCATCTTCGGGGCGAGTTCGGCCAGAAGCGCCTCGCCGCGGGCTCCCCCGGTCTGGCTGTCGCACAGGATGCCGACCGCGTGGCCCCGCGCGCTCATCGCGCTCACGACATCGTAGACATTGCGGAACAGGCCGCCGACCGGCGCGCGGAACACGTAGAGAATGCGCATGGAGCTTGCGGCGACGCATCGCCTCCCGAGGTCAGAAGAAGCGTTCCTTGATCACCACCGTGTCGCCCGGCCGCACCGGCGTCGTGATCGGCACGGCGACGGTCATCAGGCCTTCCGGCATCAGGCGGGTGATTTCGGCGTAGCTGCGGTTGGCGCGCGGCCCGTAGCCGCCGGCGATCGCCACGGCGGTCTGCACGGTCATGTTATTGACGAACGGAAACTGGCCGGAGGAATTCACCTCGCCGAGCACGAAGAACGGGCGGTAGGTCTCGACCTCGACCGAAACCTTCGGTTCGCGCAGGTAGCCCTCGCGCAGCCGGGCCTCGATCTGGCGGGCAAGGCTCTGCGTCGTATGGCCCTGCGTGGCGACAATTCCGATCAGCGGCATCGCGATCCGGCCAGAGCCGTCGACCGCGTAGGAGTTCGACAGGCTGTCCTGACCGAAAACGATGATGCGCAGGCGGTCGCCGCCCGCGAGCGTATAGGGCTGGTTGGCGTCGGTCGCGAGATATTCCGGCGCGAGGCGCGGCGTCATCGCGCAGGCCGAAACCGCGAGGCTCAGCAGCAGGGCAATGAGGGCATTCATCGGGCGCATCGGGAAAACGAACTCCGGATTTCTTCCGTCCGAACATTGCCCGCGTATGGTTAATGATTGCTCAATGGCGCCTCTCTTAACCCGAAAGAAACCATGTTCGTTCAGATTCCGGCTCTGGTAGAGAGGGAGAAATCCGGATGGACGCCACCGAAACGACGGCCCCGGCACGGGCGCCTGCGAGTTCGCAGGGGACGCATCAGAGCGTCGGCTCGGTCGCGGGCGCATTGTGGCGCAAGAAGTTCTGGATCGTCATCCCGACGCTCATCGCGCTGCTCGCCTCGCTGGCGGTCGTCAACATCCTGACGCCGCGTTACACCGGCGAGGCCCGTGTCCTGCTTGAAAATCGCGAGACCGTCTATTCCCGTCCCGATCGCGATACCGGCGCGGGCTCGACGTCGATCGACCCCGAGGCGGTCGCGAGCCAGGTCCAGAACGTGATGTCGAAGGACCTCGCGCTGAAGATCATCCGCGAGATGGAGCTTTATAAGCGCGAGGAATACGATCCCGTCCAGAAAGGGCTCGGCATCAGCGGGCAGATTCTCGTGCTTCTCGGCCTCGCCAAGGACCCGCGCACCATTCCGCAGGAAGAGCGGGTGCTGGAGATGTACTACAAGCGCCTGCTGGTCTATCCGCTCGGCAAGAGCCGCGTCATGGCGATCGAGTTCCAGTCGGAGGACCCCAAGGTCGCCGCCAATGTCGCCAACCGCATCGCCGAGGAATATCTCCTGCGCGAGGAGGGGGCCAAGAACCAGACGAGCCGCGTCACCTCCGAATGGCTCGACAAGGCGATTGCGCCGCTGATGAAGAAGGTTCAGGAGGCGGAGGCGAAGGTCGAGGCGTTCCGCGCCTCGAAGGGGCTCTTCGTCAGTTCCAACAATACCACGATCTCCACCCAGCAGCTTTCCGAACTCAACACCCAGTTCTCGCTCGTCCGCTCGCAGCAGGCGGATCTGCAGGCGCGCGCCAAGGTCATCCGCGAGGCGCTGCGTCTGGGGCGGATCTTCGAGACCTCGGAGGTCATCAACAACGAACTGGTGCGCCGGCTTCTCGAACAGCGCGCCCAGCTCAAGGCGCAGATCGCCTTCGAGGAGCGTACGCTGCTCCCCGGTCATCCGCGTATGAAGGAATTGACCTCGCAGCTCGCCGATCTCGAACGGCAGGTCCGGGCCGCCGCCGAGCGCGCCGCCCGCGCGCTGGAGAACGATGCCCGCGCCGCCGGCGCCCGCGTTGCCTCGATGCAGGCCGAACTCAACAGCCAGAAGAAGACGGCCGCGCTCTCCAACGAGGATGAAGTGCAGCTCAAGGTGCTCGAGCGCGACGCCGTGGCGCTGCGCGAGCAGCTCAACTCCTACCGCAACAAGTTCCTCGATGCCGCCGCCCGCTCGACCGAGAGCGCGCAGCCGGCGGATGCCCGCATCATCTCGCGCGCCTTCCCGCAGAGCGAGCCGACCTTCCCGAAGAAGGTGCCGGTCGTGCTTCTGGCAACGCTCGGCACGCTGGTCGTCGCCTCGACGCTGATCGCGACGCAATCGCTGATGGCGCGGGCGATGTCGCCGGATTACGCCTTCGCGCCGGCCTATTATCCTGCGCCGGAGGGTGAGGCACCCGTGCTGGCCGGCACGGCCGATGTCGAGAGGGTGGCCGAGCCGCTCCCTTGGGAAAAGTCCGCGAAGGGCTGGGGCGGGATCGCCCTGCCGTTCGGTCTCGGCAAGAAGAAAATCCCGATACAGGAAGCCGCCTTTGCACCGGCGGCAATGCCGGAGCCCGCGGCCATCCGACCGCTCGCGACGCGCGAATCCCAGACTTCGGATCAGGTCGAAACCCTTGCCCGCGAGATCGCGCTGATGGACTTTGGCGGCGGGGGCAAGGTGATCCTGTTCCATGCGCTGACCCCCGGGGCGCGTGCGGGCCTGAGCACGCTGCGCTTTGCCCGACGGCTGGCGCAGGACGGTGCCGCGATTGTCGTCGATCTCGTCGGGCAGGGCTTCGCCGGCCCGGGTCTCGCGGGCAAGAGCGGCAACCTCTATTCGCGCGTTGTCGGCCGGATCGACGGTGTCGGCACGCCGGGCATCGCCGCCTGGCTCGACAGGGTCGCCCCGCTCGGCGATATCATCCATCGCGATCCGCGCACGCGACTGCACGTCATCCCGGCGGGGGACGCGCTCCAGAACCGCATCGCCAGCACGCCGCTGCGGACGGAGGTGGCGACGCTGATCTCAGCCTTGCGCCGGTCCTATTCGCATATCGTCATCGACGGCGGCACGGTGGGCGGGGCGGGCGAATTCTTCGCCGGCATGGCCGATGTCATCGTACTGGTCGCCGCCGACGGGCGGGAGGACGAATTCCTCGAGCGCACGGTCGAGCGTCTCGAAGCGCTACGCGACGCACCGGTCTACGTGATGGCGGAGGAGGCGGGCATCGAATTCTCGCCGGCGAACGATCCGCTGCCGCAGGGCGGCTATCGCGCGGTCTAGAGCATTTTCCGATCAAGGGGATGCCGGTTGATCGACAGAAAATGCGACAAAACGGGAAGATGAAACGTCGTTTCTATCTCCTTTGAGCGGAAACGGCTCAGGCGCGGAGCCGGCGGCGGACGCCCTTGGCGAGATCGAACAGTCTCGGGTTGCGCTTGATGACACGCTTGGCGCCGCGCAACGCGAGCCAGGCCGCCGCCGCGAGCTGGCCGCGCAGCGTGAAACCCTCGGCGATATCGACGATCGCCAGCACCTGCGGGCAGAACTGGTTCTTGTAGCGCGCTTCGCCGATGCCGAGGTCGAACCCGGTGCAGCCCTCCTGCCGGAGCGTGACGATCAACTCGCCCATCGCCACATCGCCGGGGCTGAAGCGCGCGATCTCGGGCGAGGGATCATAGGCGGTGAACATGCCCGAGGCATGCGTTCCGCTCCGCGCGACGCCGACGACGGCGACGGGACGCCCGTCCAGTGCCAGTGT
Source organism: Rhabdaerophilum sp. (assembly GCA_032229845.1). Classification (GTDB taxonomy): domain Bacteria; phylum Pseudomonadota; class Alphaproteobacteria; order Rhizobiales; family Beijerinckiaceae; genus Rhabdaerophilum. Next base: position 11,226 of record JAVTWI010000136.1, read on the forward strand.
GAAGAGGCGGATCGCGCCTTCCGGGCCGCAGACCGCATTGAAGAGGAAGCGCTTGACCTCCGGCGCTGCGAAGGGGTCGGGAACGCCCATGGCAAGGAACTGCCGCGCCTTCCAATCGAAGAACAGGTCGAGCACCGCTTCGGCGTTCGCGTCGCAGCTGGCCCAGCCGGCGCTGAGCGCGCCGAGTTCGCCGAGCTTGCGGCGCTTGTAGCGTTGCTTCTTCAGGCCTTCGCGGTCGAAGAGCCGCGCCATCTGCTCGTCCGCCGGGCCGTCGAGCGGGAGGAAAGCGGCATCGCTCGGTGCGGGGCGGTGGTCGAGTGCGAGCAGCGGATGTGGCGAACCGGCCCATTCGACCGGGCAATCGGCCAGCATGATCGCATCGATCCCTTCGGCCGCCGCGACATCCCGCAGCGCGGCCCGCAACGCTTCGGAGGGGATTGGCGGGCTCGACGCTGCCGGCGCGAAGAAGCTCGCGTGCGCGCCGCCGATCTTGCCGTAGGTGACAAGGCCATGCGCGGCATCGCGCTGGAGCGGCAGGACGAGCCAGCTGCCGTTCGGATGCCAAAGATCGAGAAGGCGGAACCGGTCGTCGATGCGCTGCGACCGCAGGCAGGCCTGAATCCAGCCGGCACTCTGGAACGGCGCACCCGCCGCTTCGACGCCGCGCAGGCGCGCAAAAGCGGCCTCGCCCGCCGGCAGGACGGTCCAGACGCAAGGAGCGATCGCTCCGGTCGCACGGCGCGGGGGAATATTCGATGTCATGGCCGCGATTATGGGGGAGAAAGGACGAAAAAACCGATAATGTCCGCAACGGCAGAATCGGACCCGAAGGCCGGGGGCGCGTCGGCGAACGAAGCGTTGGAGAGAAGGTGTCGGCGATCCGTTACACGATGATCCGTCTGGCGCTCGGCGCGATTGCGGCCTCGGGCCTTGACCGTGTGCTCGCGCCGCGCCTGCGCGGGCGCGGGGTCATCCTCACATTCCATCACGTC
>JAVTWI010000137.1:0-12188 GCA_032229845.1 Rhabdaerophilum sp.
CCGAGCGCAAGGGCATCTCCGATTTCCTGCACGGCCTCGCAGGTATCTCCTCGGGTGCGCCGGAATGGCGGGCCGTGATCGCCGGCAACGGCGATATCGAGGGCTATCGTGCCAAGGCCGATGCGCTCGGTCTCGCGGGCAAGGCCGAGTTCGTCGGCTGGGTCGATCAGGCCGGCGTGCGCGCGTTGCTGCGCGATGTCGATATGATGGTCCTGCCCTCCTACAACGAGGGCCTGCCGCTGGTGATCCTCGAAGCGCTCGGCTGCGGTGCACCGGTGATCTGCACGCCGATCGGCGCGATCCCCGAGGTGCTGCAGGACGGGCGCGACGTGCTGTTCGTCCAGCCTGGCGATCGCGTGGCACTGAGCGCGGCGATGGCGCGGCTTCTGGGTGATCCGGCGCTGCGGCAATCGTTGTCGGATCAGGGCCAGACGCGCTTCCGCCAGCAGTTCTCGCTTGATGTCTTCCTCGCGAGCCTGTTCGCGATCTACGAGCGTCGGTTCGCGGTCGAGATCGCGATGAAGAAGGAAGCGCCGGCCGTGAGGGCACTCGCATGATGCTCGAAGCGTCCCAGCTCCAGTCGGGAACCGTTCTTTCGACGCAACTGTGCATCGTCGGCGCGGGGCCGGCTGGCATCTCGCTTGCCCTGCAGTTCATCGGGTCGGGGGTGGATGTCGTTCTCGTCGCCGGCGGCAAGACCGGACATGACGAGGCCGCGCAGGCCCTCTATGCCGGCGAGGTTGCGGATGAGGCGCTGCACAGCCCGCTGACCGAATACCGCCATCGCCAGCTCGGCGGGTCTTCCGCCACCTGGGGCGGGCGCTGCATGCCCTTCGATCCGATCGACTTCGAGCGGCGCGACTTCATCGCGGGCTCGGGCTGGCCGATCGGCCATGACGACATCGCCCCGTTCTACCCGCACGCGAATGCGCTCGCCGAGGCCGGCGATTTTGAATATGATGCGCGGAAGGCGACCGATGGCGGCATGCTCCCGATCGCCGCAGGGTTCGATCCCGCCTCGTTCGACAGCGATCGCATCGAGCGCTTTTCCTGCCCAACGGATTTTGGCGACCGCTACCGCCACCGCCTTGCCAAGGCGACCAATATCCGCGTTCTGCTCGATGCCCACGCGGTCGAGATCCGCGCTTCCGGCGGCAAGGCCGAGGCCATCGTCCTGCGCACGCTCGACGGCAAGGAATTCACGGTCGAGGCCGAACGCCATGTGATCGCCGCCGGCGGCATCGAGACGGCGCGGCTGCTGCTCGCCTCACGGAGCGAAGCGCATCCGGCCGGCATCGGCAACGCGGGTGACCAGGTCGGGCGGAACTATCTCTGCCATATCGCCGGCACCTATGGCGAGCTCGCCTTCGCGCCCGGAACCCCGGTTTTTCACGGCTATGATCGCGCGTGGGATGGCGTCTATTGCCGCCGCCGCATGGCCCTTCGGCCGGAAGTCCAGAGCGAGCACGGCATCGGCAATCTTGTAATGCGCCTGCATCACCCGCGCCTGCCGGACCCGGCGCACGGGCGCGGCATCCTCTCGGCGATCTATCTCGCCAAGCCCTTCATCTCGTACGAATATTCCAAGCGCCTGCATGGCGGCGAGGCGATGACGCCCGGCCATATCCTCCGGCATGGCTTCAACATCCTGCGCGAGCCCTTCGGCGTGGCGGGCTTCCTCCTCAACTGGGTGAAGGTGCGCACGCTCGCAGCGCGCAAGTTCCCCTCGCTCATCGTCGCGCCGCGCAACAACCGCTTCACGCTCGATATCCACGCCGAACAGGTGCCGAACCTCGATAGCCGCGTGACGCTGGGGGAAGTGCTCGATGTTTTCGGCAAGCCGCAGGCGCGTGTCGACTGGCGCTACAAGCCCAAGGACATCGAAACGGTGCGGGTGGCCCTCGAACTTCTCCGCCGCGATGCCGCCGCGACCGGCAAGGCGAGCCTCGATTTCGACCCGGAAGGCGTCGCCGAGGCGATGCTGCGCGATGGCGCCTATGGCGGTCATCACATCGGCACCACGCGCATGGGCGCGGACCCGCAGACGGGCGTCGTCGATCGCGAGTGCCGCGTGTTCGGAACCGACAACCTTTATGTCGCCGGCTCGGCGATCTTCCCGACTTCCAGCCAGGCCAACCCGACGCTGACCATCGTCGCGTTCTCGCTGCGGCTCGCGGCGCATCTCAAGCGCGAATTCCAGCCGAAGCGGACAGAGGTCCGCACCTCGGCGATCAAGGGAGCTGCGGCATGAGCATCCTCGTTGCCGGAGCGGCGGGTTTCGTCGGGCGTCGTCTGGTCGGGAAACTTCAAGCCGAGGGGCGCTCGGTCATCGCCGGCGTGCGCAAGCCGAACGACGCCTTTGCGCGGTTGGGGATCGAGCAGCGCATCTTCGATGCCGAGAAGCCCGAGACTCTCGCATCGGCGCTCATGGGCGTGACGCAGGTCGTCAACTGCATCATGGGCAGCCCGGCGTCGATGATCGCTTCGACCCGGAACCTGCTCGACGCCGCAGTCAAGGCGGGCGTCCAGCGCTTCGTGCATTTCTCCTCGATTGCGGTATTCGGCAATGCCGAAGGCGAGATCGGCGACGATTTCCCGGTCGGTCAGAACGTCGATGCCTATGGGCAAGCCAAGATCGATTGCGAGCATCTCGTCCGCAAGGCTCAGCAGCAAGGGCTTCGCACCGTCATTCTGCGCCCGGCGCTGATTTACGGCCCCGGTTCGGAACAATGGACCGGCCGGATTGCGCGCCTGCTGCGCTGGAGCCGGCTCGGCGATCTCGGGGCGGCCGGCGATGGCATCTGCAACCTCATCCACGTCGACGATGTCGTCGCAGCGGCGATTGCCGCGCTTGACCGCCCGGAGGCGGCGAACAAGGCGTTCAACCTCGCGATGGCCGACGCGCCGGACTGGAACCGCTACTTCAAGGATTTCAGCCGCGTACTCGGGTTTAAGCCGGTTTTCCGCGTGCCGGGCCGCAACCTGCGCATAGAGACCAAGCTGGTCGCCATTCCGCTGAAGATCGCCGAGATCGTCACGGGGAAGATCGGTTTCGGTCGCGGGCTGGTGCCGGATCTGATTTCGCCGAGCCTTGCGCGGCTGTTCAATCTTGACGCCCGTTACCACTCCGCCCGGGCGGATATCGTGCTCGGGCCGCCCGCCGTCAGCTACGCGGAGGGGCTGCGGCAATCCGCCGATTGGGCCGGCAAGCGATGATTGAAGGTTCCACGCGCGTGAGTGAAGGCAAGACCGCTGCTTCGTCGCCCTCGACCTATGTCTCGATCCAGCAGTTGCGCGCCGTTGCGGCGCTAGGCGTCGTGTTGGCCCATCTGGAGATCTATCTCGGGCGGATGGGTTTCGCCGGCGTGTGGCCGCATTTCCTGACCTCCGGCGTCGATATCTTCTTTGTCATCTCCGGGTTCATCATGTGGGTGACGACAGCGGATCGCGCCGTGACGCCGGCGCAGTTTCTCGTCAACCGCTTGACCCGCATCGCGCCGCTCTACTGGGCGGTGACGGCGCTGGCGCTGGCGGTTCTCCTGACCAACCGCTCGCTGATGCCCGGCGCTGCCCTGGATTGGGGCCATGTCGTCGCCTCGTTCCTGTTCATCCCGGCGATGCACCCGGTCATCGGCGAGCCGCAGCCGCTGGTCACGGCTGGCTGGACGCTGAATTTCGAGATGATGTTCTACGCGCTGTTTGCGCTGGCGCTTTTCCTGCCGCAACGATTCCGGCTCAACGCCGTGCTGACACTGCTTTTGGGTGTCGTTTCGCTGCGGATGTTCGATCCGCGACCGTTCGGCGCTATCTGGTTCTATTCCTCGAATATCATTCTCGAGTTCGGCTTCGGCGTGATGATCGGGGCGCTCGTCACGGTCGGGCGTCGCTATTCGGCGCGGGCCGGCCTCATCCTCGTTATCCTGGGCGCGCTGTTGATCGTTCCACTGTCCGAGATCCGCGAGGCGGAGCATCTGCGCGCGATCCTGCGTGGCGTTCCCAGCGCGCTGATCGTTCTCGGCGCGGTGATGCTGGAACTCGAGGGTCGCGTTCTTGCCTCGCGCCTCGCGCGCTTTCTGGGCGACGCCTCCTATTCGATCTATCTCACGCACGGCATGGTGCTTTCGGCCTTCACCCGCCTCTGGGCGAAGCTCCTGCCGCCGGCGATTTCCGGCTCCTTCGTGCTCTTCTGCCTGGCCGGATTTGTCGTTGCGGCGATCGCCGGCAGCGCGATCTATCTCCTTGTCGAGAAGCCGCTCGGACGCGTTGCGAAGAACCTTTTCAGGTCGCGGCGGTCGCTCGCACCCGCGTAGCAGGCCGTTCTTTCAGCGCGCCCGCCGCTCGGCGATAAACTGGCGAACCGAGCCGATCAGGGCCGGAAAGAGCACGGGTATCAGCAGCCCGTAGACTACCATCCCGAACAGCACCGCCAGCAGGATAGCGCCCCATTCGGGCCGAATCGTCACGCCGAACCGGGGCAGTGCGGCGATCGCAGCATACATCGCCCCGGATGCGAGCATGACCCGCGTCAATTGCCAGAGAGGAACTGGCATCCGGAAACGCCAGCGAAGATAGAGCATGTCGAAAAACGCGATGACGACCGCCGCCAGCGCGGCGCCGATGACAGCGCCGGCCAAGCCGCCTGTGGCGAGGCCGATCACGGTGGCGAGCACTGTAGCGACGGCTTCGGAGAACTCGAGAACCAGCATCGCTTTCGGTGCTTCGAACAGCAGGAACATCTGGTCCCAACCGTGCATGCGGAGATTGCGGATCGCGGCGCCGAACAGCGCCCAGGGCAGGATCTGGATCGTGATTTCCTGATATTCGGGCGCGATCAGCAACTGCACGAGCGGCGCGTTGATCGCGGCCACGCCGAGTGTCGCGGGCGCGACGATGCCGAGCAGGAGCGCGGAATTGCTGGAGATCTGACGGCGCGCGCCATCCTCGTCGCCCGCTTCCATGGCCCGTACCGCCAGCGGATAGGCCGCAGCCGTGACGAGCATCGCCGCGACATTCGAAAGCCGCGTCGCCAGGGTCCAGCCAACAGAGAGAAGTCCGAGCGCGACCGCGCCGTCCCCCAGTTGCACGACGAAGCGGATGCCGTGCGCCGCGATCCAGCCGAACCCGCCGGCAAGCGTGATCGGCAGGCCGAACTGCAGCGCTGCGCGCAGGATCGGCCGGTCCATCGAACCGCCGAGAGGACGAAGACCGACCATGCGGCCCGCAATCAGGCCAGTGGCAAGCTGCATCCCGGCATAGATCAGCAGCACGATGGAAGGTTCCGCAGGGCTGGTCTCAAGCGCCAGCACGGTCAAGGCCAGTCCGCCGACCGGCGGCACGATCTGAACCAGCGAGTAGGCGCCGATGGCCGCGTTCTTGCGCGCATATTCTGCGAGAAAGTTGAGGTAGCTCCGCGTCATGGTGAAGGCGCAGGCGCTCAGATGGAAAGCGAGCGGAGCATCCGGTTTGGCTGCCAGGACGATCCCGGCTGTCACGATACCCTGCAGCAGGGTGGTGATGACCAGAACGTGCTGTTCGGTATGCGCATAGCGGATGCGTTCTTCCTCGCCGGAGAAAGTTCCGGCGTAGCGCAGCATGTAGAAGGTCCACCACGACATGCAGACTAGGAACACCAGTTCCTGGCTGGCGAAGATCAGCATGGTAAAGCCGTAATCCGCCGCGCCGAGGTAGTGCGTCAGCACGATCGCCGTCGCGAACTGGGTGAGCGGCCCCAGCAGCTGGGCGGGAAGATAGGCGATCGTTTGCCGGATCAGCATCGAACGCCTCCCTGAACGAGGCGGGCGCCGGTCGGCGCAACCGGTATCGTCGAGGGTCTCGGCGCGCGGCGCGGCAGAAGGAGGAGGAGAAACAGGCACATCATGGCGAAGCTGATGGTTTTCCCGGCGATGCCGAGGAAGGTCGTGTTGACGATGAAGAAATAGCCGATGACCACCCAGGCGCGGGCCTGGCAGCGGGCTGTCAGGGCGAACAGATAGAACAGCAGCCCGGTGAAGAACAGGAGGCTCGGGAGGACGCCGTAGAACAGGATGAACGCAACCCAAAGACTTTCGATGCCGAATTCCAGCCGGTAGATGTGGACGTAATGCGCGAGGTTCTGTTGCTGCGGGCCGAACAGCAGTTCCGGGATCGTGAAGCCGCGAAACAGTTCGAACATAACGATGCGCGCATTGGCGCTGCCCTTGTCCTCGATGAAGCGCAGGACGAGCTTGTCGAACACGCCGAGCTCGAACATCACGCCGGCGATGCCGACCAGAGCCGGCAGCAGGAAGGCCAGCAGCGCGACATGCCGGAGCTGGAGCGTGGCGCCGGCAAAGAAGCGCAGGGCGTTTTTCGTCATCACCACCGCCAGCGCCAGAACCAGCAGCACCAGCGAGGCGCGGCCGCCGAAGGCGACCATGCCGGCAAGCTGCAGGCCGATCATCGCCGGACGGTGCCAGCCGCGCAAGGATCCGCCGCCGAGAAGCAGGATCAGCATGTAGCAGCCGGTCATCAGCGCATTGCCGAGCGGGTGGCCGAAGAAGGCGGTCGAGCGCCAGTCGTCGGTAATGAGGATGCCCCCGGCGACATAGGGGGTCAGCCGCCAGCCGGAACCGAACTCGACGATGCCGAGCAGCGCGTTGAGCGCGAAGCCGATATGGGCAAGGCGGACCAGGCTCGCCTTTGTCTCGTCCGTCAGCCTCAGGGCGATCTGCAGGACGAGCAAGGGTAGCAAGAACGTATCGACAAGGCTCGCGGCTGGCAGGCTCTGGTTCGCGACGGCATGGTAGAGAAGTACGACCCACGCGCCGAGAAACAGCCAGAACCGGTAATCGGAGTTGAAGGCGGCGAGGATGCTTGCGAGCGGATTGCCATCACGCAAGGCAATGGTGAGGTAGAGAATGAAGGTCACGTAGGTGGCCGGATGAAACCGCATCGGCGCCGAGCCGCCCACCGCGTCGTAATTCCAGCCGATCATCGCCAGCATCATCGGCGAGACGAACATCATCAGCGCCAGCATGGTGAGCGCCAGGACGTGGACGACCTTATCCTGACGCGGTGTTCTGGAAGGGATGATGGCTCTCATGCCGCACGCCCGAAGCTCCCGGATTGCTCGACGATGCCGATGAGGCTGTCTCCGAAGCGCCGCCCGAGTTCGGTGGCGATACGGCCGTCTGTATCGGCATGCGGCGGCACAAGCGCGATGACGCCGTCGATGCGCCGTTCGATATCGATCTGGTCGAGCGCCGGCGAGCCGATCGCCGGGCCGTCGATGAGGGTCAGCCCGATCCGCCGATGTGACTGGTTTCGCTGGCCACGTCCCTTCACGCCGCCGAACGGCAGGAAGGCGAGGCGTGGTCCGAGCGCCAGCACCGGGCGAAGGCTTCCGCCGAATTCCGCCTCGACCGTCGGGCTGCCGCCGCCGATCCGACCGGTCAGCGCGCCGGGGCCGCCGGTACCGTCCACGAGCAGGATGTCGAGACCGCGCGCGGCCAGGGCATGGGCGAGGTTGGCCGCGAGCATCGGGCTACCCTGACCGCCATTCATGCCCGTGATCATGAGGGTCGCGCCCGGATGCGGGCCGGCAATCGCGCTGATCTTGTCGGCGAGATTGCGGATTTCCTGCGCATAGGCCGATTGCGGTGCGAGCAACACAGCATCCAGCGCCGAGCGGCCGCCGGCCGCGCCCTTTCGCGCGCCTCGGCCGATCCAGCGCACGCTGCTGGCGGGCGCTGTCGCCGGAGGCAGAACGGCCAGCAGCGTCGGCATCGGTTCGCGCATCGCGGGAGCGGGGCGCGCGGAGAGCTGACCAACGGGCTGCACCGGCGGTGTCGCCTCGGTGAAGCGGCCGCGTTTGCGCGATCGGCGTGCTTGCGACAGGGTTTCGAACAGCAACGCCAGCGCGACGCCCAGAAACAGGCCGCCGAACAGCGAGAGCGCGAGGATCAACGGCCGGTTCGGCCAGGTCCGGCGCTGTGGCGCCACCGCCGGCGCGATGACGCGCCCGGCCGGCGTATCGACCGTCAACCGCGCGATTTGTTCCTTGTCCCGCAGGAACTTCTCGTAGACCGCCTTCTGGGCATCGACAGCGCGTTCGAGTTCGCGCAGGCGAACGAGCGTGCTGTTGGTGTTGGTCGCATCGGTCTTGAGTTTTTCGAGCTGGCGTTCAAGCCCGACCACATTGCCGCGCGCCACCGCATAGGCAGACCGTGCCCCGGCCGCGATGCGTTCGAGTTCCTCGCGGATCAGCCGTTGGACATCCGCTTTCTGCTGGGTGATCTCGAGCGCCGCCGGGTGACGGGGGCCGAGGGTCGAGCGGGCATTGGCGTCGAGCCGCGAGATTTCGGCAAGCTGGCCGCGCAGCCGGTCGATCACGGGGGACTTCAGCGCCTCGGCGGTTGAATCCGGCACGCGGCCGCTCTTGCGCAGCGCCTCGACCTGATCAAGCGCGGCCTTGGCCTCTGCGGCCTTGCGCTGCGCTTCGACGATCCCGCGGTTGAGTTCGCTGAGTTGCTGCTCGCCGACGAGTTTTCCCTCGACGCCCAGGATCTTGTTGTCGCGCTTGTAGGCTTCGACACGGCCTTCGGCATCCTTCAGGCGGTCCTGCAACTGCTTGAGGTATTTTTCAAGCCAGGTCTGCTCGCGCTGCGCGGTCTCGGATTTCGAATCGCGGCCGTCGTTCAGGTAGGCGCGGGCGACAGCGTTGGCGATGCGTGCCGATTTCTCGGCGGACTGCGTCCGGACCTGGATCTCGACGACATAGGTCCGGTCAGGCCGTTTGACCTTCACCGCTTCCTGGAGATTGCGCAGCGTGTTGGCCGCGGCGTCGCCGGGGCCATTGGCGAATTCCGCGTCATCCTGCAGCTTCTCATCGACGATGACGCGCCGAAGGACCGTATCCGACTCGATGACGAGGGTCTGGCTGTCGACGAGGTTCGGATCGTAGCCCGCCCCTGTGCCGGACCCCTCGATCTGGAAGCTGGCCTTGTTGCGGGGATCGATGAAGAGCGCCGTCGTTGCTGTGTAGGAGGATTTGGTCAGAAAGGCATACGAGAGGCCGAGGCTGGTGACGATCGCGGTTGTCGTGACGATCGTCTTCCACCGGCGACGGAGGATCGCCCCGAATTCCGCGATGCCGACCGGTGTTTCGTCGTTTCTGAACTCGTTTCCCGACCAGGGTGATGCCTCGGAGACGCGCCAATCCGAGGGCTCCGCGAAAGGCGGCGCCGTGTTGTTCGGGGAAGGGGATAGTCTCCTGCGCATCGTGTTCCCGGTCTTGATCCTTTTCTCCGCTGGCCACGAGCCCGAGATTTGCAGCGCCCAGCGGGGAATCGGCTCACCCTCGCATATGATTCTTTACGAAGTGTTCACCATAAATTGCGGGCGTGCGGCCATTGCAGTGGGGTGTTTGCAGGTTCTTGAGGGATTTCCGTTTTTCTCGGCCGTATGAAATCCGGGAACATTCCGATGACGTCATCAGGGCTTGCCAGAGAAGCTGGGCACGCGTTCGGAGAAGAGTCCCCCCTTCTGCAGTCCGCTGGCGATGACGTTCCGTTTCGCGTCGAAATGCGCCGGGTCTCCGATGCGGCGGCCTTGCTCCGCTGTCTTGATGGGCTTGAGGCCAATGTGAGCCAGAGCCCGCTCTGGCTCGAATGCTGGCTGTCGGTGTTCGGGCGGGCGAAGGGCATCGAACCCTTCGTGATCCTCCTGCGCGATACCACCGCGCAAATCCGGCTCGCCCTGCCGCTGGTCCGGCGCGAGGAAAACGGCCTGAAATTCCTGGAGGCGATGGATCTCGGCGTGTCGGATTACATCGCGCCGCTGATCCGTCGGGAAGGGCACGAGGAGCTTCCCTCCGCCGAAACGCTGTGGCGGTTGATCGGCAAGGTTCTGCCGGAGGCCGACGTCCTGCGGCTTGAGCGCATGGCGCCCGTCGTCGCCGGGATGGCCAATCCGCTCTTCCAGCATCCGCGCGCGCGCCTGAACCGGCTCGCCGGCTGGGCTGCGCCGGAATGTGGGAACTGGGAGGAGTTTTTCGCCGGCCTTTCACCGAAGCAGAAGGACAACTCCGGCAAGAACCGCCGCCGCTTCCTCCGCCAGCCCGGTGCCGCGATCCACATCGTGAGGGAGCCGGACGAGGGGCTTGCCATGCTGGATCGCCTCGATGCATTCCAGAAGGGCCGCATCGGCGACAAGGGGCTCGACTATTGCCTCGACCGTTCCGACATCGCCGCGTTCTATCGCATGCTTACCGTCCGGGGCATCGGAAGCGGGCAGGTTCTGATCGCCCAGATGCGGGCCGGCGAGGAGATCGTCGCCGTCAATTTCGCCGTCCTTGCCGGGCGGGAAGCGCTCTATCTCCGCGTCGGCAACCAGTTTGGCGAATGGGGAAAAATGTCGCCCGGCGTCATGGTGACGGAACTGGCGATCGAAGAGGCCTTCCGACGCGGCATCAGGGTGTTCGATTTCGGTATGGGCGACTATGTCTATAAGCGTCGCCTCGGCGCGCAGGCCTTTCCGCTGCGAGATCTCGTCCTGCCGCTCTCGCTGCGCGGTGCGCCCTTCGCCCTGCTCTGGCATGCACGGAGCTGGGCTTCGCGCAATCCGTTCGTCCGCAGGCTGACCGGCCGCGCCGTCCTGTCCGGCGACGATTCCGCCGTTGAAGGCGCGGCGGCCTGATCGACGTCAGATCGCGTCTTTCACCCGCTCGCGGGTATGGTCGAGATGCCGGCCGATGATCTCGGCAAGCGCTTCGCCCTGCCGGGATTCCAGCGCGCGGATCATCTCCTCATGCTCGGAAACGGCGCCGGCCCAGCGATCCTCGGTCTCGTTGCCGATGAAGCGGATGCGCTTGAGGCGGGCCTGCAGGGTTTCATGCGTCTCGGCAAGCACGCTATTGCCGGAGGCGCGGGCAATGGCGCTGTGGATGGCCTGGTTCAGCTTAAAATAATCGAGCCGCTGGCGCTTCCTGTAATGTGCGATCATGCGGTCATGGAGATCGCGGATGGCCGCGATCTCGTCGTCTCCCGCCCGCGCGCAGGCAATCCGAGCGGCCGTCTGTTCGAGTGCCTTGATCACCTCCAGCGTGTCGCGGATATCGCGTTCGGCGAAGCGGCGGACGATGGCGCCCTTCGCCGGGATGACCTCGACAAGCCCTTCGCTGGCGAGTGTCTTGATGGCTTCGCGCAGCGGCGTGCGCGACACGCCGAGCGAGGCGCCGACCTGGCCTTCGTTGATCCGGGTGCCCGGTGGCAGGTGCCCGGCGATGATCATATCCCGCAATTGTCCGAGCACCGCTTCGTGCAAGGTCATCCGCGTGATCGGCGTGACCATTCCCAGTCCTTGCTGCGACCGGCGTGCCGCGCTTTCAGGTGCTGTGGTTTTTTCTTCTTGGCCTGACATGCTGCGAACCTTCCCCCATTCATGCCTCCTTATCAGCGTAGGTGCCAAAGGAAAAGAGAAGGGGCGGAACCGTGGGTGGAACGCGGGCGGGACGGAAGTTATTTCTGTCGCTGGAAACTGTGCGGCCGATCCTGTAGCACTAGTATACAAGTCCTGAGCCTGCCGGCTCGTCTGCTGCGGCGTTTGCCGGTTTCGTGCCATCCAAGAGGAAAAAATGTCGGTATTCCAGAATCTGATCGGCGGCGAATGGGTTGCCGCAACGTCCGCCTCGCGCAACATCAACCCTTCCAACACGAACGACGTGATTGGCGAATTCGCGCAAGGAACGGCGGCGGACGCCGACAGGGCCGTCGCGGCCGCGAAGGCGGCATTCCCGGAATGGTCGCGGTCGAACCCGCAGACGCGCTACGACATTCTGAAGAAGGCATCGGACGAAATCCTCGCGCGCAAGGACGAACTCGGCCGCATTCTTTCCCGCGAGGAAGGCAAGACGCTTGCCGAAGGCATCGGCGAGGCTGCCCGCGCCGGGCAGATTTTTGCGTTCTTCGCGGGTGAGGCGTTGCGCCTTGGCGGCGAGGTTGTGGCCTCGGTCCGCCCCGGTGTCGGTGTCGAAATGACACGCGAAGCCGTCGGCGTGGTCGGCATGATCACGCCGTGGAATTTCCCGATCGCGATTCCGGCCTGGAAAATCGCGCCGGCGCTCGCCTGGGGCAACACCATCGTCATCAAGCCGGCAGATCTGGTGCCGCATTCCGTCTGGGCGCTTTGCGATATCCTCGACCGTGCCGGGC
>JAVTWI010000138.1:0-12166 GCA_032229845.1 Rhabdaerophilum sp.
AGTGGCACGAGCACGGAATATCGGGGAAGGTTGCCGAGCGCGAGCCGGTGCGGGGAGGGGCTTGTGCGCAGGCTCTCCACCGCCGCGGTCAGCACGGCGAGGGGCGCCAGCAGGAAGGCCGGCGCCAGGATGAGCGGTGGCACAACGACCATCGGCAGCGGGAACGCAACAATCAGTCCTACGGTGGCAAGCCCGGCTGCGATGGCGGCAAGGAGGCCGATCCGGGATTTTCCGGATGAAGTGGAATCTCCCGCCCGCGCTGAAAGAGACGCAGGCAGGCTCGTTGCGGCCTGCTGGGCGATTTCGACGCTGCGGGTCCGGAGGATCGCGTCGATGAGCGCCTGATGCGTCGTCAGGATGACGGCGGGAAGGCGGCCGGCCGCACGTTGCCGTGTCAGAAGGCCGGCCAGCGCCATGTTAGGCGAGATGACTCGGCATTCGGCGCCCGTGTCGTCGTAGGCAGGATAGGAACGGAGCGCCGCCATGCGCTCGAGCGATTTTTCGGGTGCCGGTGGTGGAGGGGTCTCTAAAAAGGGAACGCCGAGCGAATGCGCGAGGTCGGCAAGGACCGCGGCTTCGTCGAGAAGTCCTTCGCAGATCGCGAGGTCGAGCGGGTCCGCGCAGGATGCCCCGGCGCGATGAACGATGTCTGCCCACACCGCAGCGTCGATCTCTTCCGGTGCCGGGATGGACAGATCGGGGCGTGCAGGCGGTTCCGGATTCATGTGCTTCCCAGACTACCCTGCTGGACACGCCGATGCCCGAGGATTGCGCTGATTGGCCCGGCTCTGTCAATCCGACGGAAGGTCTGGAAATTCCCTGCCGAAGGCCACTAGCTTTTCCGGCTAAAAGCGTGTAATAGAAATACTCTAACTGAGCATATGTATCGGGATAGCTCACCCGGGACATGGAGTAGGCGATGAACAGCGTTGAAACCGGCATCGGCGGCGCGGGGCTTGGAGGGGCGAAGGCGACGGAACAGGACATCCTGCCGCGTCCGGATCTTGCCTATACGCCCGAGATTGCGGCCGAGACCGCGCATCTCTACGAGCGCGTCAAGCACATCATTCCGCCGGTCGAATGGCCGTTCCATGCGCCGTATGTTTCGGCGATCAACCGCCTGAAGAAGCAGCGCGACGCGGTGATTCTCGCCCACAACTACCAGACGCCGGAAATCTACAACTGCGTCGCGGACGTGGTTGGTGACAGCCTCCAGCTCGCCAAGATGGCCGCCAAGCTCGATGCGAAGATCATCGTGCAGGGCGGCGTGCACTTCATGGCCGAGACCTCGAAGCTCCTCAGCCCGGAAAAGATGGTGCTGATCCCGGACATGAAGGCTGGCTGCTCGCTTGCCGAGAGCATCACGGGTGCGGATGTCCGCCGCCTGCGCGAGGCCTATCCCGGCGTGCCGGTGGTGGCTTACGTGAACACGAGCGCCGATGTGAAGGCAGAGGTCGATATCTGCTGCACCTCCTCGAACGCCGTGCAGGTGGTCGAGAGCCTCGGTGTCGACAAGGTGCTGTTTGTGCCGGACCAGTATCTCGCGAAATACGTCGCCTCGAAGACCAAGGTGAAAATCATCGCCTGGCATGGCGCCTGCGAGGTGCACGAGCGCTTCACCGGCGAGGAGCTGCGCCGTTACCGCGAGGCCGACCCGTCGATCAAGATCATCGCGCACCCGGAATGCCCGCCGGACGTGATCGCCGAAGCCGATTTCACCGGCTCGACCGCCGGAATGATCGAATATGCGAAGGCGCAGCACGGCGGCAAGGTGTTGCTGGTTACCGAATGCTCGATGGCCGACAACGTTGCCTCCTCGGCGAAGGATGTCGAGTTCGTGCGTCCGTGCAACCTCTGCCCGCACATGAAGCGCATCACCCTGCTGAAGATCCTCGACAGCCTTCTTTACCTGCAGCACAAGGTGGAGATCCCCGAGGAACTGGCGGTTCGCGCCCGGCGCTCGGTCGAGCGCATGGTCAACCTGACGCAGTGAAAGAAGCGATTTAAGAGAAAGTGGATGTGGGTTTTTCGTCCCAACCCGGGTTTCGGTAACTGGATAAATGGCAGAGCCGGGAACCCGCCACGCGCCGGCAAGGCAGCACGTCACAAGGTCGCCCTCATGTCCTCCATTCTCATCATCGGCGGCGGTCTGGCGGGCCTGTTCACGGCCCTGAAGCTTGCGCCCCACCCCTGCACGGTGCTGACGCCGGTTTCTTTGGGCGAGGGGGCGTCCTCGGCCTGGGCGCAGGGTGGTATCGCTGCCGCGATCGGCGAGGGAGACAGCATCGAAAGCCATGTCGCGGATACACTCGCCGCCGGTGCCGGCCTGTGTGACGCGGCGATGGTCAAGCTCATGGCTTCCGAAGCTTCGGACCGGATCATCGACCTCCTTGAATACGGCGTGCCGTTCGATCGCGATCTGCAGGGCAAGCTGGTTCAGAGCCGCGAGGCGGCGCATTCGGCGCATCGCATCGTCCGTGTCAAGGGCGACATGGCCGGTAAGGCCATCATGGAGGCGCTGGTCGCCGCTACGCGGAAAACGCCGTCGATCCGCGTGATCGAGGGGGCGGAAGCCTTCGAACTGTTCAAAGATGACAACGGCCGGATCGCCGGCGCGCGCGCCAACGTTAACGGGCGTGTGGTGCGGTTCTCCGCCGATCATGTGGTGCTGGCGACGGGCGGTGCGGGCCAGCTTTATGCCGTCACGACCAATCCAAAGGAGGCGTGGGGTTCCGGCCTTGCGATGGGGTATCAGGTCGGGGCGACGCTCGCGAACATGGAATTCGTGCAGTTCCACCCCACCGCGATCGATATTGGCCGCGATCCCGCGCCGCTGGCGACCGAGGCCCTGCGCGGCGAAGGCGCGATCCTCGTCGATCGTGATGGCCGACGCTTCATGCCGGAGATCCACAAGGACGCCGAGCTTGCTCCCCGTGACATCGTCGCGCGCGGCGTGTTCTCGGCGATCAAATCAGGGCGCGGCGCGTTTCTCGATTGCCGCGCCAGCATCGGCAAGCATTTCCCGGACCTGTTCCCCACTGTTTACGCCACCTGCAAATCGGCGGGCATCGATCCCGTCACAGATCTTATCCCGGTCGCACCAGCAGCACATTACCACATGGGCGGCATCTGGACTGACGCGAACGGCCGCGCGCTCGGCGTTTCCGCGCCGGAGGGCCTGTTTGCTGTGGGTGAAGTCGCCTGCACCGGCGTTCACAGCGCGAACCGCCTCGCTTCGAACTCGCTGCTGGAGGCAGTTGTGTTCGGCGCGCGGGTGGCGGCCAGGATCGACGACCTCGGCGCGTTCACGCCCGTCAAGCTAAACGATGAGGGCGCTGCGGAGGAAACCGCTTCAGACGAGGCCGATATCCGGCTCTCGATCCGCCGGCGCATGCAGGCCGATGTCGGCGTGCTACGCGCGGAGGGAGGACTTGCCGGCGCGATCTCGAATTTCAAGGCGCTGGAAACGCCAGAGGCTCCGCGCCGCGCACGCGTGATGGCCGGGCTTGCCCGGCAGGTGGCGAGCGCCGCACTGGTCCGTTGTGAGAGCCGGGGCGGGCATGCGCGTGCCGATCACCCGGCGCTTGCGCGCGAGGGCTATTGGTCGTTCGATGCTGCGTCACAATCCCCTTTCGCGGCGCCGATCGGCCTCGGCCCCATTCCACATGACGAGTTGAATGCATGATCGCTGCCCTTCCCGCCCATCTTGTTGCCGAAGCTGTCTCCCGCGCGCTGGCCGAAGATCTTGGTCTTGCCGGTGATGTCACCTCGCAGGCCTGCATCCCCACGCATATGGAAGCGCGCCTTGCGATGGTCGCGCGCAAGCCCGGTGTGATGGCCGGGCTTGATCTCGCGGTCGAGGCCTTCCGGCAGGTTGATCCGAAGCTCACCGTGACGCTCCATCATGGCGATGGCGCGCGTGTTGCGCCGGGCGACACCGTGATGGTTGTCGAGGGCAACGCCCGCGCAATCCTCGCCGGCGAACGCACGGCGCTGAATTTCGTGGGGCGCTTGTCCGGCGTCGCCACGCTGACGGCCGCCTTCGTGGCCCGGACAGCCGGCACCAACGCCTCTATCGTCTGCACGCGCAAGACGACGCCGGGCCTGCGCGCCTTCGAGAAGCATGCCGTGTTGTGCGGCGGCGGGCGCAACCACCGCTTCGGGCTCTATGATGCCGTGCTGATCAAGGACAATCACGTCGCCGTGGCGGGCGGTATCCGGCAGGCGCTTCAGGCGGCAAAGAAGCACGCCGGGCATCTCGTGAAGATCGAGATCGAGGTCGATACGCTTCACCAGCTCGACGAGGTGATTGCCGAGGGGGCGGATGTCGTGCTGCTCGACAATATGGTGCCGGAGCAGCTTAAGGAAGCCGTGCGGCGTGTGAAAGCAAAACGCCCGACGCTTCTCACCGAAGCCTCGGGCGGGGTCAATCTCGACACGGTCTTCGCAATCGCGGGATCGGGTGTCGATCTGATTTCGGTCGGCGCGCTCACGCATTCCGCGCCGGTGCTGGACCTTGGCCTTGATATCGCGATCGGCGATTGAGGCCTATGGCATTTTCAGGCGAAGCGGTGCCGTTTCGCGTGAAGAAAATGCAATTGGAAAAATGCGGTCAGCGCAGCGGCGCCCAGCCCGAATAACCCGGCGAGGTCATCACGTGGCGATAGCGGGTGGCGTATTCCGCCGGAACGGTCTCGTGCGTCACATAGCCGGGCTTGACCAGCACGGTGCGCGAGCGCGAGCCGTATTCGGCCGGAATTTCATCATAGGTCACGCGTTCGGGGCTCACCATAACGTGGCGATGCTGCGTGGCGTATTGCGCCGGAACCGTGACCCAGCAGCCGATCTCGCGGCCCCAACCGTCGCGCGTCACCTGCCAGACCTTGCGGGCGGGCGAAACCATCACGGTTTCGGCAACGGTTGAGTACTGCGCCGGGATCACGCGCTGCACACGCTGCGCCGGGCGGACCACCACGGTCTCGTTGACCTCTCCGTAGACGGCCGGAACATGGCGGGCATAGGTCTGGGCCGGGCGGACCTGAACGGTCTCCGTGACAGTGCCGTAGGTCGGGGGTGTATCGATGCGCTGGTAGCAGTTGCCGACGCAACGTCCGCCGGCGAGGGCCGCGGAACTGCCCGCCGCCAGCGTGAGAATGGATGCAATGAGAATCTTGCGCATGTCTGGCCTCGCTTCAAACTGATGCAAAGCTTTGGTTCAACGGCTTGATAATGCAAGAAATAACAGACAAATCAGCGAAGTGTTTCATCTGCCAAGGTAAATTCGGGCAGAATTCATGGTAAAATTAACCGACAAAATTAATGTCGGTTAAGTTTTCAGGTCTGTCCGGGCCGAAGACGGTAAAAGATATGTCGACCGATCTTGTCGGTCCTTTTGAGTTTCCGCGACCAATAGGGTGCGACATAGCTCGCATGATAGTGGGTCGAGTTGCCGACGTCCCGGTTGTAGCTTTGCCCTTCCAGAACCGCGCGGGCGACGCGCTTGGCGGTCTCCCACGGACCCGGCTCGGTGATCGCGAGGCTCCGACCCTCGCAGGCGAAAGAGAACTGGCAGGCCTTGTAGCGGTGGCGGTTCTGATAGACAACACCGCACACCGTCGTCGGATAGAGTCCTGAGCGAACGCGGTTCATCACCACCTGCGCGACGGCGGCCTGTCCGGCTTCCGGTTCGGACCGGCTCTCGAAATAGACCGCCTCGGCGAGGCATTGCGTTTCCCGCTTGAAGGCATCCGGGGTCACGAGATCGAGGTAGCCGGAGGAAACCCGCAGGTGCGCGGTTTCGACCGGGCGGCCTTCCGGGTCGCCGTGGACGCGCGCGAAAGCCGGAATGCGGGCCGTTCCCGCAGAGATGATTTCCGGCTCGACCGGGGCCGGCGTTACCGAGGACAGGCGCGAGGCGGTCGAAACGATCGGCGTTGCGCCATCAGGGCGCAGCATGGCGAGTTGCTGCGGAGACCGCCCCTGTGCCGTCGCACCCGCCGAGCGGCCCGGGTGCATGCCCGGCGCCAAGGTCTTGCCTTCGAAGCGGTTGAGCCGCGCCAGCAGCGCCTGGCTCGCCCGGGTCAAGGTCACAGCCGGCTCCAGCACGCGCGGGGGGAGGAGCGCGCCGTCGATCGCGAAGACCAGCGGCCCGATCTCGTCCGGTCGCGACATCTCGCGCGAGAAATCGACCTTGCGGATATGGGGAAGCACGCGCTCGACGGCCGTGGGATCGTGGCTCTGCGCGACTGCGCGCTCCACCTGATCCTGAAACGACAGCACCGAGAGACGCGGCGGCACCAGCGTCAGCCGCTGCATCTCGATCATGGTCGAGCGGCGGAACTCGCGGTCGATCTTGCGGAAGCTTTCGCCGGCCGACGCCGTGAAGGAAATCAGGACCGCGACGCCGATGCTCCAGGGCGCAAGCGTCTCCACGACGAAGCGCCCAGCCTGCCAGAAGCCGGCTCCGCCTTGCCTTCCGCGATGAGCATAGGACTTGCGGCGCGACAACGCGACACCTCCGTCATTCCTGCGGCAAATTGGCGTGTGGCCGTGTGGCAACGCTCAAGCCGCTTCTCCAACCCGGAAGGGATATTCGCTGGTCGAGGTTCAGGCCCGCTTAAGAGACGAAGTTAACCGAACCTTACTTCCCGAAGACGTGAAGAACGGCGGCTCGTGTTCCCCTGCCCTGTCATGGCCCGTGACCTATCTACACCCATTCCTACCCCGGGGGCGCTGCCCCTTTCTCGTTCATTCGGAGTGATCCATGCATCTGTCCCGTCGCGCCGCCCTGTCGGCCATTACCGCTTTCGCAGGCGGCAGCCTTCTCGGTCTTCCCGCTTTCGCCAAGGCGCCCCTCGCCAATGCTCAAGCCGTCGGCCTTAACCGGATCAAGATCGGTTCGATCGAAGTTACGGCCATCTCGGATGGTTTCCTCGATATCGCGCTGGCGATGTTCAAGGGCGCGGACGAAGCCCGCATCAATGCCTTGATGGCGCGCCATTTCCGCCCCGCGGGTCCGCACCGCACCTCGGTCAACGCCTATGTCGTCAACACCGGGGACAAGCTCGCCATCATCGACAGTGGAACCATCACCGGCTTTGCACCCACGCTGGCCCGCTTTCTCGTGGGGTTCGCAGCGGCGGGGTTTGACGCCAACGCGGTGGATATCATCCTCGCAACCCACCTCCACCCCGATCATGTCGGTGGCATCTTCAGCGCGGCCGGCGCCGTGTTCCCCAATGCCACTCTGGCCGTTCACGAGAAGGAACACGCCTTCTGGACCGACGAGGGCATTGCCTCGCGTGCGCCGAAGGAATTCCAGCCCTTCTTCAAGGTCGCGCAGGATGCGGTGAAGCCCTATGCGGCCCGCACCCAGCGCTTCAGGGGTGGCGAAGAGATCATCCCCGGCGTGAGCGCAGTGGAACTGTTCGGCCACTCGCCGGGCCACTCCGGCTTCCGCATCAATTCGGGCAACCAGCAGCTTCTGGCCTGGGGAGACATCGTGCACGCTCCCGCGCTGCAGTTCTCCAGTCCGGAAATCACCATCGGTTTCGACCAGGACCAGAACCAGGCCCGCGAAACGCGCCTCAAGATCATGGATGCCGTGACGGCCGACAAGGTGATGGTGACCGGCGCCCATCTCGATTTCCCGGGCTTCGGCCATGTCGAGAAGGCCGGAAGCGGTTTTACCTTCCAACCGCTGCCCTTCGGTTACGGGCTCTGATCGTTGCGGCCGGGCGCACGGGAACACCCCGCGCGCTCGGCCGGAAGCCGGATTTATCCCTCAGCCTTTGTCACCTTGCCGAGCGCAGCCTGCGCGGCCGCAAGGCGCGCGATCGGTACGCGGAACGGCGAGCACGAGACGTAGTCAAGTCCGACACTCTCGCAGAACGCGATCGAGGCCGGATCGCCGCCATGTTCGCCGCAGATGCCGAGTTTGATGCCGGAACGCGTCGCGCGCCCGCGTTCCGCCGCGAGCTTGACGAGTTCGCCGACGCCCTCCTGATCGAGCGTCGCGAACGGATCGTCGGCGAGGATACCGCGCGCCTTGTAGGAGCCGAGGAAGGAGCCGGCATCGTCACGGGAGATACCCAGCGTCGTCTGCGTCAGGTCGTTGGTGCCGAAGGAGAAGAACTCCGCGCTCTTCGCGATATCCCCGGCACGGATCGCCGCGCGAGGCAGTTCGATCATCGTCCCGACCTGATAGGGCAGGGTCATGCCGTGTTCCCCGCCGACCAGCTTCGCCATCGCATCGATACGCGCCTTGACAAGATCGAGTTCGGCCTTGGTCATCACCAGCGGGACCATGATCTCGGGCGTGACGATCGCGCCGGTCTTCTTGCCGGCCTCAATCGCGGCCTCGAAGATCGCACGCGCCTGCATCTCGGCGATTTCCGGATAGGCGACCGCGAGCCGGCAGCCCCGGAAGCCCAGCATCGGGTTCGATTCCTTGAGTTCGAGCGCGCGCAGCCGAAGCTTCTCCGGCGAGGCGCCCATGGCTTCGGCAACCTCCTGGATTTCCTTCGGCTCGTGGGGCAGGAACTCGTGCAGCGGCGGATCGAGCAGGCGGATCGTGACCGGCAGCCCCTTCATGATCTCGAACAACTCGGTGAAGTCCGAGCGCTGCATCGGCAGGAGTTTCGCCAGCGCGGCGCGGCGGCCTTTCTCGTCGTCGGAAAGGATCATCTCGCGCATGGCGATGATGCGTTCGCCGTCGAAGAACATGTGCTCGGTACGGCACAGGCCGATGCCTTCCGCACCAAACTTCACGGCAGTGCGGGCATCGAGCGGCGTCTCGGCATTGGTGCGGATCTTCATGCGCCGTGCCTTGTCGGCCCAGGCCATCAGCGTGCCGAACTCACCCGAGAGTTCCGGCTGTAGCATCGCGATCTCGCCGAGAAGAACCTGCCCGTTCGAGCCGTCGATGGTGATGAAGTCGCCGCGCTTGAGCACCTTTCCACCGGCACTCATCGTGCCCTGCACCATGTCGATGCGGATCGCACCCGCACCGGAAACGCAGGGCTTGCCCATGCCGCGCGCGACGACGGCCGCATGGGAAGTCATGCCGCCGCGCGTCGTCAGGATGCCCTCGGCGGCGTGCATGCCATGAATATCCTCCGGCGAGGTCTCGACGCGGACGAGAATGACCTTGCGCTTCTCCTTGGCGGCCGCTTCCGCCTCCTCGGAGGTGAAGACGATCTCGCCCGTCGCGGCACCCGGCGAGGCCGGCAGGCCGGTGGAGAGCACCGTGCGCGTCGCCTTCGGGTCGATCGTGGGGTGAAGAAGCTGGTCAAGCGCGGCCGGATCGATGCGCTGGATCGCTTCTTCGTGGGTAATGAGCCCCTCACTGGCAAGATCCACCGCGATGCGGAGCGCCGCCTTGGCGGTGCGCTTGCCGTTGCGGGTCTGCAGCATCCAGAGCTTGCCCTGCTGGACCGTGAATTCGAGGTCCTGCATGTCGCGGTAGTGCTTCTCGAGCAGGCCGTAGATGCGGACCAGTTCCTTGTAGGCGTCCGGCAGTGCGGCTTCGAGGCTCGGCTTGGTCGAGCCGGCGGCGATGCGGGCTTTCTCGGTGATATCCTGCGGCGTGCGGATGCCCGCCACCACGTCCTCGCCCTGCGCGTTGATCAGGAACTCGCCATAGAGCTCCTTCTCGCCGTTCGAGGGGTTGCGGGTGAAGGCGACGCCGGTGGCCGAGGTCTCGCCCATGTTGCCGAACACCATCGCCTGCACGTTAACGGCGGTGCCCCAGCTTTCGGGGATTGCGTGCAATTCGCGGTACTTGATCGCGCGGGCGTTCATCCACGAGCCGAACACGGCGCCGATGGCGCCCCAGAGCTGTTCGTGCGGGTCCTGCGGAAAGGGCTTGCCGAGTTCGCGCGTCACGCAGGCCTTGTAGGCCTCGACGATATGCTTCCAGTCACCGGCCTGAAGCTCGGTGTCCTGAATGAAGCCCTTGGAATCCTTGTATTCCTCGAGGATATCCTCGAAATTGTGGTGCTCCATGTCGAGCACGACGTTGGAATACATGGTGATGAAGCGGCGGTAGCTGTCGTAGGCGAAGCGCTCGTTGTTCGAGAGTTTCGCCAGCGCCTCGACCGTGACATCGTTGAGGCCGAGATTGAGCACCGTGTCCATCATGCCCGGCATCGACGCGCGCGCGCCGGAGCGAACAGAGACGAGCAGCGGATTGGTCTTGTCGCCAAAAGCACAGCCGGCGAGCTTGCCGACATGCTTGAGCGCGGCGTCGACCTGACCGGCGAGTTCGACCGGATAGTGACGGTCGCTGGCGTAAAAGGCGGTGCAGACTTCGGTGGAGATCGTAAACCCCGGCGGGACCGGCAGGCCCAGATTGCACATCTCGGCAAGGTTCGCGCCCTTTCCGCCGAGCAGGTTCTTGAGGCCGGAATTGCCTTCGGCCGTCCCATCGCCGAACGTGTACACCCATTTCGTCATGACGGTTTCCCCGAGTCGCTTCGCACTTGCGAAAAGGTGGTGTTCTCCTGTCGCAAAATCGACACGAAAGCAACCTCCGAAAAGCAATCGCTGAGGGCGAGCTGTCGGGGATTTGCCGCCGCTGGCCGACGCGCTAAACAGGGCGGGAGATGAAAAGGAACGCGGAAGGCATGACGATCCGGGACAATTCGCCTCGTTGGAGATGGCGGGTGCGGAGCGTTGTGCTTATGCTGCTGCTCGTGGGGGCGCTGCTCCCCGGCTCCGTGCGGGGTGAGGGGGGCGATGCGGCCGTCATTCCGCATGTGATCGATCCGGACCGGCGGATCGAGCGGTCGCCGGGAACGAAGATCGCGACCATCCGCTTTGTGACGGAAGAGGACTATCCGCCCTTCAACTATCGTGGCCGGGATGGCGCGCTTGCGGGGTTCAACGTCGATCTCGCACGCGAGATCTGCACGGAACTCGGCGCGCAATGCACCATCCAGCCACGCGCCTGGAGCCGTCTGCTGCCCGCTCTCGATGCTGGCGAGGCCGATGCCGCGATCGCCGCGCACCGGATCACGCCGGACCTGCGGCGTGAATACGAGGTCTCGCTGCCGACCCACCGTTCGCCCGCGCGCTTCATAGGCCGCAAGGAGCATCTGCCGGAATCCGCGACGCTGGCTGATCTCGCCGGCAAGACGGTCGCCATCGTCGGGGGCACCAGCCACGAGGCTTTCCTCAACGCTTTCTTTCCCAAGCTGTCGCTGCGCCGCTTCGAGACGATCGAGCGCGCGCTGGAGGCGCTCAGGCGCGGCGAGGCCGATCTGGCCTTCGGGGACGGCATCGCCATCGCCTTCTGGCTCAATGGGTCGGAGTCGCTCGGATGCTGCGCGTTTTTCGGCGGGCCCTACACCGAGTCCCGCTATTTCGGCGAGGGCGCCGGCATCGTCATGCGGCAGGGCAACGAAGCCCTGCGGCAGGCGATCGATTTCGCGCTCTGGCGTATCAGCCGCGACGGGCGCTATGCCAAGCTCTACCTCAAGCACTTCCCGATCCCGTTCTATTGATTGACGTTTGTTTTCGGCGACCGTAACGAGGGAGCCCGCTCCCGGGGCATACCCGGTTGCCGTTTCGCCAAAGACAGGTCCTTTTCTTGATGTCCGAACTTTCCCGCTATCGCGAATTCGCCCAGAACTCGGCGGCATGGCCGTTCGAGGAAGCCCGCAAGCTTGTGGCGCGGCTGGCGAAATCGGGCAAGAAGTCGGTGCTGTTCGAGACAGGCTATGGCCCGTCGGGCCTGCCGCATATCGGCACCTTCGGCGAGGTCGCGCGCACCTCGATGGTGCGTCGCGCCTTCGAGGTGCTGACCGGCGGCGAAATCCCGACGCGGCTGGTTGCCTTCTCGGACGACATGGACGGCCTGCGCAAGGTGCCGGACAACGTGCCGAACAAGGAGATGCTCGCCAGGGCGATCGGCCTGCCGCTGACCAAGGTGCCGGACCCGTTCGGCACGCATGAGAGCTTCGGCGCGCACAACAACGCCCGGCTGAAGGCGTTTCTCGACACCTTCGGTTTCGAATACGAGTTTCTGTCCTCGACCGAATGCTATCGCGCTGGCCTGTTCGACAAGACACTGCTTCTCATGCTCGAACGCTACGAGGCCGTGCAGGCGATCATGCTGCCGTCGTTGCGCGCCGAGCGGGCCTCGACCTATTCGCCCTTTCTGCCG
>JAVTWI010000139.1:0-12115 GCA_032229845.1 Rhabdaerophilum sp.
GCGTCGAGTTCCGCCGGGTCCGAACAGCGGATGCCCTTGGCGTGATACGCCTCGGCCAGCTTTACGAAGTCCGGCAGCGCCTGCGACCAGCTCTCCGAATAGCGCCCGCCGTGCAGCAGTTCCTGCCACTGGCGCACCATGCCCATGTATTCGTTGTTGAGAATGAAGACCTTGATCGGCAGGCGGAACTGCGCGGCCGTGGACATTTCCTGCATGTTCATCAGGATCGAGGCTTCTCCGGCGATGTCGATCACCAGCGCATCCGGATGCGCCTTCTGCACGCCGAGCGCGGCCGGCAGGCCATACCCCATCGTGCCGAGGCCACCGGAGGTCATCCAGCGGTTCGGCTCGTTGAAATGGAAATGCTGCGCCGCCCACATCTGGTGCTGGCCGACCTCGGTCGTCACGTAGGTCTTGCGATCCTTGGTGAGTTCATAGAGCCGCTCGATGGCGTATTGCGGCTTGATGATCTCCTTCGAGTTCCGGTAGCCGAGCGAATTGCGCTTGCGCCATTCGTTGATCTGCCCCCACCATGTCTTGAGCGCGGCGGCATCCGCCTGCAGCTTCCGCTCGCGCCAGATCTCCAGCATGGCGGCGAGCACCTTGGCGCAATCGCCGACGATGCCGATATCGACCTTGACGTTCTTGTTGATCGAGGAAGGGTCGATATCGACGTGGATCTTCTTCGAGTTCGGCGAGAACGCGTCGAGCCGGCCGGTGATGCGGTCGTCGAAGCGGGCGCCGAGATTGATCATCACGTCACAGTCGTGCATCGCGAGATTGGCCTCGTACGTGCCGTGCATGCCGAGCATCCCGAGCCACTGCGGATCGTTCGCCGGGAAGGCGCCGAGACCCATCAGCGTCGAGGTCACGGGAAAGCCCGTCATCTTGGCGAATTCGCGCAGCAGGCGCGAGGCTTCCGGCCCGGCGTTGATGACGCCGCCGCCGGTATAGAACACCGGCTTCTTCGCTTTCGCGATCAGGTCGATCGCCGTCTCGATCTGCCGCCGGTCGCCGTCCGTCTTCGGACGGTAGGACTTGTGCATGATCTCGCCCGGCGGCGTGTAGGTGCCGGTTGCGAACTGCACATCCTTCGGCACGTCGATCACCACCGGACCCGGCCGGCCGGAACGCGCCACATAGAACGCCTCGTGGATGATCCGCGGCAGATCCTCGACCTTTTTCACAAGGTAATTGTGCTTGGTGCAATGGCGGGTGATGCCGACCGTATCGCACTCCTGGAAGGCATCCGAACCGATGAGATGCGTCGGCACCTGCCCGGTGAAGCAGACGAGCGGGATCGAATCGAGCAGCGCATCGGTGAGGCCGGTCACGGCGTTTGTCGCGCCGGGGCCCGAGGTCACCAGCACCACGCCGACCTTGCCGGAGGAACGCGCATAGCCTTCCGCCGCATGGACCGCGCCTTGCTCGTGGCGGACGAGGATGTGCTCGACCGAGTTCTGCTGGAACAGCGCATCGTAAATGGGAAGGACCGCGCCACCGGGATAGCCGAAAATGTGCTGGACATCCTGATCCTGCAGCGCCCGCACCACCATTTCGGCGCCGGTCATGGTCCAGGTTGCGTTGGTCTCGCTCATCGTCTTTTCTCCCACGGCCGGAAGGTCCGGCCTCGCTACGCGAGGGCGACTGCATTCTCGTGAACCGGCGGTCTGGATCGGGCAACAAAAAAGGCCCTCGAGGGGGCCTTTGGTTGCGCGCCGATCCGGGGTTCTGGCGTCAGGCCAGCCCCTCTTTCGGCGCGCTCGGTACAATAAGAAGCGACATCGCTCTCTCCAGAAATCGCCGCGCAAGCTACACAGGTGCGAAAAGGGCGTCAATCGGCAAAATGGCCGAGTTGCAGTCTCGCCCCCTCGCAAGAGCGCAAATTGGAATTTTTCTCCACGGCTTTGGCCCCAAATCCGCGGCGAAAACACTTTCTCAAACATTTTTCCGCAAGAGTAAGTTCATCATACCGACGCTAGTCTTGCGGGTCCGCCGTTGCACAACGATCTTTTCATCGCCGATCTGGAGGTCCGCCTGCGCAGTGCCGAGGCGAACTTCCTGCTTCGGCGGTATCGCGGCGAGCGCAACAAGGGCGAAGGCGCAACCGTGGCGATGCTCGATCGCGACATCATGCGCGCGCATGGCGCCCATCTGGCGCTGTTGGAGCCGGCAGGAAACGGCGAATACCGCTTTCTGTACGCCGGCGCGGCGATACCCGCGATCGGCACCGAGTCTCTGATGTCCAAGGAAACCGGCCAGATCGACAAGGCAACAGCCGAATTCTACCGGCTCGGCTGCTCCGAGGCCGACAAGTCCGACGATGCCGTCGCCATCATCCATCAGACCGGGATGCTGGCGCCGGTTCACCGCTGGGAGTGCCTCTTTCTCCCGCTGGAGGAAGGCAGAAGCCAGCGGATGTTCGCGGCACTCTGCATCCCCCGCGAGACCAAGCACGAGTTCCTGCGCAACCTCGTCGAATCGCTGCCCAATGCCGTGATCGTCGCCAGGCCGTTGCGGGATGACCACAACGAGATCTACGACGCCGCGCTGGTTGCCGCGAATGCGCGCGCGGTCGAATATTCCTGTCATGAATCCGAAGGGGATCTGCTGAGTGGAACGCTTGGCCTCGTCTTCGGCGACACGCGCGTATCCTCCGGCTGGGATCGCAACCTCACCGTCCTGCGCAGCGGCAAGGCCCAGGTGTTCGACTATCATCACCGCACCGAGAACGGGTCGCGCTGGCTTCAGGTGCATGCCGCGCCCGTCTGGGACGGCATTCTCGTTTCGATGACCGACATCACCGACATGAAGCGCGCTTTCCTCGAACTCGAGCACCAGAAGAAGGTGCTGATGGACGAGATGGAGCAGCGTCGCGGTCTCGAACAGGAACTCTGGGCCCTTGCCCATCTCGACCCGCTGACCGGCCTGCCGAACCGCCGCGCCTTCCGCGACGCGGCCATGCTCAAGCTTGCCGAGGCGCAGACCGCGCATCGCCCCTGCGCCATCGTCACCATCGACATCGATCACTTCAAGCACGTCAACGACGCCTTCGGCCATGGCGCAGGCGATACCGTGCTGCGGCGCGTCGCGGATATCATCAAGGCGCCGCTGCGCCCGAACACCGACATCGGCGCCCGCATGGGCGGTGAGGAATTCACCGTCCTGCTGCCGGATACCGACGCCGAGGCCGCCCACGCCTTCGCGGAGAAGCTTCGCAAGCGTGTCGAGCAGACCGTTGTCATCGTCGGCGAACATGAGATCAGGCCGACCATCAGCCTCGGCATCGCGCTCAATCGCAAGACGACCGATCTCGACGACCTGATCGACCGCGCGGATCGCGCGCTCTATGTCGCCAAGCGCACGGGCCGCAACAAGGTCGCGACCGAAATGGACGTTCAGGGGAATTCCGGCA
Source organism: Rhabdaerophilum sp. (assembly GCA_032229845.1). Taxonomy (GTDB): domain Bacteria; phylum Pseudomonadota; class Alphaproteobacteria; order Rhizobiales; family Beijerinckiaceae; genus Rhabdaerophilum. Next base: position 3,416 of record JAVTWI010000139.1, read on the forward strand.
CCAAGACGGCGGCGGCCTGAGCGGCGGCATCCGCGCCCGAAAACCATCGCCAATCCGGCCCGGCGAGATATTTCCGCGCAAAGATCACCTGCCGCCGCGCATAGCGCCGGGTATCCGACTGTCCGCGTGCGATCGCCTCGTCCAGCGCGATCCGGCCTTCCAGATGATCGACGAGATGCGGCACGCCATGCGCCTTCATGATGCCGAGATTGCGCGCCGGCGCCTCGGCTGACCCCAGCAACGCGCGCACCTCGTCGAGCGCGCCGGCGGCAATCATCGTCTCGAACCGGCGGTCGATCGCCGCATGAAGCTGCGCGCGATCGGGATCGAGAAACACGCCGCGATAGTCGCCTTTCCGAAGCATTGCCTCGCCAGGACTGGCGGCGAGCCAGTCCGAATAGGAGCGCCCGGTGGCCGCATGGAGTTCGATCGCGCGCAACAGCCTCGGTGTGTCGGCCGGGTTGAGTTGCGCCGCGCGCGCCGGATCGCGTCGCGCCAGTTCGGCGTGAAGATCGGCCCCTGCTTCCGCCTGCCTCCGCCAGAAGGAGCGAATGTCATCGGGAATCGCCGGGGTCGGCACCAGCCCTTCGGTCATCGCCCGGAAATAGAGCCCCGTGCCGCCGACGATGACGAGCGGCTTGCCTCCGGCCCGCGCCGTCGCGACCAGCGGCGCCAGCGCCGCAAGATAGCGCCCGACCGAGAATTCCTCGTCCGCCGGCACGAAACCGTAAAGCCGATGCGGCACCTCGGCCTCCTCCGCCGCGTTCGGACGGGCGGAGAGAATGCGGAGCCCCGCGTAGACCTGCATCGAATCCGCGTTGACAACGAAACCGCCCGTCTTCCGGGCCAGCTTGATCGCCAGCGCGGACTTGCCGCTTGCCGTCGGCCCCGCGATGAGAGTTGCAAATGCCATCTTGCCAATTCCCGCCCGGAACGATACCGCCCGGTCGCATGCGAACACATAAGGGTTCGACAGGCGAAAACCAGCGATTTCGGGCCATCGGGTCCGGTCGGATCGGGAGATCGGAATGCACAACGGACCGGCCACCTGGGTCGCAAGCCTCGTCGGGGCACCGGGCGAGAAGATCGTCGACCTTTCGCTGATCGCGCGGGCGCGCGCGGCGCTGCCTTCGTCCGAAGCGGCAATTCTCTCGCAGGGCCGGGCCGTCGATCTCCATTTCGCTGACGCAAACCCCGCGCCGCACTGGAACGCGGCCCTGCGCGAGGCTCTCTCGGGCCTTGCGGTGGATATCCTTGTCCAGCCGGACGGCGGACGCCGCAAACGGCTGTTCCTCGCCGACATGGATTCGACCATGATCGGCCAGGAATGCATCGACGAGCTTGCCGATGCCGCCGGGTTGCGCGCGCATGTCAGCGCCATCACCGAGCGCGCGATGCGCGGCGAGATCGCCTTCGAACCCGCCCTGCGCGAGCGGGTCGCCCTGCTCAGGGGGCTGCCGGTCGGCATCGTCGACGAGATGATCCGCACCCGCATCACGCTGACTTCCGGCGGCACGGAACTGGTGCGGACGATGCGCGCCAACGGCGCCTTCACCGCGCTCGTTTCCGGCGGTTTCACCGTGTTCACCGGCCCGATCTCGGAGATGATCGGCTTCGACATGCACCGCTCGAACAGCCTCGATATCGAGAGCGGTCATTTCGCGGGAACGGTCCGCGAGCCGATTCTCGGCAAGGAGGCCAAGCGCGCCTCGCTGGAAGAACTCCGCGCCCGCTTCTCGCTCCCCCCTGCTGCGACGCTTGCGGTGGGCGACGGCGCCAACGATCTCGCCATGTTGGGCGAAGCCGGGCTCGGCGTCGCTTTCCATGCCAAGCCGATCGTGGCGGAGGCAGCTCATGCCCGTGTTGATCACGGTGATCTGAGAACCCTGCTCTACTTCCAGGGCTATCGCGACGAGGAAATCGTCGGCGCATGAAAAAGGCCGCCCCGAAAGGCGGCCTTCAATTTCCGGGAATGTCCCGCCCCGATCAGTCGATCGGCAGCGTCACGTAGCGCAGCGTACCCTGCGGCCCGGAGGCGACATAGAACAGCGCGCGCTTCTGGCCCTGCTTGCGCAATTCGTCGAGCCGCTTGCGGATATCGCTTGCCGAACTGACCTTCTCGCGCTGCACCTCGACAATCACGTCGCCGGCCGAGACGCGACGATCCGCCGCGACCGAATTCGGATCGACGTTGAGGATCACCACGCCTTCGATACCATCCTTCACGTTGAAGCGGCGGCGGGTGTCGTCATTGAGCGGGGCCACTTCGAGGCCGAGCACCTTCGGCGAATTGTTGGCGTTCGGCGTAGTCGTCGTCGCGGAAGCCTTCTGCGGTTCCTCGTTGAGGCGGCCCAGCGTCACCTTGCGGGTGATCTCCTTGCCGCCGCGCATCACCTGCACCTCGACCTCCTTGCCGATCGGGGTCTGCGCGACAATGCGCGGCAGATCGTTCGAGCGGCGGATGTCACGGCCGTCGAAGCGGACGATCACGTCCTCGCGCTCGAAGCCGGCGCTCTTGGCCGGGCCGTTCTCATCGACATTGATGACCATCGCGCCGCGCGCCTTGCCGATCTTCAACGCCTCGGCGGTGTCATCGTCGACGTCCTGGATCGCGACGCCAAGCCAGCCGCGGCGGGTCTCGCCATACTGCTTGAGCTGGTCGATCACCGGAACGGCGATCGAGGCGGGAACCGAGAAGCCGATGCCGATCGACCCGCCGGACGGCGAGATGATCGCGGTGTTGATGCCGACGACATCGCCGTCGAGGTTGAAGAGCGGGCCACCCGAGTTACCCTTGTTGATCGCCGCATCGGTCTGGATGAAGCTGTCATAGGGGCCGGAGCGAATATTGCGCTGCTTGGCCGAAACGATACCAGCCGAGACCGAGCCGCCGAAGCCGAACGGGTTGCCGATCGCGATCACCCATTCGCCGATGCGCAGCTTGTCGCTGTCGCCGAACTTCACCGCCTTCAGCGGCGTATCCGACTTCACCTTGAGCACCGCGAGATCGGTCTTGGCGTCGGAGCCGACAACATCGGCCTTGAGTTCCCGGCCGTCGTTGAACACGACCACGATCTCGTTCGCATCCTTGATGACGTGGTTATTGGTGACCACCGTGCCCGACGGGTCAATCACGAAGCCCGAGCCGAGCGAGGAGGAGCGCTGCTGCGGGCCGCTCGGCGGCGCGCCGTTCTGGCCCGGCCCACCGCGGCGGTTGAAGAAATCGTTGAACAGGTCCTCGAACGGCGAGCCCGGCGGCAGGTTGGGCATCGGAACCGCGCGCTGCGCGATTTTCTGCGTCGCCTTGATGTTGACGACCGCGTCGATCACGCGCTCGGAGACATCGGCGATGGATTCAGGGCCGCGCGCCTGCGCCGGCGCCGCCACCGGGAAAAGGACGACGAGGGAAAGCGCCAGCGCGCCGGTCATCCGGGTGAGGGTCTGGGCGACGCCGCGCCGGGGCGCAACATGGTCGTGATTGTCCCGAACGAGTTCGGCCTGGTGAGTTGACACCGACTGAGTTGACATGGGGGTCCTCATATCTCTCCTCATTGCATCGCCGCCCGCGATGCCGTGATAACAATGCAACAAATGCGGCACAAACACGACGAAAACTTCACCGGTTTGGGCCTTCACAGCAGGTTGAACGCCGGAAATCCCTTGCTCGCCCAAACGAGGAAAATCCCGGCCAACGCTGAGGCAAAGCCAAGGATTCTAAGCAGACGCTCGGGCGCTTCCGCCGCATCATGCATCGCCTTCCGCATCGCGCCGGGAAACGCGGCAAAGCAAAGCCCCTCGATCGCGAGCATCAGCGCCAGCGCTGTCAGCAACTCCCGCATCGACCTCCCCTCCCTGCCGGGCAGGCCCTTCCGGGCTTCCGGCTAGACTTTCCTTCGGCCTGCCCGCTTCTGTTCCTGCCGCCAAGGCGGCAGGCCGGCGGGCTGGCCCCGTGCAGCCGATTATTGCGGCTTGGCGTTCTTCGGTCCGGTCGGACTGTTGAGATAGCGGAAGAAATCGCTGTCGGGCGTGATGACCAGCCGGGTATCGCCAGATTTCAGGCCCTGTTCGTAGGCCTGCATCGAGCGATAAAATGCGAAGAACTCGGCATCGCGGTTGTAGGCATCGGCGAGGAGCTTGGTCCGTTCGGCTTCGCCCTTGCCGAGCGTCTCGCGGCTGAAGCGATCCGCCTCCGCCCGCGTGACGGTGACGGTGCGATCCGCCTGCGCCTTGATGCGATCGGAAATTTCCGTGCCCTGCGCGCGCAGTTCCGCCGCCTCGCGCTGACGTTCGGTCTGCATCCGGCGGAACACGGCCTGCGAGTTCTGCTCCGGCAGATCGACGCGGCGAATGCGGATATCGACGATCTTGACGCCGAGCGCCGCCGCCTCGCTGTTGACCTGCTCGCGGATCTTCGCGGTAAGGCCGGCGCGGTCTTCCTTCACGACAAGCAGGAAGGTCGATTCGCCGAGCACGCGACGCAGCGCTGCATCCATGAAGGTGCCGAGCTGCTGGTTGCCGCGCAGCGTCGAGCCGCCGGTCGCCTGAAAGTAGCGCAGCGCGTTCTCGATGCGGTAGCGCGCGAAGGTATCGACGACGAGGCGCTTCTGATCGGCCGTGATCGCCTCGACCGACGGCGTTTCGAGGTCCAGCACGCGCCGGTCGAGCGTGATGGTATTCTGGATGAACGGCAGTTTGAAGTTGAGGCCCGGATTGGTGACGACGCGCTTCGTCTGCCCGAACTGCGTGACGATGACCTGCTCGGTCTGGTCGACGACGAACACCGACGAGCCGACAACCACCACCACGGCGGCAAGGATGATGAGAAAAGCGGAGCGCAACATCAGCGTTTCCCCTGCTCGTTGGTGCGGTTCTTCAGCATGTCGTTGAGCGGCAGGAACGGAACGACGCCCGCCCCCTGCTTGCCCTGATCGAGGATGATCTTCTCCATGCCGCCGTAGATGCGTTCGATGGTTTCGAGGTAGAGGCGCTGGCGGGTCACCTCGGGCGCCTTCTTGTACTCGTCCAGCACGGAGATGAAGCGCGCGGCCTCGCCCTTGGCGTCGGCGATCATGCGTTCGCGCTCGGCTTCCGCGCGCTGGGTGATCTTCGAGGCTTCACCGCGCGCTTCCGGGATCACCCGGTTGGCATAGGTCTGTGCCTCGTTCTGCGCACGCTCCTGGTCGGCGCGCGCCGCCTGCACGTCGCGGAAGGCGTCGATGACCTCGGCAGGCGGATCGACCTTCTGCATCTGCACCTGCTGGACGATGACGCCGGCACCGTATTCGTTGAGCGTCTTCTGCATCAGTTCCTGCACCGCGCGCTCGATTTCGAGCCGCGCGCCGGTCAGGATCGGCTGGATCTCGCGCCGGCCGATCACCTCGCGCATCGCGCTTTCCGCGACCGCCTTGATGGTCGCTTCCGGCGAGCGGAGGTTGAAGACGTAATCCTGCGGCTTGCGGGCATCGACCAGCCAGAGCACCGAGAAATCGACGTCGACGATGTTCTCGTCGCCGGTCAGCATCAGGCTTTCCTCGCGCACGTCACGCGTCGAGCGGCGCCCATCGCCGGAGCGCAGACCGATCTCGATGGTCTGCACGCCGATCGTCGGCTTGTTCACCCGGCCGACCGGATACGGCCAGTTCCAGTTGAGGCCCGGCGCCGTGATCGACACGAACTTGCCGAACACCCGCTCGATGCCGACTTCGTTCGGCCGCACGGTGTAGAAGCCGGTCAGCATCCAGCCGATGGCGGCGAGCAGGCCGAGGAAGGCGACGCCGACAACGCCGAGCTTGGCGATCCCGCCGCCATCTCCGCCGCCGCCCGGCATCACGCGCCGGAGCTTGTCCTGGCTACGCCGGAGAATATCCTCAAGGTCCGGCGGCTCGCGTCCGCCGCCGCCACCCGAGCCGGATGGGCCGCCGCCCCAGGGGTTAGGGTTGCGTGGGCCTTGCCCGCGCGGCTGCCAGGGTCCGTTGCTCATCTCTTCTTCTATCTCCGGCCGTTGAAGGTCGTTGCGGCTTCCATTTGGGTCTTCACACGCGGAAGGTCAACGCCGGACATACGAAATGAAGGCAAAAGCCGCCTCGTCATCCGCGCTTTTCGGAAACGCATGCCGCGCTTCTTCGCGCCATCGCGTCGGGCTGATCTCGGGGAACCACGCATCGCCCGTCGGTTCGAGATCGACCTCGGTGATCTCCAATCGGTCAGCCATTGGCATGAAGGCTGCGTAGATTTCGCCGCCGCCAGCGATCATGACCGCATCGGTGCCGGTTTCCCGCGCGATCTCCTGCCCGATCGCCAGAGCTTCCTCGACGGAGCGGGCGACGCGCACACCTTCGACCGCGAAGGCAGGGTCGCGGGTCAGCACAATCGTATGGCGGCCAGGCAGCGGCTTGCCGATCGACTCGAAGGTCTTGCGCCCCATCACGAGCGCCTTGCCCATTGTCAGCGCGCGAAAATGCTTCATGTCGCTCTTGAGCCGCCAGAGCAGACGATTGTCGGCGCCAATAACGCGATTCCGGGCGACGGCCGCGACAAGCGTGATGGTCGGCTTCGTCATCCCTCAGACCGCCACCGGCGCCTTGATCGCAGGATGGGCCTGATAGCCCTCGATCGCCACATCCTCGTAACGGAAGGCGAACAGGTCCGTCACCGCCGGATTGAGCCGCAGCTTCGGCAGTGCCAGCGGCTCGCGGCTCAATTGCAGCCGCGCCTGTTCGAGATGGTTCGAGTAGAGGTGCACATCACCGAAAGTGTGGACAAAATCGCCCGGTTCCAGATCGCAGACCTGCGCGATCATATGCGTCAGCAGCGCGTAGGAGGCGATATTGAACGGCACGCCGAGGAACAGATCGGCCGAGCGCTGGTAGAGCTGGCAGGAAAGCCGCCCCTTGCCGCTCTTGCCCTTCGCGACATGGAACTGGAACAGGCAATGGCAGGGCGCAAGCGCCATCTTCGGCACATCCGCCGGATTCCACGCCGAGACGATCAGTCGCCGCGAATCCGGGTTGCGGCGGATTTCGACGAGCAGTTCCGCGATCTGGTCGACCGCACCGCCATCCGGTTTCGCCCAGCTCCGCCACTGCTTGCCGTAGACCGGACCGAGATCGCCGTTCGCATCCGCCCACTCATCCCATATCGAGACCCCGTTGTCCTTGAGGTACTTGATGTTGGTGTCGCCCGCGAGAAACCAGATCAGCTCGTGGATGATCGACTTAAGATGGAGTTTCTTGGTCGTGACGAGCGGAAAGCCCTGCGACAGATCGAACCGCATCTGCGCACCGAACAGCGAAAGCGTGCCGGTGCCGGTGCGGTCCTCTTTGGGAACGCCGGTTTCCAGCACCTGCCGCATCAGGTCGAGATAGGCTTTCATGGCTCAAGCGCTCGCTTCAAGGGGGCGGACCCTAGCGAATCCGTCCCGTCAAGAATACCGCGCGCGGGCCATTATCCAAGGTCGATTGCGCTGATGCCTTACTGCCCGAGCACCTTCGGCCAGTTCGCATGCCCGGACTTGATGAAATTGGCCCGGTCTCCGTTCCACGTCTTGCGGACGCTGGCATCGTAATTGAAGTAGAGCTTGCCATCGACGATGTCCCATTGCGTCGGGTCACCGGACGCCGTGCCGCCTTTGGCAACGGCATAAGCGCAGTAACCGCCAAACTGTGGAATGAACTTCGCCGGGTCGGCCGCGAAGGCGTCGCGGTTGGCGGCGGAGGAAAAACGCCACTCGACACCGTCGTGCCGCGCCGCGAACGCCGGATCGCCCTTCACGGCGCGCTTCTCGAGGAAATAGGCGACCGTATCGTAGCCGCCCGCCCCGACCCCCGGAACCGCTTCGGTGAAATAGCGCGGCTCTTTCGCGAAAGCCGGAAGCGGCAGGCTGGCCGCACCCAGCACGATGGTAAAAAGCAGACGCCGGTCGATGTACATAAAAAATCCTCCCTGTTCCGCCTGGATCAAGGCACGAGTGCCGGCCGCAAGCAAAACAAGGAGGATCACATCTTCGGGCGGGCCATGTGATCAGCCCGGCGCGATCAGCCCGGCGATTACTTCTTGGGATGGAACATCGCCAGCTGCTTGAAGTGCTCGGCGACGAGGTAATAGACCGTGATGCGGCTCTTGGTCCGATCGGCCTTCATCTTCTCGCACTGCGCCTTGACGACGGCGGTGAGATCCGCGTCGCTCTCCTTGCGGCCGAGCTTTTTCTTGCAGAAGTTGTCGACGACGCGCTTGACCTCTGCAGGGTCCGACGCTGCGACGTAGCGCGTATCGGCCTTACCCATGACGAGCGCATAGGTCTTGGCCATGCCGGCCACGGCAGCCTCGTCCACCTTGGCGGTGTATTTCTTCACGTCAGCGAGATGATCCATACGCATTCCCTCCAATACGAAATCGATCCTGCGCGCCGGCCTGCTGGCAGGCGCCGGGACGAAATGGATCACGATTCCACCGAAAAGGCCACAGGCTAAACGCGCTAAATGCCGGAAAATCTCGTGAAATTTGACTTCATGGCCGGCATTGTTCGGTTCCTCTTCAAATTCCCGTCCGGCGCGCCTATATTCTCTTCGTCGTCCTCGTGGCGACTATGGCGATAAACAGCTGTCGTAATAAACCTATCGGACCCGGGGGCGGTACCCGGCGCCTCCACCCGAACGCTGCGCGCGGCGTTCCGGCGGGGGCGAAACAGGATCGACGAAGGCG
>JAVTWI010000140.1:0-12081 GCA_032229845.1 Rhabdaerophilum sp.
CGCATCAATGGCGAGCCGGTAAAAAAGGTCGCGGTCGATCCGATGACGACGGTCGATGCCTTCGGCCGCACCGTCAAGGTGCCGCGCTATCAGGAAACCCTGCCCAACGGCGTCACCTATAATGTCATCGAGCGCGAGGGTGACCGTTCCTACTGGGACAACACGGTCGAATACCTCGTCCCGCCCGGCCATTTCTTCATGATGGGCGACAATCGCGACAATTCGACCGACAGCCGCGACCAGTCCGCCAACGGTGTCGGCTTCGTGCCGTATGAGAATTTTGTCGGCCGCGCCGAGATGATCTTCTTCTCGATCGACGAGGGCGCACGCCCTTGGGAAATCTGGAAATGGCCGACCGAGGCCCGCTGGGGGCGCATCTTCCAGAAAGTTCGCTGATGGAGGGCGCGGGCGACGAGCTGGCGCGGCTCGAAGCGCGGCTCGGCCATCGCTTCGCGGATCGCGCCTGGCTTGAGGAGGCGGTGACGCATGTCAGCGCCGGCGCCGGCGACATGAGTTACCAGCGCCTCGAATTCCTGGGTGACCGGGTACTGGGCGTCGTCGTCTCGACGATGTTGTTTGAGGCCTTTCCCGAAGCGCCGGAAGGCGAACTCTCCAAGCGCCTTGCCGATCTCGTCCGCAAGGAAAGCTGCGCGGCGGTCGCGCGTGAATGGCACCTCGGCGATTTCCTGCGCCTCGGCGAGGGTGAACGGCGCACCGGCGCCAAGAAACGCGACGCGCTTCTCGGCGATGCTTGCGAAGCGGTGATCGGCGCTGTCTACCGCGACGGCGGGCTCGATGCCGCCGACAGGCTCATCCGCGCCAGTTGGACTGCGCGCATGCACGCCCCGCTGGTCGTCCCCAAGGACGCGAAGACCATGCTGCAGGAGATAGTACAGGCGCGCGGACTACCGGTGCCGTCCTACCGCGATGTCGGCCGCAAGGGGCCGGATCACGCGCCGGAATTCGAGATCGCGGTGCTGGTGAAGGGCGAGGCGGAAGTCACCGGCTCCGGCCCTTCCAAGCGCCACGCCGAGCGCGCCGCGGCCGAGGCCTGGCTGCGCCGTGCGGGGATATGGGACAGCGACGCCGCGCCGGCGTCATCGAAAGAGAGATCATGAACGACGAAACCGCCTCCACGCCCACCCGCTGCGGCTTCGTCGCGCTCATCGGCGTGCCGAACGCCGGTAAATCAACGCTGCTCAACGCGCTGGTCGGCGCCAAGGTTTCGATCGTCAGCCGTAAGGTGCAGACGACGCGGACGCAGGTGCGCGGAATCGCGATGGCCGGGGCGACGCAGATCGTGTTCGTCGATACGCCCGGCATCTTCACGCCGAAGCGCCGGCTTGAGAAGGCGATGGTGACGAGCGCCTGGGGCGGCGCGGCCGACGCCGATATCGTCGGGCTGCTGGTCGATGTCACCCGCGCGGACGAGGAGGAGCAGGAGGCGCTGCTGACCCAGCTTGCAGAGGTGCGCCAGCCGAAATTCCTCGTGCTCAACAAGATCGACCTCATCCCGCACGAGAAACTGCTCGCGCTGGCCGATACGCTCAACAAGCGCATTGCGTTCGAGGCGACCTTCATGATTTCGGCACTGCGCGGGCATGGCGTGCCGCGCATTCTCGAATGGCTCGCCGACAAGCTGCCCACCGGCCCGTGGCTCTACCCGGAGGATGAAATCTCGGACGCGCCCTTGCGCTTCCTCGCCGCCGAGATCACGCGCGAGAAGATGTTCGAGCGCCTGCACGACGAATTGCCGTATCGTTCCACGGTCGAAACCGACAAGTGGACGGTGATGAAGAACGGCGACGTGCGCATCGACCAGACGATCTATGTCGAGCGCGAGAGCCAGCGCAAGATCGTGCTTGGGGAGGGCGGCAAGACGATCAAGTCGATCGGTTCCGCCGCGCGCAAGGATATCGGCGAGGCGGCGGAGGCGAAGGTCCACCTGTTCCTGTTCGTGAAGGTGCGCGAGAACTGGACCGACGATCCAGAGCGTTATCGCGAGATGGGGCTGGAATTCCCGCGCGAGAACAAGAAATAATACCGGTGGATAGAGGGGTGGCCGATGGGCCGTCCCAAGCCCGAACGGACGACCGAGCTTGTGCGAGGGATCTTTGCCCGAGGATGACCGCAAGGTCATTTTCGAGGGCCGAAGGCATGAATGCATGGAATGGCAGGATCACGGGCTGGTGCTTTCGACCCGCCGCCACGGCGAGCGCGACGCCATTCTCGAGGTGATGACGGCGGAACATGGCCGCCACCTCGGGCTCGTGCGCGGCGGCCGCTCGTCCAGGCAGGCGCCGGGCCTTCAGCCGGGCAACCGCGTCCAGCTCACCTGGCGCGCACGGCTTGAGGATCATCTCGGCCATTTCACAGCCGAAACGCTGGAGAGCCGCGCTGGTCTGGTGCTGACGGATACGCTCGCGCTTCAGGCCGTGACCCATCTCGCACTGCTGATGCGGCTGCTGCCGGAGCGGTCTCCCCATCGTGCCGTCTACGAGGCGGCGGATGCGATCTGCGCCCTGCTGGCTCGCCCCGATCTTCTCGGGCCGGTGCTGGTGCGGTTCGAACTGCTGATCCTGTCCGATCTCGGCTTCGGCCTCGATCTTTCGACCTGCGCGGCGACCGGCACGCACGAGAACCTTGTCTACGTCTCGCCGAAATCGGCACGAGCCGTATCAAGGGAAGCCGGCGAGCCCTGGGCTTCGCGCATGCTGAAGCTGCCGGAATTCCTCCTCCTCGACGGCCGTATCCGCCCGGAACCGGAGGCCGCCGTGGCCGATGGCTTCGCGTTGACGGGCTATTTCCTCGAACGGCATCTTTTCGAGCCGCGCGGACTTGATCGCGCGGGAGGGCGGGCTCAGATGGTCGCAAGCCTGCTCTTGCGGGCGCGCAAAGATGATACTGCCTAAAATTCAAGCAAATTCTTATATTTGAACACTGTTGCAACCTTTGATTAGTGACACTTGCTAGGCTTTTTTTGGGACTTCTGGGCTATGAAGGCACGGAAAGGGCAAGGCAATGCTGTCATTCCGCGTCATGAAGGGCGTCCGTTCAAGAATTGAATCGGCCCTGACGGCTCTGGGGCAATTCACTCGCGCGACGCACGGGGCGACGGCGGTCACCCTGTCGCTTGCCATGCCTGTCGTGATCAGCGCCGGCGCCTTCGCGGTCGATTACTCGTCCGTCACCAGCACGTCCAGCCGTCTGCAGGGCGTGATCGACAGCGCGGCGCTGTCCGTGGCGCGGGAAATGACGATCTCGCCGATGACGGCGACACGCGCGCAGGACCTTGCCCAGCGCCATGTGGCGGCGAATATCCCCGCGAACACCCCTTATGCCATTACTGTGACGGCCACGCTGATCGAGAACAACCTCGCGGTCGAGGTGCGCGGCACACAGCAGCCCTATACGCCGTTCGGCCTGCTGGAGCGGTTCGCCAACGTGCAGACCGTTTCGGCCCACGCCGTTGCGCGCGTCACGGCCTCGCAGTCCACCTCCAAGCTGTGCATGCTCTCGCTGGGCGAGAAGGTCAACGGCGGCATCTATCTCCACAACGGCTCGAAGATCACGGCACCGGGTTGTGTCGTCCAGTCGAATTCGACCAGCAAGAGCGCGGTGATCATCAACCAGAACTCGGTGATCAAGACCCAGCTGATCTGCGCGCGCGGCGGCGTCAAGAACCAGTCCTCGACCGTCGATGGGTCGATCGTTCAGGACTGTCCGTCGATGAACGATCCGCTGGCCTCGAAGGCCGAACCGACGCCTTCGCTGGTCTGCGCCGGCACCAAGCTGAACTACAAAACCGGTAACATCACGCTCAGCCCCGGGACTTATTGCGAGGGCCTGACCATCGACAAGACGGCGAAGGTTACCTTCAACCCCGGCGTCTATCACTTCAAGGACGGGCCGCTGATCGTGAAGAAGGATGCGGAGATCAACGGCAACGGCGTGACTTTCATGTTCCGCGGCAAGGACGCCTATTTCCGCTTCCTCGACAATTCCATGATCAACATCACGGCCCCGGCTTCCGGTGCCACCGCGGGCATGCTGCTGTGGGAATCGACCCAGTTCATTCCCGGCCTCAGCGCCTGGTGGAACGGCGGTTGCGCTGGCTCATTGTCGGATGATGACGATATCAACGGCACGATCTGCGATCCGACCGGCAGTCTTCTCACCAAGGGCAAGAAGACCAACGAAAACCACATCAACTCGAACCGGGCCCGCACGCTGACTGGGACAATCTACCTCAAGCGCTCCTTGCTGCTGATCGACTCGACGTTGCCGGTCGCCGATCTCTCGCCGTACACCTTGCTCGTTGCCAACAAGGTCGACCTGTTCGACGGCCCGAACCTGACGTTGAACTCGGACTATTCGAAGACGACCGTTCCCATTCCGCCGGGGATGACGGCGTTCGGCGGTTCGCAGCTGCGGCTCGGGTATTGAGTGGCGATCCGCTTGGAGCGGTCGATCCGAATAAATCAGATCGACCGCTCTAACTCTCTGGTTCTCCGCATCATCCTGTCCATCAACCGGTATGCACTTGATGGGATGATGCTTTACCGGAACATCCGCGACATCGAGATCATCATGTTGTATTCGTTGACGATCCAGGTCGTGCCCTGGCCGCGGGCGCGGCGGGCGTCGCCCCGGGCGCGCTGAAGCTCTTCCTCGTATTCCCGCAGCTTGCCCAGAAGGCTCGCCGGCCGGTCGCGCATCGCGCCGCCGGAATCGGGGTTCGCGCGCATGAAATCGTCGAACTCGCGCACGACCTTGCCGTATTCGGCGACGGCCTTGCCGAACGCCGGCATGTCGACAACGGGCTTCTCGCGCGTCGGCAACAGGTCCATCGCCTGCCGCGCCGCCATCTGCACCCGCTTCATCTGCCAGCGGCCCTTGCGGCCTTCCTCCATCTCGATCGCCGCGAGTTCGAGTTCGAAGACCCGGCCGGCGAACAGCTTCATCAACTGACGCGCCTCCGCATCCTCCTTGAGGAACTCGCGCGCCGCCGGCACCATCTTGGCGTGGATTTCACGGCCTTCGACCATGGCGTCGCTCTTGTAATCCTTGCGCTCGTAGTAGCGCTGGGCGCGGTCGATCAGCGGCGCCAGCGCCTCGTAGGCGCCGACGAAACGCTCGATCGCCCGGTCGAGCTCCGGCACCTTCGGCTCCTTGCCGGCGGCATCGAGCGCTTTCTGGATCTCGGAACGGACGTCGTAGAGACTGTAGAGCCCATAGGTGATGTAGCGCTCGCGGCCGGTGGGGCCTCTCTCGACATTCACCCAGCTCGTGTAGCGCTCCCAGGACTGGTTGGCGCGCTGCGTGCGGTTGAGCAAGCCGATATAGGCATTGTTCTTGGCGATCAGCGCATTGAGTTCGGCGCGCTTGTCGGCCGGGAGCGGCGTTTGCGCGCGCGCCGGTGCAGTCGCGAAGGCCGGGGTGGCGAAAAGAGCGGCGAGGAGTATGCGGCGCGTCGTCATGGGAGGCTCCCTGAGCTGGGACGTGGATCGGTTATCCTGTCCAATGCGGGCAAACGCAGAACGCGACGGTGCACTATCGCACAGCTTGGCTTCTCCCGCGACAGGGCGGGGGAAAACAGGGCGAGGAAAAACAGGGCAGGGGAAAAGCGGGGCGGCCGGATGGCCGGACGCTTGTTCCGACTCAGGCTCTCGGCTAACCGGAAAGCATGGGAAAACCGGTCGATCCACCCGAGGAAACGGGCGCGGAGGTCATCGCGCTGCGTGACGCGCTCGAGGAGCGCTACCTTGCCTATGCGCTGTCCACCATCATGCACCGCGCACTTCCGGACGCGCGCGACGGGCTGAAGCCGGTTCACCGCCGCCTGCTTTTCGCGATGCGGATGCTCCGGCTCGATCCTGGCCAGGCGTTCAAGAAATGCGCCCGCGTCGTCGGCGATGTCATCGGTAAATATCACCCGCATGGCGATCAGGCGGTCTATGACGCCATGGTCCGCCTCGCGCAGGATTTCGCGCAGCGCTATCCGTTGGTGGAAGGGCAGGGCAACTTCGGTAACATCGACGGCGATAACGCCGCCGCCTACCGCTACACCGAGGCGCGGCTCACCGAGGTCGCGCGGCTGATCCTCGACGGGATCGACGAGGATGCGGTCGATTTCCGCCCCACCTACAACGGCGAGGACGAGGAGCCGATCGTGCTCCCCGGCGCCTTCCCGAACCTGCTCGCGAACGGCAGCCAAGGCATCGCCGTCGGCATGGCGACCTCGATTCCGCCGCACAACGCCGCCGAACTCTGCGGCGCGGCCATCGCGCTGATCGACGACGCGAACGCCTCGCTCGAAACCTTGATGAGCCACGTGCCCGGCCCGGATTTTCCGACCGGCGGCATCATCGTCGAGCTGCGGGCCTCGCTCGCCGAGATGTATCGCACAGGGCGCGGTTCGGTCCGCACCCGCGCGCGCTGGCACAAGGAGGATACCGGGCGGGGGTCTTATGTCGTCGTCGTTACGGAAATTCCCTACAACGTCCAGAAGTCGCGGCTGATCGAGAAGATCGCCGAACTTCTCAACGAGAAGAAGCTGCCGCTGCTCGCCGATGTGCGCGACGAGAGCGCCGAGGATATCCGT
This sequence comes from Rhabdaerophilum sp., assembly GCA_032229845.1. Classification (GTDB taxonomy): domain Bacteria; phylum Pseudomonadota; class Alphaproteobacteria; order Rhizobiales; family Beijerinckiaceae; genus Rhabdaerophilum. Next base: position 6,605 of record JAVTWI010000140.1, read on the forward strand.
GTCGTGCTGGAGCCGCGCGCCCGCACAGTGGAGGCGGAACTCCTCATGGAGGCGCTGTTCAAGCTCACGGAGCTGGAAAGCCGCTTCTCCGTCAACATGAACGTCCTCATTGACGGCAAGGTGCCGAAGGTCGTCGGCCTCGCCGAGATGCTGAAGGCCTGGCTTGGCCATCGCCGCGAGGTGCTGCTGCGCCGTTCGCGCCATCGCCTCGGCAAGATCGACGCCCGCCTCGAAATCCTCTCGGGCCTTATCATCGCCTTCCTCAACCTCGATGAGGTGATCCGCATCATCCGCGAGGAGGACGAGCCCAAGCCCGTCCTGATGAAGCGCTTCGAGATCACGGACATTCAGGCCAATGCGATCCTCGACACGCGCCTGCGTCAGTTGCGCAAGCTGGAGGAGATGGAACTCCGCCGCGAGCACGAGGAACTGACCAGGGAGAAGGCCTCGATCGAGGCGCTGCTCGCCTCCGAAGCCAAGCAGTGGAAAACCGTGCGCTGGGAGATCGGCGAGGTCGCCAAGACCTTCTCGAAGGAGACGCCGCTCGGCAAGCGCCGCTCCGATTTCGGCGAAGTCGGCGATGTTTCGGTCGATGTCGCCGAAGCGCTGATCGAGCGCGAGCCGATCACGGTTGTCGTCACGCAGAAGGGCTGGATCCGTGCGCTCAAGGGCCACGGGGTCGATCTCGCGAACCTCCAGTTCAAGGGCGACGACGGCCTCGCTTTTGCCTTCCCCACGGAGACGACCGCGAAGGTGTTGCTCATCGCCTCGGATGGCAAGGCCTTCACGCTGGATGCGAGCAAGCTCCCCGGTGGGCGCGGCTTCGGCGAGCCGATCCGCCTGATGGTCGATCTCGACGCGGAAGCCGAGATCATGGCTGCCTTCCCTTATGCCGCAGGCACCAAGCGCCTCGTTGCGGCGCGCGACGCGCGGGGATTCATCGTCGCGGAGGACGATCTCGTCGCCACCACCCGCAAGGGCCGGCAGGTGATGAACCTCGACGACGCCCGCCTCTGGCGCATCGTGCCGGTTGAGGGCGATATGGTCGCGGTGGTGGGCGAAAACCGCAAGCTGCTGGCATTCCCGCTCTCGGAAATGCCGGAAATGCCGCGCGGCAAGGGCGTGCGCATCCAGCGCTACAAGGAAGGCGGGCTCGCCGACATCAAGACCTTCGCCGCGGCAACGGGCCTTACCTGGCAGGACAGTTCGGGCCGCACCTTCACCCTGAAGGGCGACGATCTCGCCGAATGGCTGGGGCATCGCGCCGAATCTGGCCGCTTGCCGCCCAAGGGCTTCCCGCGCTCGAACCGGTTCACCGGCTAGTGCGCGAAAAAGGTTTGCATCTTTGCAATAACAATCTCGCTTCCCTCTGTTGAAATTTGCGGTGGCGCATCCAGATGATGGTTCATCTGCTTTTCAACTCACAGGGGGTTACCCATGGCGACTGTCGCCGTTGTCTATCATTCCGGTTATGGCCACACCGCCGCGCTCGCGAACGAAGTCGCGGCCGGCATCAAGCGTGCGGGCGGCACCGCTAACGTGATCAAGCTGGAAAGCGCCGAGCAGGATTTCAGCGCGGCACTTGACGCCGTTTCGGCTGCGGATGCGGTGATCTTCGGTTCGCCGACCTATATGGGTGACGTTTCGGTGCCCATGCGTGCCTTCTTCGTCGCCTCTTCGAAGATCTGGTTCACGGGCGGCTGGAAGGACAAGCTTGCCGCCGGCTTCACCGTGGGCGCGACCTTCGGCGGCAACAAGGATCACACCCTCGGCTCGATGTGGGTGCTCTCCATGCAGCATGGCATGCTGTGGGCCGGTTCGGGTGTGCCGAACGCACAGATCAACCGCAACACGGACGCCGGCACCAACGTTCCGAACCGCATCGGCTCGGCGCTGGGCGTCGTGACGCAGGCCGACAACGCAGCGCCGGATGTGACCCCGCCGGAAGGCGACCGCGAGTTCGCCCGCCTGCTCGGCGAGCGCATCGCGAAGCTGGCGGCCAAGCTGAAGTAATGCGGAAAACCTTGTGCCCGGCGTTGCCGGGGGCAGGGTGCTGCGCCATGTAGGAACGGCCGGGATGCATTCCCGGCCGTATTTCGTTGGAGACGACCATGGAACGTCCGCGCCTGCTCTATTTCGCCGATACCATGTGCTCGTGGTGCTACGGCTTCGCGCCGGAAATGGCCGAGGTGCTCGAGGCCGTCGGCGACCGGGCTGAACTGATCCTGTTCTCCGGCGGGCTGCGCCCCTTCCAGAAGGAACCGATGCCGCCCGATCTCCGCGAGAAGCTGCGTGGCGCTTACGAGCGGATCGGCTCCATCACCGGCCGGACCTTCGCGCCGGCCTGGTTCACCCGGCCCGATTTCGTCTACGACAGCGAGCCGGCCTCGCGCGCGGTGGTGACGATGCGTCACCTCGCGCCGGGCAGCGAGTATGGCTACATGAGCGCGATCCAGAAGGCGTTCTACGCAGACGGCGAGGACGTGACGCAGGGCGAGGTTCTCGCCCGCCACGCGCTGGCCTTCGGCGTGAGCGAAGTGGATTTTCTCGCGGCCTTCGCCGGTGAGGAGATGAAGAACGCGACGCTCGGCGATTTCCGTGTCGCCCAGCAATTCGGGATCGATGGCTTCCCGACGCTGGTGCTCCACCGGAACGGGGAAGGCGGGAAGGACGAATTCGTCCTCATCACGCAGGGCTATTCCAAGGCCGCACCGGTGATCGAGCGGCTCGAAGCCGGCATGGCCGGCGCCCCGGCGGCCTGATTCTCCGCTGGAACTTGAAGGCTCCGATTCGCTTTCTCAGGTTGAAGACCAATTCTTCCGATAGATCAGGAAGATGCTTGGCCGGATTGAATCGGATCGACAGGGCGTTTCAGCGCTCCACCCGGTCCCATCCGGTCATGCCGAGGCGCTCCTGCGGCAGAAACCGTGCCTTGTAATCCATCTTCTTCGACCCCTCGACCCAATAGCCGAGGTAGAGATAGGGCAGGCCGAATTCGCGCGTCTTGGCGATATGGTCGAGGATCAGGAAGGTGCCGAGCGAGCGCGCCGGCAGGTCAGGGTCATAGAAGGAATAGACCATCGACACCCCGTCTGTGAGGATGTCGATCAGCGCAACCGCCACGAGTTCGTCGGTCTCGTCCGGCGCGGTCGCGGGGCGGCGGTACTCGACGAGGCGCGTCTCGACATGGCTGTCCTCGATCATCGAGGCGTAGTCGAGCACGCTCATGTCCGCCATGCCGCCATCGGCATGCCGCCGGTCGAGATAGCGACGGAACAGGCCGTATTGCTCGGCGTTGGGTCGGGCGGGAACGATCACCGACTTGAGGTCCGCATTGGCCGCGAGCACCCGCCGGAACCCGCGCGACAGGGCGAAGTCGGCCACCGGCACACGCACGGAAACGCAGGCCCGGCAGCCGTCGCAGGCCGGCCGGTAGGCGATCGACTGCGACCGACGGAAGCCGCCCTGGGTCAGGATCTCGTTGAGTTGCAGGGCCTGCTTGCCGACAAGATGGGTAAAGACCTTCCGCTCCTTCCGGCCAGGCAGGTAGGGGCACGGCGCGGGCGAGGTCAGGAAGAACTGCGGGGTGTTCCGCGGCTGGTCTGTCATGGTCGGTTTGTCATGGTTGGTCGATCATGCAGGGCGTCCGGTCAGGATTCGCTTGAGGCCCGGACGATATAGTTTCCCAATCGGCCGCCTGCCACAAGAGCCCGCGCCATCATCCCGCCGGAAGAATGACCCCGTTGGCGTCGATCCGGCGCGGCGAATAGCCGTCCTCGGCGAGATGGCGGACAATCTCGGCCGCGTGCTCGGCGTTGCGCGCCTCGATCGTGACATCGAGCGAAACGCCCTTCGCCGGTACCGAGAGGAAGGTCCGCCGGTGCGTGACTTCGAGGATATTCGCACCGAGTTCGCCGAGCCGGGTCGCGACTCGGCCGAGGAAGCCTGGCCGGTCCTCGCCGGTGAGGCGAAAGGAAACGATCCGCTCGCGCCGTTCGAGTTCGCGTACCATGATCGAGGCGAGGATGCGCGCGTCGATATTGCCGCCGCACAGGATCAGCCCGACGCGCTTGCCCCGGAACCGGTCCGGCCGGTGCAGCAGCGCCGCGAGCCCCGCCGCGCCGGCGCCCTCCGCCATTGAACGTTCGTGCGTCGCGAAGGCATCGACCGCGCGCTCGATCGCGCTCTCGGGCACCACGATGTGATCGGCGACCAGCGCCCGCACCACCGGCAGGGTTTTCGTGCCGACATACTTGACCGCGATGCCCTCGGCGAGCGTCGGCCCGCCGATCGGCAGGGTGTCGCCGGTGAGCGCATTGTGAAACGAGGCATAGCTCTCGACCTCGACGCCGATGATCTCCGTTTTCGGCGAGAGCGCCTTGAAGGCGATGGCGTTGCCGGCGATCAGCCCGCCGCCGCCCATCGGAATGACGACGATGTCGAGTTCCGGCCCGTCCGCCACCATTTCGAGGGCGATGGTGCCCTGTCCGGCCATAATATCGGGATCGTCGAAGGGATGGACGAGTTCGAGCCCGTTCTGGGCGATTTCCTGTTCGACGCGCTCCTGCGATTCGGCGAGCGTCGCGCCTTCGAGGATCACCTTCGCCCCGAAGCGCGCGGTATTTTCTACCTTCACGTAAGGCGTCCCCACCGGCATGACGATGGTCGCGGGAATACCGAGCCGCGCGGAATGATAGGCGACGGCCTGCGCGTGATTGCCGGCGGACATCGCGATCACGCCGCGCCGGCGCGCGTCGGCGTCGAGCCGGGAAAGCTTCACATAGGCGCCACGCTCCTTGAACGCGCCGATCGCTTGCATGTTCTCGTATTTCACGTAGCACTCCGCGCCGGTCAGTGCCGAAAGCCGCGCGGAAGGGAAAAACGGCGTGCGCAGCACCTGCCCTTCAAGCAGGCGCGCGGCTTCGCGGATATCGTCGATGGAAATGGCGAAGGGGGACTTGTCGGTCATTATTGTTTCCTGTCGTTCGCCGCGGCGATGCCGAAGAAGCCTTCCGGTCTCAATATCAGGAACAGGGTCAGCCCGGCAAAGGAGACCAGTTCCCATTCCGCGATCGGCTGAAGCGCGCTCCAGACCCCTTGCGCGACCGCGATGGCCATCGCGCCCGCGACCGCGCCTCTGAGCGAGCCGATTCCGCCGAGAATGGCCGCGATCAGGGCCGTAAGCCCGAGCATCGTGCCGCCGGAAAACGGCATGCCGCCATAGTTCAGCGTGACGCTCGCCCCGGCAAGGCCGGCGAGCGCGGTCGCAAGCGCGCTCGCGCCGATCAGGATGTGCCGCTCGCCGATGCCGATCAGGCTCGCCGCCAGCGGATCGTCCGCGCTCGCGCGCCAGGCCCGGCCGAAGCGGCTTCGGGTCATGAACAGCAGCACGCCGATCACCACGGCCCAATCGAGCGCGGCCGTGACCACGAGGCGCAGATGCGCCACCACCTCGAAACCGTCCGCGCTGGCGATCT
>JAVTWI010000141.1:0-12035 GCA_032229845.1 Rhabdaerophilum sp.
TTGGGCCGCTGGGCCGCCGCCCCGACTATCAGCCGGCCCTGCCCGCCCGCGGTCTGTACGATCCCCCGGTTTTCGCTCCGCCGCGAGGCGCAATGCGCGCGCCTCGCGCCAGACCGGATATCAGCTCCGCTTGATCGCGAAGGAGGCCGCGTATTCCGCCGGCTTGGCGGGGTCGAACGGCTTGCCCATTACCGAGAAGCTCTTGGTGGTCGTCGTGGGCACGGTGAGCCCCATTTCCTTCATCACCTTGGCGGCATCGGTGGCAAGGAACACCTCCTTGGCGACCTTGGCGTAATCGACATCGCCCTTCACCTGCCCCCAGCGCTTCATCTGGGTCAGCATCCAGACGGCGAAGCTCTCCCACGGGAACGGATCGAAGTCGACGCGCTTGGGGTCCTTCTTCACCGCGCCCTTGCCGTCGGCGTAGGTGCCGGTCAGCGCCTGTTCGAGCACGATCTGCGGCTGGTTGAGATAGGCGGCCGGGGCGATGGCCTCGGCGATCGCCTTGCGGTTCTCGCTCTTCGAGGCATAGCCGGTGGCATCGACGATCGCGCGCAGCAGCGCGGCGTAGCTGTTCGGGTGGGTGGTGATGAACTCCTTCGAGGCGGCGAAGGAGCAGCACGGGTGCCCGTCCCACATCTCTTTCGAGAGCACATGCAGGAAGCCGACGCCGTCGTAGATCGCACGCTGGCAGACGTTGTCCGGCGCGAGGAAGCCGTCGATGTTGTCGGCGCGGAGGTTGGCGACCATCTCCGGCGGCGGCACCACGCGAAGCTGCACGTCGCTGTCCGGGTCGATGCCGTGCTCGGCGAGGTAATAGCGCAGCAGGTAGTTGTGCATCGAGAATTCGAACGGAATGGCGAACTTGAAGCCCTTCCAGGTCTTCGGGTCGGTCTTGTCCTTGTGCTTCATCGCCAGCGTGATGCCCTGGCCGTTGATGTTCTCGATCGCGGCGGTGGCGAAGGGAACCGGGTTTGAACCAAGCCCCATCGAGATCGCCAGCGGCATCGGCGAGAGCATATGCGCGGCGTCGTATTCCTTGTTGATGGTCTTGTCGCGCACGACCGCCCAACCGGCGGTCTTGATGACCTCGACGTCGAGCCCGTGCTTTTTGTAGAAGCCCATCGGGTGGGCCATGATGATCGGCGTCGCGCAGGTGATCGGGATGAAGCCGACCTTGAGCTTGGTCTTCTCCAGCGGGCCGGATTGAGTGAACACCTCGGTCGCGGTCGCGAGCGGGAAGAAGGTCGAGACGGCGGCCGCGGCGGTCGAGGCACCGACGGCCTTGAGGAAGCCGCGGCGCTGCATGTCGTTCGGGAACAGCGCCCGCATCACGGCGGATGTCACCACATCTTTGTAACGCCCCTCCTCGCCGAGCGCCTCGCAGCGCAGGGCGGCCTCGTGCGCCGCCTCGCTCTCGTGTTCGCCGCAGGAACAGCGCCGCGTCAGCCGCGACTTCAGCGAGAACGGATCAGAAAACATCGACATGCAAACCTCCTTTGGGACAACCGGAAAAAGCGAAGCGGGCGCGGCAGGTCATGGGGCCTCTCGGGTCATGCGGCCTCATGCGGCCTCCTGCGGCGGGATACGTTCGGCGAGCGCGCGGCGCGCACCGAGGTGAGCTTTGGGATCGTTGACGGAATCGACCGCGATCAGTTTTCCAGCCCGGAAATAGCGGGCCGAGAACCGGGTATTGTCCGCCACGCAATCGACCTCCACGCGGTCGAAGCCGTCGCTCAGCCCGGCGATCTGCAGCTTGGCGTCATACTGATCGGACCAGAACCAAGGCACCGGATCATAGACGACCGGATGGCCGAGCAGCGCGGCCACCGCCGCCTTGGCCTGATCGTTGGCGTTCTGCACGGATTCGAGCCGGATAGGCCGCCCGTAAAGCCCGCTCGGGAAGCAGGCGACATCGCCGGCGGCATGGATATCAGGCGCGCTGGTGCGGGTTTCGGCGTCGACGACGATGCCGTTCGCGACCGCGAGCCCGGCGCTTGCCGCGAGTTCTGTGTTGGGCACGGCGCCGATCGCGACCAGCACGACATCGGCCGCAAGGCGCGTTCCATCGCCAAGTTCGACGGCCTCCACGCGGTGCTCGCCGATGAAACGGCTGACGCCAACCCCGGTGCGGATCACGACGCCATGCGCCTTGTGCAGGGCATCGAGGAAGGCCGCCGTCTCCTGCGTCACCACGCGCTTGAGGATGCGGTCGGCGGTTTCGAGAACGGTGACGTCGAGGCCCATCTTGCGGGCCTTGGCCGCGACTTCGAGGCCGATGTAGCCGCCGCCGATGATGACAAGCCGCGCGCCCGGCGAGAATTCGGCGCGGAAGCGCTCGACATCGCGGATCGCGCGGATGTGGTGGACACCTTCGAGCGCGTCGCCGGGAAGCGGCAGCGGCCGAGGACGCGTACCGGTGGTCAGCAGCAGCTTCGAATAGCGCCAGAGGCGCCCGCGCGCGCATTCGATGGCGCGGGCGGCAGGGTCGATACGGAGGATGCGACAGCCGAGCTGAAGCTCGACCGCCTTCTCGTCGTAGAACGACGCCGGCCGCAGCTCCAAGCGCTCAGGCGTCGTCTCGCCGGCAAGGAAGGCCTTGGAAAGCGGCGGGCGCTGGTAGGGCAGGAACGGCTCGTCCCCGAACAATGGGATCGACCCGTCGTAGCCCTCCCCGCGCAGGCTCGCGATGGCCTGCGCGGCGCTCTGGCCGGCTCCGACGATGATGATCGGTTCGGGCATGGCTCGCCTTCCGCTCCGGCCGGGATCAGGCCATCGCCAGAACCTTGGGCGGCCCGTCCTCGACCGGCAGCTTCGGATCGCGCGACCATTCATTCCACGAGCCGAAGTACATCTTTACGTCCTTCACGCCCGCCTCCTTGAGCGCGAGGTAGGTGTTGGACGCGCGCGCGCCCTTGAAGCAGTAGAGATAGACCGGCGTCTCGGGCGTGATGCCGACGCTGGCGCATTCGGCAAGGATCTCCGGCTTCGACTTGAAGCGCGGACCATCGGCGGTCGGCTTCATCATGCGATACCACTCGATCCATTTCGCGCCGGGAATGCGGCCCTTGCGCGGGCAGAAATCCTTGCCGTAGGGCGAGGAGCTCTCACCGATCCACTCGTCGACATCGCGCACGTCGAGCTTGGCGATGCCGGCATCCTTGACCGCGGCCAGCATCGCCGGCGCGTCGATGATGATCTGGCCTGCCACAGGATCAACGGGGAATGTCACCGATTTCGGCGCCGGCACCACGTCCGTCACCGGGAAGCCGCCGGCGGTCCAGGCCGCGAAGCCGCCGTGGAGCACCTTGGCCTTGGGATAGCCGAGGAAATTCAGCAGGAAATAGCCACGGCACGACTGGCCGAAGCCGGTGTTCATCGATTGCTCGTAGATTACCGCCGTTTCCGCGCCGGAGAGCCCGGCCTTGCCGAAGGCTTCGGCGAACTTGCCGCGCAACTCGGCGAAACCCTCGGGCGTCGAGGTGGCGAGGAAGGTGAAGATCTCGTGCAGGTTGACCGCGCCGGGCAGATGGCCAGCGGCGTAACTGTCCGGATCGCGCGTGTCGATCAGGACGATTTTCTCGGACTTCATCGCTTCGGCAAGTTCCGCCGGGGATATCAGGACGTCGCTCATGCTGTCTCCATTCCGAGTGAGGCCGCGAGGCGCTGCCGCGCTCCCGGCGTTGCGGGTTTCCGTTCCTTTCCCCGGCGTTTCCTGTTGGCGTCGTTGCGCCGAATTCAGGCCATTTCGGCCAGCATTTTCCGAAGCTGCTTGGTGGCGGGAGTCACGATCGCCACGAAATAGGCCTCGCGCAGGCGGCGCTGGCAGCGGTGCGCGGCGACATAGCCGCGCGCGCCGCAGTGGAGCATCGCGTGGTGGGCGGCGGCGACCGTCGCCTCTCCGCCTTCAAGCCTCATCGCGACGACGCGCTTCCAGAAGGCGTCCGAGGTGTCGTAAGGCGTCGCAGCGAGCTCGAAGACCTCCGCCTCGATCGCCGCCAGCTTCTCGGCGATGTCCTCGGGTTGCACGTCGAGGAAGCGGTTGACATGGCCGAGGCTCGGGCGGACCTCCTCCATCATCCGAACGCAATCGCGGACGAGGCCGATCGCCATGCCCGCCTGAAGCAGGATGAACCCGGCGCGGATCTTCTTGATGTAGGGCATCGCCGGATCGGCGAGGATCAGGTCTTGCGGCACGAAGAGATCGCGCACCTGAACGCTGTAGGTGCCCGTGCCGTCGAGCGCGAGGAATGGCTCGCAGGGTTTCAGCGTCACTGCCGGATCGGCGCAATCGACGAGGCACATGACCCGGCCGCCGTCGTCCGTATCGAACACCGCACCGAACAGGTGGTCCGGGCCGAGATTGGAGACCCAGGGCAGCACGCCCTTGATGCGATAGCCACCCTCGACCTTCGTGCCTTTCAGGCGCATCTGCTCGATGCCGAAAATGGTCTTCATCGGGTTGGAGAGGCCGGTGCCGCCGAGCACCCGCCCTTCCGACGCCGGCCCGAGAAGCTTCGCCTTCAGCGCCTCGTTCTCGGAATTGAGGATGTACCAGACCAGCGTGTTCTGGCACCAATCCATGAAGCCGGTCGAAAGGCAGGTCTCGGAAATCACCGACATGCTCTCGATCGTCGGGCCGAGCGCGTGCCCCGGCGCGAGGTGGAGCGCATAGCCCCCCGCCGCGCCATAGGCCTTGAGCACCGAACCGGGGTAGGCTCCCTTGTCGATCTCGGCGACCATCGGTGCAAGATCGACGGCCGAAATCCGGCGCAGTTCGTCGATGACCGCGGCAGGCTTGCCGGTGAACCGCTCAGGTGCGGCAGGCCGCGGCGGCGCGGACGAAACGGCATTCGTAACGAGTTGCATGACACCCTCCGTCATTTGAAGCGCCGGTTCGGCGCAGGGGCCGAAATCGACGTTGCGGGGTCAGCCCAGACCGACTTCGAGATTGACGGGCCGCGTGAAGGTGTTCGCGACCGGCGACCATTTCTGGACGTGCTTGATCAGGGCATCGATCTCGCTCTTGGCGATGCCGTCGCACTCCATGTCGACCTTGACGCGGACATCGGTGAAGCCGACCGGCTTCTCGCTGGTATCGCCCGTGCCCCAGACGGCGGTGATGTTGAGATCGCCCTCCAGCTCCAGCTCCAGCTTGCGAACGGTCCAGCCGCGATGCACCGCGTTGGCGTGGAGCCCGACCGCGAGGCAGGAGCCGAGCGCCGCAAGCGAGGCTTCGGAGGGGTTCGGCGCGGTGTCGTCACCCAGCAACCCCGGCGGCTCGTCGACGATGTAGGGCGGAAGCGCGCGGATATAGTTGAGGTGACGGAACCGCCCTTCCGCGACAGTCTTGCACTTCAGGGTCTTGATTACCTGCGGATTGGCCTTGCCGGCGGCGATCAGCCCGTCGAGCCCGGCCTTGTCGATCGGCGCGAGGCACCCGGTCGGCGCGACATCCGGCGCGAGGCATCCGGTCAGAGCGGTCTTGGCGGTGATCGTTGACATGGCATTCTCCGGCGAAGTTTGAGGAACGGAACAGTTTGAGTGAACAGAACGGTCTGTTTCTATCAAGCAATGGCTGTGCCAAGCATGCGATCTGGGTTGATCAGACCGTTCTGTCTTGTGAAGTGTCGAGGAATCCGGCACATTCCGCGCCGATATCGTGCCGGAGCAGCAAGAGGTCTTCCGTGAACATTGCGCAGCAGACAGGCAAGCCTGCCAAAAAACCGGGCGCATCGGCCGAGATTTCAGCCCGGATGCGGCTGATCGAGGCGGCGACGCGGTTGTTCTGCCGCTTCGGCATCAACGCTGTCGGCGTGGACGCGGTGGTCGCCGAGGCCGGCACGGCGAAAGCCTCGCTCTACAAGAATTTCGGCTCCAAGGAGGGGTTGGTCGAGGCGGTGCTGGCCCATGAGGGCGCGAGCTGGCGGGAATGGTTCCTCGACCGGCTGCACCGGGACGAGCTGCCGCCCGCCGAGCGCATGGAGCGCATCTTCCCGATCCTCAAGGAGTGGTTCGGCGAGGCGAGCTTCTTCGGCTGCCCTTTCATCAACGCGATCGGCGAGCACGACAAGCAGGACGACCGGCTCCGGGAACTGACGATGGCGCATAAGTCCGCCATCCTCGGGGCGATCGAAGCGCTGGCGAGCGAGGCCGCCGCCAATCCGGCGATGCTGGCGCATCAGCTTGGCCTGCTGATGGACGGCGCCATCATCGCCGCCATGGTCACCAAGGATCCCGGCGCGGCCGATCTCGCGCAGGCCACGGCGTCGGTGCTGATCCGCTCCGCGCTTCCCGCCGCCGGCGCGCGCGCCTCGGTTCCCGCCTAAACCGCGCCCTACCGCGCGAAATACTGCGGGAACTGTTCTTTCAGCGTGTCGACGAACTGCAGCGAGCGCGACAGGTGCGCGCGCAATCCTTGCTGTGCGCCTTCCGGGTCGCCGGCCGCGATGGCATCGACAATCGCCGTGTGCTCGACGAGAATTTCCTCCATCTTGCCGGCCACCGGCAGGTTAAGCCGCCGCAACCGATCGATGTGTGCGCCCTGGCGCTTGACCAGATCGTAGAGGTCGGCGACGCCCCGTGCCTCGTACATTGTGCGGTGGAACGCCTGATCGGCGAGGTTGAACGCCTCGTATTCGTGTAACTCCGCGAGCGTCTGCATCTGCCGGATCAGGCTCCGCAGTTTGGTGACCGGCGCCTTGGCCGGTTCCAGCGCCAGCATCCGCACCAGTTCGAGTTCGATGGACCGGCGCAGGAACTGCGCGGCGCGCGCGCGTTCGAGATCGATCGGGCTGACGACGGTCGCGTGCTGCGGGAAGACGTCGACCAGCCCTTCAAGCTGGAGCCGCAGCAGCGCATCGCGGATCGGCGTCGCGGAAAGGCTGAAGCGCGCCTGCAATTCGTGACGCGAGAGCACCGTGCCCGGCGTCAGCACCAGCCCGATGATTTCCTCCCGCAAGGTCTCGAAAATCGCCGGCGTGCCGCGGCCGCGCGCCAGTTTTTGCGGCGTCAGCGCTCCCTGCGGTGCGATCGTCTTGTCCATGCCATCCTTCCCGAACTGTTGACGAACACTAGCACGGATCGGATACTTGACGCACTAATATATTAGTGTTTTAGTGTCGCCCATCGCGACAAGCGAACCGCGGCCGGAAGGGCCGAAGAATGATGGGAGGATACTGATGCATACGCGCCGGAGCCTTATGGCCGGTGCGGCTTTCGCTGCCGTTCTGGCCGGACCCGCACTCGTCCACACTGCCCATGCCCAGCAGAAAACGGAATTTGCGATCTCGCGGCAGCTCGGCATCCTCTACATGCCCACGAATGTGATGGAGAAGATGAAGCTGTTCGAGAAGCACGCCGAAAAGCTCGGTCTCAAGGGCGTGAGCGTGAAGTGGCTGAGCTTCTCGTCCTCCTCGGCGCAGCAGGATGCGCTGCTTTCCGGCGGCGTCGACATGATCAACACCGGCACCGGCCCGCTGCTCCTCCTTTGGGATCGCACGAAGGGCGGGGTGAAGGGCGTCGTCGCCTCCTCCGCGCAGCCGCTGACGCTGGTTTCGCGCGATCCACGCATCAAGTCGCTGTCCGACTATGGCACCGGCGACAAGATCGCGGTGCCGACCGTCAAAGTCTCGACGCAGGCGATCCTCTTGCAGATGGCCGCCGCCAAGCTGTTCGGCGCCGCCAACTACGGCAAGCTCGACGCCAATACCGTGCAGATGGGTCACCCCGATGCGTTCATCGCGCTCAAGAACCCGACGCACGAGGTGAAGAGCCATTTCGCCGCGCCGCCGTTCCAGTTCTACGAACTGAAGCAGGTGCCCGGCGCGCATATCATCCTCAACTCACCGGACATCATCGGCAGCCCGCTGAGCCAGGGGCAGTTCATGGTGACGACCAAGTTTGCCGATGCGAACCCGCTGTTCATCAAGGCGGTGCGCGCGGCGGCCGAGGAGGCCAAGGCCTTCATCGAAAGCAACACCCGCGAAGCCGTCGAGATGTATCGCGCGGTCACCGGCGACAAGACCGAGACCGACGCCATTCTCGCCCTCCTCAAGGAGCCGGGGATGATGGAGTGGAACATCTACCCGCAGGGGACGATGAAGTTCGCGAGCCATCTCAACACCATCGGCACGCTGAAGAACAAGCCCGCCGCGTGGAAGGACTACTATCTCCCCATCGCCCACGACATGCCGGGAAGCTGACATGCCCAACGATACCGGTTCGCCGCTCCTCGACGTGAGCGGCGTGACCCTGCGCTACAAGACGCCGGGCGCCGTGATCACCGCGACCGAACGGGTGAGCTTCGCCGTCAACCGCTCGGACCGCTTCGTGCTGCTCGGCCCTTCGGGCTGCGGCAAATCGACGCTGCTCAAGGCGGTCGGCGGCTATCTGAAACCGTCGGAAGGGTCGATCACCATTCTGGGCCGCAAGGTCACAGAACCGGGGCCGGACCGGATGATGGTGTTTCAGGAGTTCGACCAGCTCCTGCCGTGGAAGACCGTGCTGGAAAACGTGATGTTCCCGCTCCTCGATGCGCGCAACCTCTCCCGCAAGGAAGCGGAGGAGAAGGCGCGGCACTACATCGAGAAGGTCAACCTCACGCGGGCTTTGCACAGCTATCCGCACACCCTGTCGGGCGGGATGAAGCAGCGCGTCGCCATCGCCCGCGGGATGGCGATGGAGCCGGACATCCTGCTGATGGACGAACCCTTCGCCGCGCTCGACGCGCTGACGCGCCGCACCTGCCAGGACGAACTTCTCCAGCTCTGGGAGGAGACGCGCTTCACGGTGATGTTCGTGACGCATTCGATCAACGAGGCCATCAAGATCGGCAACCGCATCCTGCTGCTCTCGCCGCACCCGGGACGGGTCAAGGCCGAGGTCGTCGATGTCGATACCGCAAGCCCGACGGATGGCTCGGCCGGCCGGCTGGAAAAGGAAATCCACGACATGCTGTTCTCGCACGATGAGGAGGCACACGGATGACCAGCAAGGCCCGCATCGTCATGCGCCCGACGGAGGGCGACGCCACCGGAGAAGTGGAACGGGAGTTGTCCTTCCTCGAAAAGGCGTGGGACAACAGCGGCGTTCGCAAGGTCGCCATCATCTTGGCTCTCGCGCTGATCTGGGAGGCTTACGGCCGCTGGACAGACAATTCGCTGCTGTTCCCGCCGCTGTCGGACACCTTCGCCGCGCTCCTCGACAATATCCGCTCCGGTGTGCTGCCTGCCCGCGCCTGGACCTCGCTGAAAATCCTGCTGATGGGCTATGCCGCCGGCATCGTGATGGCCGGCATCCTCACCATCGCCGCGATCAACACCCGGCTCGGCTCGGATTTCCTCGAAACCATGACGGCGATGTTCTCGCCCCTGCCCGCGATCGCCTTGCTGCCTCTGGCGCTGCTCTGGTTCGGGCTCGGCAACGGGTCGCTGGTCTTCATCCTGATCCATTCGGTGCTCTGGCCGGTGGCGCTCAATACACACTCGGGTTTCCGCGCCGTCTCGACCACGCTGCGGATGGTGGGCCGGAACTACGGGCTCAGGGGCTTCGCCTTCATCCGCAAGATCCTCATTCCGGCGGCGTTTCCCTCGATCCTTGCCGGGCTGAAGATCGGCTGGGCCTTCGCGTGGCGCACGCTGGTGGCGGCGGAACTGGTCTTCGGGGTTTCGTCCGGCCAGGGGGGACTGGGCTGGTTCATCTTCGAGAACCGTAACCTCCTCGAAATTCCGTCAGTCTTCGCTGGCCTTCTGACCGTGATCCTGATTGGGTTGGTCGTCGAGAATCTCATTTTCCGCACCATCGAGCGCCGCACCGTGCTGCGCTGGGGGTTGCAGAGCTGATCGCGCCATCCCCGAAAAGTGGTCTTCCGGTTTTCGGATCGGGATGACGCGAAAAGGAAACGAAAAATGACCCGCAAGAAGCCCGAAGATCTCCGCTCCGCGCGCTGGTTCGCGCCGGATGACCTGCGCTCGTTCGGCCATCGCAGCCGCATGAACCAGATGGGCTACGAGGACGCCGAGTTCCGCGGCAAGCCGGTGATCGGCATCATCAACACCTGGTCGGATTTCGCGCAGTGCCATGCGCATTTCAAATCCCGCGTCGAGGACGTGAAGCGCGGCGTGCTGATGGCCGGCGGCTTCCCGGTCGAACTCCCGGCGATCTCGCTCTCCGAGAGCACCGTCAAGCCGACGACGATGCTCTACCGCAACTTCCTCGCGATGGAGACCGAGGAACTGATCCGCTCGCAGCCGGTGGACGGCGTCGTGTTGATGGGCGGCTGCGACAAGACAACCCCCGGCCTCATCCTTGGCGCAACCTCGGCCGGCGTACCGGCGATTTTCATGCCAGCCGGACCGATGCTGCGCGGCAATTTTCAGGGCAAGGCGCTGGGTTCCGGCTCGGATGCGTGGAAGTTCTGGGACGAACGCCGCGCCGGCAATATCTCCGAAAAGCAGTGGAACGAGATGCAGACCGGCATCGCCCGCTCCTATGGCGTCTGCATGACGATGGGTACCGCCGCGACCATGACCGCGCTCACCGATGTGCTCGGCATGTGCCTGCCCGGCACCTCCTCCATTCCGGCGGCGGACGCGAACCATATCCGCATGGCCTCGGCCTGCGGACGGCGGATCGTCGAGATGGTTTGGGACGACCTCACGCCCACCAAGATCATGACCAAGGGCGCGTTCCACAACGCGATTGTGGTCGCGATGGCGATGGGCTGCTCGACCAATGCCGTGATCCACATCCTCGCGATGGCTCGGCGCGCCGGTCACGCCATCACGCTCGACGATTTCGATGCCGCCAGCCGCAAGGTGCCGGTGATCGCCAATATCCGGCCCTCCGGCGAAAAATACCTGATGGAGGATTTCTATTATGCCGGGGGCCTGCTCGCGCTGATGAAGCGCCTCGAAAGCCTGCTGGACCTTTCCCAGATCAACGCCGCCGGCGAGACATGGCGCGAGAGTCTCAAGGATGCCGCGATCTACAATGACGACGTGATCCGGCCACTCGACAACGCCATCTACAATGAGGGCGCGCTGGCCGTTCTGCGCGGCAACCTCGCGCCGAACGGCTGCGTCATCAAGCCTTCTGCGGCGGGCGCGAAGTTCCAGAAGCATTCCGGCCCCGCACTGGTGTTCGACGATTACGCGGAGTTGAAGAAGACCATCGACCGCGACGATCTCGACGTCACCGCGGACACGGTTCTCGTCCTGCGGAATGCGGGCCCGCTCGGCGGACCGGGCATGCCGGAATGGGGCATGCTGCCGATCCCGAAAAAGCTCGTGAAGCAGGGCGTGCGGGACATGGTACGCATCTCCGACGCGCGGATGAGCGGCACGTCCTATGGCGCCTGCATTCTCCACGTCTCGCCGGAAAGCTATATCGGCGGCCCGCTCGCGCTGGTGAAGACCGGCGATATCATCTCGCTGGATATCCCCGCCCGCACGCTGACGCTCGACGTGCCGGAGGCGGAACTCGCCGCCCGTCGCGCCGCGTGGACACCCCCTGCCCCGCGCTACGAGCGCGGCTACGGCTTCATGTTCTCGCGCCACATCAAACAGGCCGAGGACGGCTGCGACTTCGACTTTCTGGAAACCGCCTTCGGCGCGCCCGTCGGCGAACCCTCGATCTACTGAACAAAGGAAACGCCGATGGCGCTCAAGCCCGAAACCCGCGACAAACTCATGGGCGTCTCGACCGCGACGCTCTGTACCGCCCTTTTCAAACGCGGGCTCCGGAACCAGTTCATCCAGGATGTCCGGCCGCTCAAGTTCAAGGGGCGGAACATGGTCGGTGAAGCCTTCACGCTGCGCTATATCCCGGCGCGCGAGGACCTGAACCCGATCACCGTGTTCCAGGACCGCGCGCACCCCCAGCGCAAGGCGGTGGAAGACTGTCCGCCCGGCGCTGTGCTGGTGATCGATAGCCGAAAGGACGCGCGCGCGGCTTCCGCCGGCGGCATTCTCGTCACGCGGCTGATGGTGCGCGGCGTCGCCGGTATCGTCACGGACGGCGGTTTCCGCGACAGC
>JAVTWI010000142.1:0-12019 GCA_032229845.1 Rhabdaerophilum sp.
CAACAAGATCAGCACCGCCAAGCCAACCACCGCGATCGAACCGAACAGCAGCGCCAGCACGTCGATGTTGTTGCGGCCGGCCGAAATCAGCGTGACGCCAAGCGCGAGCGAGACGAGGTAGAAGGCGGCGAGCGCCATATCCTCCTTCACCAGCGTCGAACGCGCGACGAGGCCGGACGCAAGCGCGACACCGAGCCCGGCGATCAGCCCGCCGAGCGTCATCATGCCGATCGTCAGTCCGCCGATCAGGAAGCCGATCGCGGCGCCGGGGAGGATGGCGTGCGCCATGGCATCGCCGATGAGGCTCATCCGGCGCAGCATCAGGAACACGCCGATGGGCGCCGCGCCAAGCGAAAGGGCGATGCCGCCGACCAGCGCCCGCTTCATGAACGGGAATTCCACGAAGGGCGCGATCAGGAGATCGTAGATCATTTCAGACTACCCGTTCTCACGCAGCTGGCTCTCATGCGGCTCTGTGGCATTCCGCGGCGTCGCGGTCGAACGCCTCGGCCATGCGGCGGGCGGCGGCGAGCCGCTGCGACGTCAGGATTTCGCTTGTCGGCCCCCAGCCGAGCGGATCGCGCGCCAGCATCAGCGTCTGCGGGAAATGCTGGCGGACGAGATCGAGATCGTGCAGCACGGCGAGGACTGTCCGCCCTTCCTCGTGCCAGCGATGGACGATCACCATCAGATCCTCGATCGTGCGCGTATCGATGGCGGTGAACGGTTCGTCGAGCAGGACGAGTTCGGCGTCCTGCAGCATCATCCGTGCGAACAGCAGGCGCTGGAGCTGTCCGCCCGACAGCGTGCGGATCGATCGCCCTTCGAACCCGGACAGGCCGACCGAGGCGATGGCGGCATGCGCGGCCTCACGCTGCCTGCGCGAGAAGCCGCCGAACATGCCTTCGTGGCTGCAAAGCCCGGTCAACGTGAGATCGAGTGCCGAGACCGGAAAGTCCCGGCTCAGATCGCCAATCTGCGGCATATAGGCGAGCGTCGCGGCGCGGTTGGTGATGGTGCCGCCGAGAGGGGAAATCCGTCCGGCGATCGCCTTGAGCAGGGTCGATTTGCCGCCGCCGTTAGGGCCGACGATCGCGAGCAGCGCGCCACGCTCGACGATGCCGTCAAGATGATGCACCGCCGGATGGCGGTCATAGCCAAGCGTGAGATCGTCGAAAGCAAGCATCGGTTCCCCCACCACAGTTGTCGCATGCCTTTTGCGATGAACCGGATCCCACTTCATCGCGGCACGCTCTTGGTCAGCCATGGGTCATCGCCCAGAACGTCAGAAGCCAGAGGATGGCGAGCAGGGGCAGAACCAGCCCGAGTCGGGCCCAGCCGGACAGCGAGATCAGCGAAAAGCCGGAAGGCCCTGATCGCGGCGCCGGTTCGTGGTGGTGATGCCCGTGACCATCGTGCGCGTGGCCGTGGCTATGACCATGGCCATGTTCATGCACCCCGCCGTTCGCGGCGGCCGGCGCGTCGATCTCATGTCTCTCCGGCGGAACAGGGTGCAGCAGCGCGTTCATGGCAAATGTTATATTGTAACATTTTTTGCAGCGCAAGAGCCTGCAGCGCGAGAGCCGGTGCGGTCAGAACTGCAGAGTCGCCGAGGCGGGTTATTCGTAGATGGGTTCGACCCGGATGGCGCCGCGGACGAAGCGGTAGGTCATGTAGATTCCCGCGACGAGGCAGATGCCGATCAGCGCATAGGTGAATTCATGTCCCCAGCCGGTAAGGCCACCCAGCGCCCAGCCCAGCGCGAGCGCGGCAGCGATGATCTCGGTGCCGACAAGGATGGCGGCGCAGATGATGGCGATGGCGTGCTTGCTGTTGAAGCGCTTGGCAGACATCGTGCAGGTTCCTAACGGGCAGGTTCTTCTTGCAACGCCGTTTCCGGGCGCGCGTATTCGCTATAGCGTTTCGCCGTGTTTCGCAATTGAATACGGCATGATTTTGCCGAACCCCCGGAGTGGATACCTATGAACGACACGCCCCGTTTCGGGCGAGCCGCCGTCGCGGCCCCCCATAGTCTCGCGGCCGAGGCCGGACGCGACATTCTTGCCGAGGGCGGCAACGCCATCGAGGCGATGATCGCGATGGCCGCGGTGATCGCGGTCGCCTATCCGCATATGAACGGCATCGGCGGCGACGGTTTCTGGCTGATCCACTCGCCGGACGGCAAGCTGCGCGCCATCGAAGCTTGTGGCTATGCGGGCAGTAAGGCGACGATCAAGGCCTATCGCGACAAGGGCCATGGCAGCATCCCCGTCCGCGGCCCGGATGCCGCCCTCACCCTGCCGGGTGCGATCGGCGGCTGGATGCGCGCGCTCGAACTGTCCGCGGCTTCCGGCGGACGGATTCCGCTGCGCCATCTGCTCGAGCGGGCGGAGAAGCACGCACGCGCGGGAACGCCGGTCAGCCCGAGCGAGGCGCGCTACCCGGTCAAGGAATGGGAGGCGCTGACCGCCGCGCCGAATTTCCGCAGTCAATTTCTCGACAAGGACGGCAAGGTGCCGGCGGCCGGCACGCTCCGCCGGAACGAAAAGCTCGCCGATACCTTCGCGCACCTCGCGCAGGCCGGGCTCGCCGATTTCTACAAGGGCGATGTCGCGCGCGAACTGGCGGCGGACATGGATGCGACTGGCACGCCGATTACCCGCGCCGATCTCGAAGGTTATGAAGCTCGCTGGCGCGAACCGCTTCGGGCCCGCATTCCCGGCGCGAGCCTCTATAACGCGCCGCCGCCGACGCAAGGACTGGCCTCGCTTCTGTTGCATGGGGTTTTCGCCAAACTCGGCGTCGGGGAGGCCGAGAGCTTCGCGCACCAGCACGGGTTGGTCGAGGCCTCGAAGCGTGCCTATGCGATCCGCGACCGGGTGATCACCGATTTCGACCGCATGAAGGCCGATGCCTCCGTCTACCTCACCGAGGAGACCTTCGCGCGCGAGGCGGCGGCCATCGCCGGCGATCGCGCCGCCGCCTGGCCCTTCGCCAGCGCGGATGGCGATACGATCTGGATGGGGGCGATCGACGGGGACGGTCTGGCGGTGTCGTTCATCCAGTCGCTGTTCTGGGATTACGGCTCCGGGGTCGTGCTGCCGAAGACCGGTATCCTGCTGCAGAACCGGGGCACGGCGTTTTCGCTCGACGAAAAGGCGCTCAACCCGCTCGAACCGGGGCGGCGGCCTTTCCACACCCTCAACGTGCCGATGGCGGTGTTCGACGACGGCCGCGTGATGCCCTACGGCTCAATGGGCGGAGACGGTCAGCCGCAGTTCCAGGCGCAGATCTTCTTCCGCGCCGCGGTTTACGGCCAGCCGCTGGCCGAGGCGATCGACCGGCCGCGCTTCCTGTTCGGACGGACCTGGGGAAATCCTTCGGCGACGCTCAAGCTCGAAAACCGGTTCGACCCGGATATCGTCCGCCAGCTTGAGCGGGCCGGGCACCAGATCGAGCTGATCGACCAGCCCTACTCCGACACCTTCGGCCATGCGGGCATGCTGGTGCGCCATCCGTCGGGGACGGTCGAGGCGGTCCATGATCCGCGCGCGGACGGTGGGGCGCTGGGGATCTAAGAGCGGAGATCGGAGCGGTTTTCAATCTGACTTGATCAGGCTGGCTGCTCTGTCTCTTTGTTTTGTCGCATCATCATCCATCGATCAGCGTCCGCTGGATGGCATGATGCTCTAGTTTCCGCCGCCGCCGGCCATCAGCAGCGAAATGCCGATCGCAGCGAGCGCCAGACCCGCGACGATCTCAAGCGCGATCGTCGCATAGCGCCAGCCGGAGCCACGCCCGGAAACCAGATTGAGCGCGACGAGCTTGGCCTTGACGGCGAGCAACGCGAAAAGGCTGGTGCCGATGGCGGTTCCGACCGCCATTGCCGTGACCGACAGGACGCCCGCGAGGAGCAAGCCTTTCGCCAGCGCGAAAACCAGCAGGATGATCGCGCCGGAGCAGGGGCGGATGCCGGCGCCGATCGCGGCGAGGGTCATGCCTCTCCAGTCAGCCTTGGCAAGCATGGCGGGATCGCCGCCATGGTCGTGGTCGCAGGCCGGATCGAGGCAGGCGTCCGGTGTGCCGGCGAAAATCGCCCGCAGCCGACGGAACACGATCCAGAGTCCCATGGCTGCGACCAGCGTGAAGCCGGACTTCTCGACCCAGGAGACCGTTGTGTTCATGGTCGCGGCGGTGCCGCGCATCAGCCCGGCGACGATCAGCACGACCCCGAGCGCGATCAGCGCCTGCACCGCAGCGGCGCCGAAGGCGAGCGCGACGCCACGCCGCATCGCCCGTTCGCTGGCGACGAGATAACTTGTGATCACTGCCTTGCCGTGGCCGGGGCCGATCGCGTGCAGGACGCCATAGGCGAAGGCGAGGCCGATCAGCGCGAACATTGCCGAGGGATCGGCGCTGACGGCGCCGATCGCGGTGGTCAGCGCTTTGTGGAACGCGGCCTGCTGCTGAAGAAGCCAGGCGACGATGCCGCTGGTGACGGGCTCGGCCGGGGCGGGCGCCCCCATGCCGAACGGGCTGCGCGTCTGCGCCAATGCCGGTGTGGTGGCAAGGAGGAGCGCCGGAACAGCCAACCGGCTGGGCGAGACCGTCATTGGCAGGTGAAGCGGACCGGGACCGCCCAATCGGCGTTTGCGCCGGCATTCATGGATTGGAAGAAGCTCTCGCCGAGCTTCGAGAGGCGCTCGGTGACGCCGGTCTTCGGGGGCGCGATATTGGTGGTGCAAGCGAGCTTGCCGCCTTCGACCGTGACGGGATTGTCCTTCTCGAAGTCGAAGGCGACGAAGAAGGTCGGATCGTAGACCTCGAGCCGGATATCCTGAATGCGGAACGGCTTGCCGGCGAGCGGCAAGGTAAAATGCAGCGTCAGGTTCTTGCCGTCGTGGCTCAGCCAGTAATCCTTGACCGAACCGAACTCGGCCTGATCCTTGCCGCGCCGGATGAAGCTGAAATAGCCGTATTCGCTGAGCGATTCGACATTGACCTTGGCGAGGTCGGCAAGTTCCTCGCGGTCGAATTTGCCGTCGCCGTTCTTGTCGAGGCCTTGTGTCGAGAAGGTCGAGAAGGCGTCATCGAACTTCCACGCGTGCTTCAGCGCTTCGACCTCGCCCTGATCGTTGATGACGGTGGTTGTGCGCACGCTGACGAGGACATGAGGATGCGCGCTGGCCGTCCCGGCGCCGGCCAGAAGCAGACCGGCGACAATTCCTGCGCAAAACCAGCGTCGCACCCTCGCCTCCGATCGTGAATCACTGCCAATTTGGAATTTTAATGCGTCGTATGAAGCTCGCAATCCATGGCGGGAAAAAGGCGAAAATTCCGGTTTCAGACACTAGATATGTCAGCATTGTTGACATATACTAACGGCCAATAAGCGCGCATCATGAACGCGTGAGCCTGCGGCCCACACGCCGCGACGGAACGAGGGAGAAGGCAATGGGCAAATCGGTGCCGCACAAGAGGTCCGTGCCGCTTAAGGACGTATCGCTCGAGGACAAATACGACCTTGCCGCCGAGCAGGTCTTCCTGTCCGGAACGCAGGCGGTGGTCCGCCTTCTGCTGATGCAACAGGAGCGCGATCGGCTCGCCGGGCTCAAGACCGCCGGTTTCGTCTCGGGCTACCGCGGTTCGCCGCTCGGCGGGCTCGACCAGCAGATGTTCAAGGCCGGCCGCCAGCTCAAGAAGCACGAGATCGTGTTCCAGCCCGGCCTCAACGAAGACCTCGCCGCCACCGCGTGTTGGGGCACGCAGCAGGCGGAACTGCATGGCGAAGGCAAGTATCAGGGCGTCTTCTCGCTCTGGTATGGCAAGGGGCCGGGGGTGGACCGCACCGGCGACGTATTCCGGCACGCCAACATGGCCGGCTCGTCGAAATTCGGCGGCGTCGTCTGCCTCTCGGGCGACGATCACACGGCGGAAAGTTCGACCAACGCGCATCAGACCGAGTTCAACTTCGTCGATACGATGATCCCGATCCTGAACCCGGCCGGGGTGCAGGAAATCCTCGATTTCGGCCTGCATGCCTTCGCGCTCTCGCGGTATGCCGGCGTCTGGGTCGCGCTCAAGGGCGTGAAGGACAACGTGGAATCGACCGCCTCCGTCGATGGCCGGCTCGACCGGGTCTCGATCGCGATCCCCAACGATTTCGAAATGCCGCCGGGCGGGCTCAACATCCGGCGCGGCGATACCTTCCTCGCGCAGGAGGAGCGGCTGCACGAGCACAAGCGCGCCGCCGTGCTCGCCTACTACCGGGCGAACAATCTCGACAAGCTGGTCTTTCCGGGCGGCCGCAAGCCGCGCATGGGCATCATTTCCGTCGGCAAGAACTATCTCGATGTGATGCAGGCGATGGACATGCTCGGTATCGACGCCGAGCGCGCCGATGCGCTGGGGCTCAAGATCCTCAAACTCGCCTCGCCCTGGCCGGTCGACCCGGAACGGCTCAAGGAATTCGTCTCCGACATCGACCTGTGCATGGTGGTCGAGGAGAAACGGAGCCTGATCGAGGTGCAGGTGCGCGAGGAGCTTTACGGCTCGGAGCACCAGCCGACCGTCGTCGGCAAGAAGGACGAGAAGGGCAACTGGCTGTT
Source organism: Rhabdaerophilum sp. (assembly GCA_032229845.1). Taxonomy (GTDB): domain Bacteria; phylum Pseudomonadota; class Alphaproteobacteria; order Rhizobiales; family Beijerinckiaceae; genus Rhabdaerophilum. Next base: position 6,609 of record JAVTWI010000142.1, read on the forward strand.
CCCGGTCAAGGGCGCGCTCGACCCCAACGATATCGCCATCGCCATTGCATCACGCCTGATCGCGATGAAGCCGGATGCCGACCTCGAAGCCCGGCTCGCGCTGATCGAAAAGGCGCAGGGGCGGCTCGGCGAGGTGATCGATCTTGCGACCCGTACGCCGTATTTCTGTTCGGGCTGCCCGCACAATTCCTCGACCAAGCTGCCCGAGGGCGCGCGCGCCTATGCTGGTATCGGCTGCCACTACATGGTGCAGTGGATGGACCGCGAGACCGAGGGCTTCACCCAGATGGGCGGTGAGGGCACCAACTGGATCGGCGAGGCACCGTTCTCGACCCGCAATCACGTCTTCCAGAACCTCGGCGACGGCACCTACAACCACTCCGGCATTCTGGCGCTGCGCTGGGCGATCGCGACCAACACCAATATCACCTACAAGATCCTGTTGAACGACGCCGTGGCGATGACCGGTGGCCAGCACCACGAGGGCAACCTGACGCCGGACATGATCGCGCGGCAGTGCCGCGCCGAGGGCGTCGAGCGGATTGCTCTGGTCTCCGACGAGCCGACAAAATACGGGCCGGAATATTCCTGGCCCGGCGGCATCACCTTCCATCACCGCTCCGAACTGATGACCGTGCAGAAGGAACTGGCGGCGATCCCCGGCGTCACGGTGATGATCTACGACCAGACCTGCGCCGCCGAGAAGCGCCGTCGCCGCAAGCGCGGGCTTTACCCCGATCCTGACAAGCGCGTGCTGATCAACGAACTCGTGTGCGAGGGCTGCGGCGATTGCGGAAAGGCCTCGAACTGCGTTTCGGTCCAGGCGGTCGAGACCGAGTTCGGGCGCAAGCGCCGGATCGACCAATCGTCCTGCAACAAGGATTTCTCGTGCGTGGAGGGGTTCTGTCCGAGCTTCGTCACCGTCTCCGGCGCGAAGCCGCGCAAGACATCGGGCTCGTCGAAGGGCATGACGCTGCCGTCCGTACCGGACCCGGCGATCGGCGATCTCGACAGGCACGGTTGGGCAGCGATCGTCACCGGCGTCGGCGGAACCGGCGTCGTCACGATCGGCGCGATCATTGGCATGGCGGCGCACCTCGAAGGGCGCGGCTGCGGCATGATCGACATGGCGGGCCTTGCGCAGAAGGGCGGGGCGGTGTTCTCGCATATCCGGCTCGCGCGGAGCCCGGAGGATATCCATGCGATCCGCGTCTCGGCGGGCATGGCCGATCTCGTTCTCGGCTGCGACCTGGTGGTCTCGGGCTCGAAGAAGGTGCTCGCCAGCGTCAAGCCGGGCGAGACGGTGTTCGTCGTCAACACGGCCGAGGTGATGCCGGGCGACTTCACGCGCAACCCCGATTACTCGCTGCCGACCGAACGGCTGCGGCGCGGCATCACCAGTGCGGCGGGCGCCGAAAAGGCGTTCTTCCTCGATGCGACGAAAATCGCGACGAGCCTTTTCGGCCAGTCGATCGCCGCCAACATGTTCCTGCTCGGCTATGCCTACCAGAAGGGCGGCGTGCCGCTGCACGGTGATGCGCTCGAACGCGCTATCGAGATGAACGGCGAGGCGGTCGCGATGAACCGCGAGGCGTTCCGCTGGGGGCGCGCCGTGGCTGTCGATCCGGACCTGGGCCGCCAGTTGATGCGTGGCACCGATCACGTCACGACGCATACGCCGTCCGAGGGGATCGAGGATGTCGTCTCCCGCCGGGCCACGTTCCTCGTCGACTACCAGAATCGGGCCTATGCCGATCTCTACCGGCACTTCGTGGAGAAGGTGCGCGTCCGGGAGCACGAGGTCGTTCCGGGTTCCTCGCGCCTTTCCGAGGCCGTCGCCCGGAGCCTGTTCAAGCTGATGGCCTACAAGGACGAATACGAGGTCGCGCGCCTCTATTCGGGGCAGGCGTTCCGCAACCAGCTTCGCGACGCCTTCGAGGGCGAGAACATCAAGCTGACCTATTACATGGCGCCGCCGCTGCTCGCCCGGACCGATCCGCATTCGGGGCGGCCGCGCAAGATGGCGTTCGGGCCGTGGATGGCGAAGGCGCTTGGCCTTCTCCAGCACTTCAAGGGCCTGCGCGGCACGGCCTTCGATCCGTTCGGGCACAGTGCCGAACGCCGGGACGAGCGGGGGAGGATCGAGCGCTACCGCGCGACCGTCGATACCGTGCTCGCCGGCTTGACGGCCGCGAACCTGCCGCTTGCCGTCGAGATCGCGGAACTGCCGCAAACGATCAAGGGCTATGGCCCCGTCCGGGCCGGCAACGCCGCGAAAGCGGATGCGCGCGAACCTGAGCTGCTGCGCGCATTTGCCGGAGCGCCGGCCGCACCTGTCGCGGAAGCCGCGGAGTAGAAGGCGGAATTTTATTCCGCAAATTCGATGACACGCTTGCCATGGGGCCGTCGCGGCGCGATATTGGCCGCACCGGCCGGGAAAGTGTATCGGTTGGTGGGAGGCTGACCTTGATTTCACGCGAAATGCTCGAGCGAAACGCGGTCTGGTCGAAAGACCTCCTTCCCGAGGAGGTCGAACGGGCGCGTCGCGGGATCGTCGAGCGTACCTTCGGCAAGGGCGCCTATATCTGCCATCAGGGCGACCGCTTCGATTGCTGGGCGGGGATGATCTCCGGGCTGGTCAAGCTGTCGACGGTATCGGACAGCGGCAAGCAGGTCAGCCTGGCCGGGCTGGCCGCCGGCGCCTGGTTCGGCGAAGGGTCGCTCCTCAAGAACGAGCCCCGGCGCTACGATCTCGTCGCCCTGCGCGAAACGCGGCTGCTGCTGATGGATCTTGCCACCTTCAACTGGCTTCTGGCGCATAGCGTCGGCTTCAACCGCTTTCTCGTCCACCAGTTCAACGAGCGGCTCGGCCAGTTCATCGGCCAGGTCGAGAACGACCGGATGCTCGATGCCACCGGCCGTGTCGCGCGGGCCCTTGCCAGCATTTTCAACCCGCGGCTCAACCCCGGCGTCGGCAAGCATATCGCCATCACGCAGGAAGAGATCGGGCTGCTTTCCGGGCTCTCCCGGCAGGTGACGAACCAATCGCTCAAGGTGCTGGAGATTGCCGGCGTCCTTCAGGCGGAGCGCGGCGGGATCGTCATCCGCGATTGGAGCGATCTGCAGAAATACGGACCGGTGGCGGGCTGAGAGGGCAAAAAGCCTGTCTCGTCCTTTCGTATAGGCATGTGGAAAACCGGGGTGTCCGGACCCGGTGCGCGGCCGAAAAGACCAAAAAGAACTGAAAATGCGCGAGCAGTGGCTTCCGCGAAACTTTCGTGCAGAGCTGCGCCGTTAGCTTAAAAGCAAAAGAGGCGGATGTCTGTCAAGGCTGGTCTTGCGGAATCCGGCAAGTGCTGCGAACTTAGCGCCAACAATAACGCATTGGCGTCATGCGGCCTTTGCATAAGCGGAAACGATCGAGGGGAGAAGCTGCGTGACGGCAAACGCCACGGCTGGTCTTGATACATTCCCGAAATGGCTTGAGCACAACGCGAAGGTCCGGCCATCCCGGCCGGCGATGCGCCACAAGGATCTCGGCATCTGGAGAGAATGGACCTGGGCGGAGGTTCACCGCACGGTCCGGTGCTATGCGCTCGGGTTGATGACGCATGGCCTCCAGCGTGGCGACAAGATCGCGATCATCGGCACCAACCGGCCGAAGCTCTACTGGTCGATCATGGCGGCGCAGATGCTCGGCGCCGTTCCGGTGCCGGTCTATGCCGACGCAGTGGCCGACGAGATGGCCTATGTTCTCGATCATGCCGAGGTGCGGTTCGCCTGCGTCGAGGATCAGGAGCAGGTGGACAAGATCCTCTCGGTTGCCGAGCGCCTCGCCGCGATCCAGATGGTGTTCTACGACGAGCCGCGCGGCCTGCGCGATTATGACCATTCCCGCCTCCAGCCGATCGACGAACTGATCGCGCAGGGCGATGCGATCATGCTTGCCGATCCGGACGCCGTGCGCCGGCTCGATCAGGCGATCGCGGATGGAAAGGGCGCCGATGTTTCGGTGATGCTCTACACCTCCGGCACGACGGGGCGCTCGAAGGGCGTGATGCTGTCGGCCGAGGGGTGCGTCAACGCGGCGAAGGATACGGTCGCCTTCGACAATCTCACCGAGAACGATCAGGTGATCGCCTATCTGCCCCTCGCCTGGGTGGGCGACCATTATCTCAACTACGCGCAGGCGCTCGTTGCCGGTTTCACGATCAACTGCCCGGAAAGCCCGGACACAGCGGTCGAGGATCGGCGCGAGGTCGGCACGACCTTCGCCTTCGCGCCGCCGCGCGTCTATGAAGGGATGCTGACGCGCATCATGATCCGCATGGAGGACGCCGGCGCGCTCAAGCGCGGCATGTTCCATTACTACATGGGCGTGGCGAAGAAGTGGGGTGAGAAGATCCTCGACGGCAAACCGGTTCCGTTCCTTGCCCGGCTCAACTACGCGCTGGGAGAGGCGCTGGTCTACGGTCCGCTGAAGAATGTACTGGGCATGACGAGCGTGCGTATCGCCTATACCGCCGGCGAGGCGATGGGGCCGGAGCTGTTCTCGTTCTATCGTTCGATCGGCCTGAACTTGAAGCAGCTTTACGGCCAGACCGAAGCGTTCCTCTACGTCACCTCGCAGACCGACCACGCCGTGCGCGCCGATTGCGTCGGCCCGGCGACGCCGAACGTCGAGATCAGGATCGCGGATGACGGCGAGGTGCTCTACAAGTCGCCGGGCCAGTTTATCGGCTATTTCAAGGAGCCGGAGAAGACCGCCGAGACGATGACGCCTGACGGTTTCGTCAAGACCGGCGACGCCGGCTTCTTCGAGAAGGACGGGCAACTCCGCATCATCGATCGCGCCAAGGACGTCGGCAAGCTCAAGAGCGGGGCGCTGTTCGCGCCGAAATACATCGAGAACAAGCTCAAGTTCTTCCCGAATATCCGCGAGGTCGTGGCCTTCGGGCAGGGCGAGGAACACGTCACCGTGTTCATCAACATCGATCTGACGGCGGTCGGCAACTGGGCCGAGCGCAACAATGTCTCCTATGGTTCCTACCAGGAACTGGCGGGCATGCAGCCGGTCTATGACATGATCGCGGGGCATGTGGCGGAAGTGAACCGCCAGCTCGCGGAGGAGCCGATGATGGCGCGGGCGCAGGTACATCGCTTCCTGATCCTGCCGAAGGAGCTGGACGCGGATGACGGCGAATTGACCCGCACGCAGAAGGTGCGTCGTGGCTTCATTGCCGATCGTTACGCGCCGCTCGTCAAGGCGCTTTACGACGGCTCGCCCGCCGCCGACATTTCGGTCGAGGTGACGTTCGAGGATGGCCGCAAGGGCAAGATCGAAGGCCGGGTGAAAGTGGCGGACGCCAAGACATTCGAGCCCGTTGCCCCGGCAGCGTCACAGGCCGCCT
>JAVTWI010000143.1:0-10100 GCA_032229845.1 Rhabdaerophilum sp.
CCGCCGCGACGCCCGACTGCGAACGCCGGAAGCGTCCCAGAATGCGACGGAGACGTCGGTTCACCATGGCCGGAACACGGAGGAGGGACCTTGTCTTCTTCATCATCTCGGTGTCCTCAGCACGCGCCATAGGGTTCGTTCTTGAACGCGGCCGCACCGGTGAGGACAACCTCCCCGCTCGAGAGCTGGGCGACATCGTTCCGGATCATGGCCGTGATCGACTTGGTCAGGTAGTAGCCGCGGATCACCACGATCTCGCAGGGCTTGCCGGGATTGAACTGAAGGCCGGAATCGTCGAAGGTCCCGTTGGCCTTGAGGCGGTTCGGCATCGCCGCGGCGCCGAAGGTCGTGAACGCCCGGACGTCCCATTTCATCGCATCGCAGGGGATGATCCAGCCGGCCTGGTTGCAGAAAGCATCCTTGAATTTGGCCAATTGCTCCGTGGCGCCGCCGGCTCCGGCCACCTGGCCCGTCATCGTCACGCGCTTGGCTTCCTCGACGCCGGCCTCGAGCGCGGTCGTCTTGAGATAGAGCGTTCCGGTTTCCATGATCGCGAACAGCGAGCCGAGAAAGAGCGGCGCGATCATCGCGAACTCCACCGCCGTGGCACCGTGCCGGTTCCGCCGGAAAGCGGCCCCGGCCCGCGCCGCGCGGCGCTTCAAATCGTGCCAGATACCCGGTCCTGCGACTGACATTTCGTGCTCCCGAAACCCATCGGCACGTCCCGCCATGCCGATCTAACAGGAAACACTGATAACAGAGAGAAATTGCGGTTCCGTTTCCGCCCAAACAGAAAACGCGCGTTGCTTTTTTAAGCCGCCGTTAACCGTGCGATCGCTCTCGCGCACGCATCCGCGCGCGTTCCCTAGCCTTGTTACTTCTTCTGGGGCGCCGCCGTGGCTGCCGCCGGACCGTTCTGCTTGGCCATGCCGTCGCGCTGGGTTGCCTGATTGACCGAAAGCGAGAAGTGCTTTTCATCGTCGCCCAGCGAAACCGTCGGCAGGCAGGCCGGCGAACAATCATAGGTGTTGCGGTCGAGCCCGCGCTGGACGAGCAGCTTGCCGTCGGTCGGCACGCTCACCATCAGCATGGATTCGGAAATGATGGCACCGGCCTGATCAAGCGCGATGAAGTTGGTGCGTCCGGCCGAGCGCCCCGTGATGACCATCACGCCGTTCTTCTGCACGGTGACATCGGCGATCGACGGGTTCCCGATCACGATCGTATCCGCGCCGGAGGGAAGTTTCACGAGCTTCGCCTGATCGAGCAGGATCGAGATGGTCTCGGAACCGGTCTGCTCGGCATGCGAGGGTTCCGCGAGACCGAGGCTCACCACCGCCCCGATGCAACCGGCCTGAGCCAGCACCGCCATCCGTCTTGCCATCATGATACCACTCACACTTTCTGACAGACCGAGGCCGGAATTAAAGTGACGCGGCCAGCCCGGTTCAGGCTCCAATCTGGCCAAACAGGGTGAATTTTCGGTAAACCGGCCGCAATTTTCGGAAAATGCGAGCAAAATTCGCGCGATTTTCCAGCGATACAGGCCTCTCCAGTCCAGCACTTCAGTCCGGCGCCCCTCAACAACCAGAAATTTCCCGAGGATAATTATAAGTAAAAAATACATATTCATGAGAAATTATGAGAGAAAATAGCCGGTATATTTGTTTTTATGAAATTGAATTTAAAAAACACTTGGCTTAATAGGCCATTTAGAATAGAAAAACTTGCCATTATTACTGTAAAATATGCTTTTAATTCTGTTTTAACTATAGATATCAGCAACGAAATAGATCGCGAATATTTGGAGCGCCATTAACCTGACCTCAAGAAACACCGGCTAGGTTTTGCCTCGGTTCAGACGAGAGCCGAGCACGGCCAACCGGACTGAAACCTGGAGCAAACAAGAGTTAGGAGCACTCACATGTCGATTTTCAACCGTTTCGTGAAGGACGAGTCTGGCGCCACCGCGATCGAGTACAGCCTCATCGCTGCCCTCATGGCCGCCGCGATCATCACCGCCCTGTCGACCTTCAAGACCGACCTGACGACCGCCTTCACCAACATCGGCACGACGCTGAAGAACAACACGAAGTAAGCTTCGTTTCGTTCAAAAATTCGAAGGGCGAGGTCTCCGACCTCGCCCTTTTTCTTTACGTGCCTTTCGGACAATTTTACGAAAAAGTATCCCTTTTCTCGATTTCCGACCGGATTTGGGCGGTCCGCACTAATGGTTTAACCGGGGCGCAACAAAATTTTCCCACACTCCCTGCGTGCAGAACAGAGCACCAAAGCAACCTTGGAGAACACCAAATGATTCGGTTCACAAATTTCCTGAAGGACGAGTCCGGCGCCACCGCGATCGAGTACAGCCTCATCGCCGCTCTCATGGCCGCCGCCATCATCACCGCCCTGTCGACCTTCAAGACCGACCTCTCGACCGCCTTCACCAACATCGGCACGACGCTGAAGAACAAGACGAAGTAAGTTTCGTCCCGTTTGAGAATTCAAAAGGCGAGGTCGCGGACCTCGCCTTTTTTTGAGCCTCGAAGAATGAGCCCGGCACCGCCGGGTCGAATCGCGTAACGTTCGCCCGATATTCACTCCGGGCCTTTCTCATGCATGCTTCTTCCTTTCCGGTGCGGATCGCGGCAACGGTGGCGGATTACCGCTCGGAAGTCGCCGGCCCTCACGAACATCTTTCCCTCCTGCGCTGGCAGATCGACGAGGGGCAGGCGCTCGACAGCCGCGAGACCTATCCCGGCCATGTCACGACCTCGGCGCTGATCGTCTCGCCCGACCTTCGGCAGACCCTGCTCATCGATCACAAGAGCCTGAAGCGCTGGCTGCAACCCGGCGGGCATTACGAACCGGCTGAGTTCTTTTGGCAATCCGCCCAGCGCGAGGCCATCGAGGAAACGGCGGTAGCCGGGCTCCGGCTCCACCCCTGGCACCAGGGCAGGGACAGGCCGTTCCTGATCGACAGCCATGACGTGCCGGGCAAGGCCTCCCGTGGCGAAAGGCCGCATGTCCACCACGATCTCCAATACCTGTTCGTTGCCGATCCGGCGCAACCGTTGACCGCGCAGCTCGACGAGGTCGCCGCCGCGTGCTGGCACCCGATCGAGGCCCTGCGCGAGGTTGCGCCGCGCGCGCTGCCACGCCTGCCGCAGGCGCGCTGATTCCATCTTGTGCGCCGTAGCCGGGCGCGTATCCTCCTCAAAAAATAGCGGGAGGAACGATCTTGGCCGAAACTGCCGACGACGACATCAACCGGCCGCTCCCGGCCATCCGCCGACCACAGCCGGACGATTTGCGCCACGCGCTGGCGATGGGCTGGGAGGACTTCAAGGCCGAACCGTTTTTCGGGCTGACGATCGGCGGCATCTATACCTTCGGCGGCATCCTGATCCTCTTCGTCGCGAGCTACCTCGGCTATGCCTTCCTCGGATTTCCGATCATGGCCGGGTTCGCGCTCATCGGCCCTTTTGCGGCGATCGCGCTTTACGAGGTGAGCCGCCTGCGCGAGCGGGGCGAAACAGTGACGTGGCAGGCGATGGCGAAAGGTCTGACCCCGGAAGTAATGCGCGAATGCTCCTATCTCGGCATCCTCCTGATCTTCTTGATGGCAATCTGGTTGAAATCGGGAGCGGTGGTCTACGCGATGTTCTTCGGCCTGCGCCTGCTCTCGCTGCCCGCCTTCTCGGAAGCGCTGCTGACCACACCGGCCGGCTACGGCTTCCTGATTGTCGGCCACGCCATCGGCGCCGGCTTCGCGATCCTGGTGTTCTCGCTCTCCGCGGTGTCCTTCCCGATGATGGTCGATCGCGGCACCGATTTCATCACCGCGCTCATCACCTCGATCCAGACCGTGAGGGCCAACCCGCCGCTGATGATCGCCTGGGGTGCCTTCATCGGCCTCGCGCTGCTCATCGGCTTCGCGACGATCTTCATCGGCCTGATGATCGTGCTTCCGGTGCTCGGCCATGCCTCCTGGCACCTCTACCGCCGGATCGTTGTATGACCCGGAGGTGTGCCGCCGCACAGCCGCAAAGACGCCTTCGAGATTTTTTCGCACCACCACTGATTTTGCCAGAATCGGTCGCTATCTAATGTCCGCTGCCGTGCGATCCCTTTTCACGGCACACCCACGGAGGATTTGATGAACCCGCAGGAGCGCGCCGTCATCGACGGCATTTTCGAGCGTCTGAAGAATGTCGCCAACCAGCCCCGGGATCCCGAAGTCGAGCGTTACATCGCCGACCTCATTCGCCAGCAGCCCTACGCACCTTATGCGATGGCGCAGTCGATCTATGTTCAGGAGCAGGCGCTGCTCAACCAGCAGCGCGAGATCGAGCAGCTGCAGGCGGAGAACGAGCAGATGAAGCGGCAGGCCCCGCCCCCCGCGTCGCAGCCGCAGGGCGGCGGTTTCCTGTCCGGCCTTTTCGGTGGCGGACAGTCGGCACCGGCCGCCCGGCCCGAACCGCCGGCTTACGGCCAGCGCGGGCAACAGCCCGCCGCGGGCCCCTGGGGCGGCCAGGCTGCGGCGGCTCCGCCGCAGGCCGCCCCCTCGCCCGGTCCCTGGGGTGGGCAACAGCCCCCCGCTGAAGCCCCGAAACAGGGGATGGGCTTCCTCGGCACCGCCGCCGCGGCGGCAGCCGGCGTCGCCGGTGGCATGATGCTTGGCAACATCCTGTCGAGCGCCTTCGGCGGCGGCGGCGCGCGCGCGCATACCGGTCAGGGCGGGGATATGCTCGGAGGTCAGAATCTTGGTGGCCAGAATTTCGGCGGCCAGAACTTCCTCGGGCAGAATACCGGCCAGAACGCGCCCTCCGGTTCCGGCTATGCCAATGATCCGCAGATCGCGCCGGAGGATGACGACGGCTACGATGCCGACGACAGCGACTACGGTGGCGACGACGGCTACGACGACGATACCTACGAAGCCTGAGCGAGACACCAGAAACGAAAGGCCCCGTCACCGGGGCCTTTTTTCATGCGCATTGGCTGACGGGTTCGGTCAGATCACCACCACCTTGGTGCCGACTCTCACACGCCCGTAGAGATCGATCACATCCTGGTTGCGCATGCGGATGCAGCCCGAGGACACCGCGCGCCCGATGGTCGCCGGTTCGTTGGTGCCGTGGATGCGGTAGAGCGAGGACCCCAGATACATCGCGCGCGCGCCGAGCGGATTTTCGGGTCCGCCGACCATGTGGCGCGGCAAATCAGGGCGCCGCTTGAGCATTTCAGGTGGCGGGGTCCAGCCCGGCCATTCTGCCTTGCGGGTGATCGACTTCACGCCCGCCCAGGAAAAGCCCGGACGGCCGACGCCGATGCCGTATCGCAGCGCGCGGCCGTTGCCCTGAACGAGATAGAGAAAGCGGTTCGGCGTATCGATGATGATCGTTCCCGGCGCGTGGCGGCCTGGATAGGCGACCTCCTGCTTCTCGTACTTGGAATCGAAGCCCGGCTCCACCGGCGCGGTCGCGCGGTCCTGATGCAGCGGGCGGCGCGGTGCCGGCGGCTGCACGTAAGGATCGTCCTCGAGATAAGGAACCGCCACGGCATGGCGCGACGCCGGGCGTTGGGCCGGCACCGCCAGCGGCGCGGAATAGGCCGGCGGCGGCGGACGGTTGTAGATCGGCGCGCCCTGACGATAGTTCGGCGTGGACCCCGTCATCAGCAGCTCGATGAAACCGCCGCCAAGATTGCCCTGCCCGCCCCGGTAAGGATCGGCGACGGCAAGCGAAGGCAGCGTCAGCGCGGCGAAAGCCGTCAGGGAGAGCGCTCGCCCGACGGCCGTGGCGCGGCTGAAGGCATGAGGCCGGAATTCTTTCATGGCAATATCCTCGTCCAGCGATCCGGCAACCGCGGCCGGGCCAGAGGCAGGTTCCGCCTCGGCAAGACAGCGCGGTGTCAGATCCATACCGGGATCATGAGGATGGCGTCATTCCATTTGGATAATATTCATGATTAATATAAGGTTTCGTTTGCTATATTCGAAAAGGATCGATGTTAAGGTAAACGAATTGTGAACGGATCATCTTGAAGTCTACGAATCATTAATAGTTAATATAAGCAATACCGCTCGATTTTCGTAAATGAACCGATGTTTAACCGTTGCGACTGAAGGTTGCCATCGCAGGCAACCGAAATGAGACCAAGCATGAGCGAATCTGCCCGTCGTTTCCGCATCGAAGGCGGCTCACCCCGCGCTCGCGAGAAGGCTCCGATGCCGACCTTTGCGTTGCCCGGCGTCGATGATCTCGTCATGCCTGCCGCCCCGGAACCCGAGGAAGCCTCCGGGCCGATCCTCGAGGAGCTCCGCGCTCTTCGTGCGCTGGTCGCGCCGCTACGCGGCATCATCGAGAACCTGAGCGAGAACTACCGCAGCGAGCTGAAGAGCGTCACCAGCCTGCGCAGCGACATTTCCGAGATCGACGAAGCGATCCGCGGCACCAAGAAGGAGCTGGCGGCGATCAAGGTCGGCAACAACATCGGCGGCGTCGATATCGCCGCTCTCGAGCTGACGACCGTCGTCAGTCAGACCGAACAGGCCACCAACGACATTCTCGCCGCCGCCGAGGCCATCGAGACCATCGCCGGTTCGATCCAGAGCGAGACCACGCTCGACAATGCCAAGTCCCTCGCCGCCGACATCGCGGACAAGGTCACGACCATCTATATGGCGTCCAATTTCCAGGACCTGAGCGGCCAGCGCATTTCCCGTGTCGTGGAAACGCTCAACTTCATCGAAAGCCGCATTCACCGCATGATCGAGGCCTGGGGCGGGCTCCAGGCGCTGCACGATCTCATCGAGGCCGAACTGCAGATCAAGGAAGAGGAGCGGGCCACCGAAGGCGCAGCCGCCCTCGCCAACGGGCCAGTGCTCGTCAACTCCAGCGATCACGTCGATCAGTCGGAAATCGACGCGCTGTTCAACTGAACCGGTCGGCGGCTTTTGCCGCCGTCACCTCTCGCCGCGAAGCAGCGCGCGGATGCGGCCGAGATCGGCGATCCACGCGGCCAGCGCGTAGCTGGCCGTTCCCGCCACCAGCATCGCGACCAGCACAACAGGGCCATCGCCCAGCCGACTCAGCGCCCACAGGCACAGGCTCATCGCCGCAAGCGCGGCCGCGAGCCGCAGCCAGAACGGCCCGCCGGGCATGAACCCCGCTCCCAACCCGCGCGACAGCACGGCAGCGGCACCCGCCATGGCGGCAAGGATCGTCCCGGCCATCACGAAGACCAACGGCGCACCGGTTAGGAGCGCGATCCCCAGCGCCGCGCAACCGGCGAGCCCTCCCCCCGTCGCAGCGGCCATCAGGCGCCCGGTATCCTGCCGCAACTGATAAAGCGGATGAAGCCCGTACTGGATCAGCGCATAGGCCGCGATGCCGGGGACGGCAGCCAGAACGACGGCCGACACGGCGCCGCGCACCGCCGGCGCCACGACAAACGGTTCGATTCGCGCTACGACGAAGGCCAACCCGACCATCATCGGCATGACCAGAACCAGAAGCCGCTCGAAATTCTCGCGGACACGCATCCGCCCGGCCGCCGCGCCGCGCTCACGCTCATCCCGCACTGCGAGCTGGAAGAACAGCAGGTCGAAGGCGGTTCCCGCCGTGGTGAAGAGCTTCAGCGTGACATCGAGCGCGAGGCTCGCCTGACCGGAAGCGCCGATGCCGCCCGCCCAGGCAATTGCGGAACGGATCAGGAAGAACAGGGTGAGATAGACAAGATTGGTGCCGACAATCGGCATCGAATATCGCGCCAGGTCCGACGCGGAAGGAACCGGCGCCGGCATTGGCGGAACCGCGTCCTGCTGGCCGCGCAGCCGCCATTCGAGAACACTGCTCGCAAGCACGATCGAGAGGAAAAAAGCTCCCAGTGCCAGATCAGCCCGCCCGGTCAGCGCGGAAGCCGTCGGCAGGAGCAGCAGGGCCAACCCGTTCCGCAGCGCGAGAAACAGGGCGTAGGCGCTTCCCCGGAACTCGGCGCGGAGCATCGCAGCGCGGAGATCGGCGAAGCCGGTGGCGATCGCGGTCAGCAAGGCCAGCACGTAAAGCAGGCGACGCTCGCCCCCGAAGACGGCAACGGCCAGCGCCAAGAGGAGCAAGGCAGCGGCGATCCCCGCGAACCACCGCAGCAGAACAGCCGCAAAAACCCGCCCGGCCTCGGCATGATGAAAGCGCGTCGCGGCAAGACGCAACCACTCGAAGATAAAGGTCTGCATCAGCACTGCGCCCGCGAGCGCCAGCGCGTAATAGCCGAATTCGGCAGGTCCGAGCAGCCAGGCGACCACCAGCCCGAGCACGAACTGGATCAGCGCGGAGGCAAGGAAGGCGGCGGGCATGACCATGCTTCACCTTGTCTCCAGCCGTCGTTCAAAGGCAAGGCAAGGCCGGAAAATGGCTGCGGATGACGGGATTGTCGCCGCTGCCGAACCGGCGTATGCAGGACGCAACTACCTCGTTTCCCGCAGGCTCCCTTGTCCTACCTCGACCTTCTTCTGGAAGGTGCGGCCCGCTTCGCGCCCGATCCGGTCTTCTGGCTCGTCGGCGGCATCACCGTCTTCGTGATCGCGGTGTCGAAAGGCGCCTTCGGCGGCGGCGCGGCTTCGCTCGGCGTGCCGATGCTCTCCTTCCTCATCGACCCGATCGGCGCTGCGATCATCGTCGCGCCCCTCGTTTCGGGCATGGACATGTTCACGCTGCGCGCTTTCGGCCCGTCCAGCTGGTCGAAGCCGGATCTCAAGGTTCTCATACCCGGCCTTCTGGTCGGATTGCTGCTCGGCTGGCTGATGTTCGAGAAGGTTGACCCACGTCTTGTCGGTCTCGTGATCGGCTCGGTCAGCCTCGTTTTCGCCGGGCACTGGTTCTGGAAGCGTCATCGGAAAAGCGCCGCCGGCCAGAAGCCGGTCGATGCCGTGCTCGGCCTTGCCGCCGGCACCGCGTCCGGCTTCACGACCTTTGTCGCCCACGCAGGCGGCCCGCCGGTGGCGATGTATCTCATCCGGCGCGGGCTCGACAAAAGGCTTTTCGTCGGCACCAACGCCGCCTTCTTCACGATCGGCAATCTGCTCAAGCTGATCCCCTACGGCCTCCTGCTGGCGGCGCGGCCGGATGCGGCGGCGGCCGCGCTGCTGTTCGCGCCCATCATCCCGCTGGGTGTGCCGCTCGGCGTGCGGCTGCACCACCGCCTGTCGCAGGACATGGTCCTGCTGCTGACGAACGGGCTTCTGGTCGTCGGCAGCCTGCGCCTCGTCTATGTCTCGCTGAAGGCGCTCGCGGGATGATCGTCGACCGGCTGCACCCTGTTCTTGTCGCGATTCTCGGCATCGGCATCCTCAGCGTGATGGATGCGCTGCTCAAGCATGTCGGCGTCCACTATCCGACCTTCCAGCTCGTCTTCCTGCGCTTCCTGTTCGGTTCGATGGCGGCCCTTGCCTTCTGGCTGGGGCTCCGGCCGCCGCGCCCCTCGCGCGAGGCGATCCGCACCAACCTCCTGCGCGGCTGCGTCGGATCGCTGACGGCCACGACCTTCTTCTACTCGCTCCAGACCCTGCCGCTGGCCGAGGCCATCGCCTTTTCGTTCCTCTCGCCGCTGTTCCTGGCGCTGTTCGGCGGGCTGATCCTCGGCGAGATCGTCGGCCGCAACACCATGATCGGCCTCGCCATCGGCTTTCTCGGCATGGTTGTGATGGTGCTGAGCAAGGGGATCGGCACGACCGGTTTCCACCTGTTCGGCGCGATGGCCGCGATTGCCTCGGCGCTGTTCTACGCGCTTTCGCTGACCCTGTTGCGCCAGCGTGCGCGGCAGGATGCGCTCATCACCATCGTCGCGTTCCAGAATGCCGTGCCGGCACTGATCCTCGCCCTGCCGGCTGCGTTCGTCTGGGTCTCGCCCCGGCCGGCGGATCTGCTGATCTTCGCGCTGATCGCCCTTCTCGGCGTCGGCGGCCACTATACGATGGGCATGGCCTACCGGCGCGAGGAGGCGAACAAGCTCGCGGTCGCGGAGTATTCCGCGCTTCTTTATGCGGCATCGCTCGGGTTCGTCTTCTTCGGCGAACTCCCCGGCTGGTCGACGCT
>JAVTWI010000143.1:10200-11920 GCA_032229845.1 Rhabdaerophilum sp.
GTCTGCCTCTTGACTCCAAAGTCGCATACCCCCATATCGCCGTTAGCACTCGCTGGATGTGAGTGCTAAAACTCCCTGGCCGTTCCCGGCGGGTGGAGACCCCAGAGAACCCACGCGATGGCGCGTCCCGCGCGCCGGACCGGCCAACCGATTTTTGAAGCCTCAAGAGGAAACCCATGACGAAGTTTCGTCCCTTGCATGACCGTGTCGTCGTCAAGCGCATCGACAGCGAAGAGAAGACGAAGGGCGGCATCATCATCCCGGGAACCGCCCAGGAGAAGCCGCAGGAAGGTGAAGTCATTTCCGTTGGCCCCGGCGCCCGCGGCGAAGACGGCAAGCTCGTTCCGCTCGACGTCAAGAAGGGCGACCGCGTCCTTTTCGGCAAGTGGTCCGGCACGGAAGTGAAGATCGATGGCCAGGATCTCCTCATCATGAAGGAATCCGACATCATGGGCGTGATCGCCTGAGCCGCCCCCTCAAGAACATCTATTCGGAGTTAAGCTGAAATGGCTGCCAAGGAAGTGAAATTTGCGGGCGACGCCCGCGACAAGATGCTGCGTGGCGTCGATATCCTCGCCAACGCCGTCAAGGTGACGCTGGGCCCCAAGGGCCGCAACGTCGTGATCGAGAAGTCGTTCGGGGCCCCGCGCATCACCAAGGACGGCGTGACGGTCGCCAAGGAAATCGAGCTTGCCGACAAGTTCGAGAACATGGGCGCGCAGATGGTGCGCGAAGTGGCCTCGAAGCAGAACGACGCTGCCGGTGACGGCACCACAACCGCGACCGTTCTCGCCCAGTCGATCGTCCGCGAGGGCGCGAAGGCGGTTGCCGCCGGCATGAACCCGATGGACCTCAAGCGCGGCATCGACATGGCCGTCGAGGCCGTCGTCGCCGACCTCAAGAAGAACTCGAAGAAGGTGACCTCGAACGCGGAAGTCGCGCAGGTCGGCACCATCTCCGCCAACGGCGACAAGTCGGTCGGCGAGATGATCGCCACCGCGATGCAGAAGGTCGGCAACGAAGGTGTCATCACCGTCGAGGAAGCCAAGACCGCCGAGACCGAACTCGACGTCGTCGAAGGCATGCAGTTCGACCGCGGCTACCTCTCGCCGTATTTCATCACCAACTCGGAGAAGATGGTCGCCGAGCTGGATGACCCCTACATCCTGATCTTCGAGAAGAAGCTCTCCTCGCTCCAGCCGATGCTGCCGGTGCTCGAAGCCGTCGTCCAGACCGGCAAGCCGCTCGTCATCGTCGCCGAGGACGTGGAAGGCGAAGCGCTTGCCACGCTCGTCGTCAACAAGCTGCGCGGCGGCCTCAAGGTCGCGGCCGTCAAGGCGCCGGGCTTCGGCGATCGCCGCAAGGCGATGCTTGAGGACATCGCGATCCTCACCAACGGCCAGATGATCTCGGAAGACCTTGGCATCAAGCTCGAGACCGTGACCCTGCCGATGCTCGGCCGTGCCAAGCGCGTCCGCATCGAGAAGGAAAACACCACGATCGTCGACGGCGCCGGCAAGAAGAAGGAGATCGAGGCCCGCGTCAACCAGATCAAGGCCCAGATCGAGGAGACCACCTCCGATTACGATCGCGAGAAGCTCCAGGAGCGCCTGGCCAAGCTCGCCGGCGGCGTCGCGGTGATCCGCGTCGGCGGCGCGACCGAGGTCGAGGTCAAGGAGAAGAAGGACCGCGTCGACGATGCCCTGAACGCCACCCGCGC
>JAVTWI010000144.1:0-11858 GCA_032229845.1 Rhabdaerophilum sp.
AAGGCCGGCATGGAATTCGAGATGGTCTGGCTCAGGTCGACGATCATGGCAGGTTGGCTCCCGCGCCCGGCTTTAGGTCAGCAGGTCTCGTCTGGCAATCAGCAGACGGCAATGTTTTCGACAAGAAACGACGAGCATCGTTGCAGCGCCTGCGGCGATCCGCTAAACGGTGTGGCGAAGCACCCGTAGCTCAGCTGGATAGAGTGTTGGATTCCGAATCCAAAGGTCGCAGGTTCGAATCCTGCCGGGTGCGCCAATCCTTCTGTCTCGCACCAGCTCGCTTCGCTCACGGCTCCGGCGGCAACCCGTCCGTCACGAGACAAGCATACCCTCGCGGACGCGATTATCGGCGGATCACGTCGCGACGAGGTGATGGAGATCATCCGAAAGCTGGCGCGCGAATTGAGCCGCAGGGGGCGACAGGTCGCGGTTCGCGGGCAGGATCATGCCGATCTTCAGAGAGTTGATCGCCGGCGAGTTGATGGGGCGCCAGGCGATCTGGCCGGTTTCGATTTCGTGCAGGAAACCGAGGCGGGTGAACAGCGCGACGCCCATGTTCAGGAGGATGCACAGCCGAAGCATCTGGATCGAGTTCGACGTGACGCGCGCGCCGAGTTCAGCCTTGAAGGCGGTGAAATGCGCGTCGATATCCGCGCCGCGCGGCAGAGGCCCCGACTGGGTCAGAAGGGGGTAGCGCGCGAGATCCTCATATTCAACCTGAAGCTGGTTGGCGAGCGGATGGTCCGAACGCATCACGACCCCGATCGGCGCGGAGATCTCGGTCAGATAGCGGACCGTACTCGGAATCTGCCCGACGAAAGTGAACCCCATGTCGATATCGCCGGCGGCGACAAGGCCCGCGACGTCAGGGGGCGCCACGGCGCTGACCGCATAGGTAACGGCCGGGAAGTCGAGCCGAAATCGGTGGATGGCGCGGGGCAAGAAGTCGACGAGAAGCGAATCCACCGCAGCCACCGAAATATGACCCGAGCGCGCGGCCTTCAGGTCGTCGATTGCCGTGCGGGTCCTGTCGAAATCGTGCAGGGTATCGACCACATGCCGCAGCAGGAGATCGCCGGCGACCGTCAACCGCATGCCACCGGGAAGACGGTCGAACAAGGCGGTGCCGAGGTCCGCCTCAAGGTTGAGGATCTGCCGGTTGAGCGCGCTGGCGGCGATATTCAGCGCCGCCGACGCCTTGCGGATCGAGCCGGCCCGGGCGACCTCCCGGAAATAGTAAAGGGCGGCGGCATGAAGCATGCGTCGGTTCCACGTGGCGTCCGGCCACTATGGCACCCTCTCAGCGCCCTTTCCATTGCGGCTTGCGCTTTTCGACAAAGGCGCGGACGCCTTCGTTCGAATCTTCGGAACCAAGCGCCTCGACCAGCGCAGGCAATCGCAGCGCCTGGGCCTCGAGCGCGGAAAGGTGGGCCGTGCGGCGCACCGTCTGCTTGATCGCCCGGACCGACAGCGGGGCGCAGGCGAGAATCTCGTCGACCCAGCGACGGACGGCGGCATCCAGCGCCGGGCGCGGCGCGATCTCGTTGACGATCCCCAGGCTCAATGCCTCGGGCGCCTTCACCCTTCGGCCAGTCAGCAGGATGCCCATCGCCGCGCGGTGGGCGATCTGGCGCTGGAGAAGCACCATCCCACCATCGAGCGGCAAGCGGCCGACGCGTGGCTCGGGCAGCGAGAAGGTCGCTTCTTCGGCCGCGACGACCAGATCGCACCCGAGCACCATCTCGAAGCCCCCGCCGGCGGCGTGACCGTTGACGCGGGCAATCACCGGCACGTCGAGCGTCTGGCGAAGGGCTATCCCGCCGAAGCCGTTGGGCCGCGCCTCGGCCCAGTATTCGAGGCCGGACTTGCCCGAGCCGCCCTTCATGTCGGCCCCGGTGCAAAAAGCCCGGTCTCCGGCCCCGGTCAGCACCACGACGCGGATATCCCGGTCCCTCTCGATGGCATCGAAAATGCGATTGAGCTCCCGGTCCGTCGCGGCGTCGACGGCGTTCAGCACTTCCGGCCGGTCGATGGTGACGGCAGCGACATGATCGGCAACGGAGAAATGAACAGGCATTATTCGGCCGCCTCCGTCCGGGCGAGACCGATCTCCTTGAGCACTTCCGTCGTATGGGCGCCCAGTGGCGCCGGCGGGATGCGGATCGTGACCGGGGCGTCGGACATGTGGATGGGCGAACCCACGACACGAACCGTTTCGACAGCGCCCTCGGCCTCCATCACCATCCCGTTCACGGCAGTCTGCGGATCGGCAAGCGCCTCGGCGAGCGTCCTTACCGGTGCGCAGAGCAGGTCCTGTGCTTCGAGGCGGGCCAGAAGCTGGTCGGTCGTATAGGTCGAGAAGCGCGCACGGAATACTCCGTGCAGGACGGCCTTGTTGGCCACCTGGGAAGGATGATCCGAAAAGCGCGGATCGGCCGAGAGATCGTCGATTTCGAGCGCCGCGCAGATATCGCGCAGCGGATGGCTCTTGAACGCACCCACGAGAACGACGGCGCCGTCGCTGGTCGGGAACACGCCCGACAGGGGCATCGCTCCCCAATTGACCTCGCGGCCGCGCATCATCTGTGCGGTGCCTTCCTGGGTCTGGGCCGCGAGCATGGAATCATAGAGCGAGACGCTGATCTGCTGGCCTCGCCCCGTCTGCGCGCGCTGGAGCAATGCGAGCAGGATGCCCTGCATCATGTGCATGCCGGCGGAGAAATCGGCGAAGGTGGTCGGATAAATCGAGAGCGGCAGGCTTGCGTCGGAGCGGCGATACATCACGCCGGTCACCGCCTGGGCGAGAACGTCCTGCCCGCCCTTGTGGGCGTAGGGCCCGGTAAGGCCGAAGCCGGTGCCCGAGGCATAGATGAGGCGGGGATTGAGCTTCGCGAGCGTCTCATAGCCGAAGCCCAGCCGATCCATGACGCCGGCGCGGAAGTTGTTGACGACGACATCCGCCGTCTCGACCAGTTTCAGGACGGCCGCCTTGCCTTCGGCAGAGCGCGTGTCGAGCACAATCGACCGCTTGTTGCGGTTCAACGAACAGAACACAGGGCCCAGCAGACCGGCCGGATCGTTCGGAAACGAGGTGCGGGAGAGATCCCCGGTTCCGGGTTTCTCGATCTTGATGACGTCGGCGCCATAGTCGCCCAACATCTGGGTGCAGACCGGGCCCATCATCACCTGCGTGAAATCGATGACGCGGATGCCGGCGAGCGGGAGCGGAGCGGCGGTCATGCGGCGCTCTCCAGAAGGGTGGCGTTGGCGGAGGGAACATCGCCCGGATCGCCTCCCTGCGCCCGCACGCGGGCACAGATGTCCTGCGCACGCACGGCGGCGACATCGCCGCCGAGATCGAGCGCAAGCGCGGCGGCGATGCCGGCGGACTGCCCCATCGACATGCAGGGCGGAATTTCGCGGCTGAGCTTCTGGGCCGATTCCGTCGCCGAATAATGGCGCCCCGCCACAAGGAGGCCGTCGATATCCTTCGGCAGCATCGAGCGGTAGGGCGTGTAGTAGTCCCGTCCGCGCGCAACCGTATCCGGGAAGTGGACGCGGTTGTTCACATCGTCCTTGGTGACAACATACCGGCCCTCGAGCAGGCGCGTCTGGCGCACGCCGAGCTGCGGCGCGACGTCGATGACATGGGCATCCCGGAAACCGGGGACGTTGGCGCGGACGAAATCGACCAGGGCGTAGATGCGTCTGCGGCCTTCGAAATCGGCGCGGGTCTGGTCCTCGACCTTGAGGGCGTCGTAGCCGGTCATGTGCGGGCAGTTGCACCAGACCACGCCGGGCAATGGCGTGCGCAGCCACCAGCGGTCCCACGAGCCGCCGACAACGCGCTTGGCCTGCTTGTCGATCAGCGCGAAAGCGTCCGGCTCCTCGAAGCGAAAACGCTCAGCCTCGTCCACATCGACCCCACCGAGGCGGAAGACGGTCGTGACCATATA
Organism: Rhabdaerophilum sp.; assembly: GCA_032229845.1. GTDB lineage: Bacteria > Pseudomonadota > Alphaproteobacteria > Rhizobiales > Beijerinckiaceae > Rhabdaerophilum. The sequence continues at coordinate 3,957 of JAVTWI010000144.1, forward strand.
GCTGCCGTCCGTGAATTTCGCACCGGCCGACGCCGCGACATCGAGATCGCCGGAGGTGTCGATCACGATATCACCCATGATGGCCTGCCGACCGGATTTCGTTTCGCAGATCACGCCGGCGATACGCCCGTCGCGGACGATGGCCGAGGAAAACCACGAATGCAGCCGCACGTCGACGCCGGCCTCCGCGATGAGATCGTTGGCGCAGCGTTTCCAGCCATCGGGATCGAAGGCGGCGGACATGACGATCGGCATCGGCTTCGTCGCCGAGCGGAAATCGAACAGGCCCCAGGACGACCATTTGCGATGCACGTCCCATCCCTGACGCCTGTCTTCCACCGGCGGATAGACCGCAGCGCCGACGGCCTTCATCCGTTCGATCATCTCCATGCAGAGGCCCGTGACCGTCACCTCCTGGCCGTTGGTCATGTCATCGAGCACCAGCACCATCCCGCCGGAGGCGAGACCGCCAAGATAGGGGTAGCGCTCCAGAAGCGTCACGGACGCGCCTTCGCGCCGCGCGGCGACCGCGGCGGCGATGCCGGCAGGCCCGCCGCCAACCACGACGACATCCGCCCGTGCGACGATCGGCGCGGGTGCAGCGGGAACGGCAATGGTTTCATTCTTGGACATTGTTCATCCCTCCATCGGGTCCGGCTTCAGGCCGTGTTCTTTCAGGCCGTGTTCTTGGGTTGCCAGCGCACGACAAGGCGCTCGGCGATGGTGATCAGCACAAAGAACGCGACGGAAAATGCCGAACCGACGAGAACGGTGGCGTAGAGCATCGCGCTGTCGAAATTATAGGTGGACTGGATGATGAGCGCGCCGATGCCTTCCGTCGATCCGATCCATTCGCCGACGATGGCGCCGATGACCGCGGTCGAGGCCGCGATCTTCAGCGCCGAGAACAGGTAGGGCACGGCATTGGGCAGCCGCAGCTTGAAGAAGGTTTCCGATTTCGAGGCGGACAGCACCCGGAACAGTTCGAGCGCCTGCGGGTTCACCGCCTCGAGGCCGCGGACCATGTTCACCAGCGTCGGGAAGAAACAGATCAGAGCGGCGATCGCGATCTTCGGTTCCATGCCGTTGCCGAGCAGCAGGACGAGGATCGGTGCCTTCGCCACGACCGGGATGGTGTTGATCAACACGACGACGGGAAAAAACGCCTGTTCGAGCGACTTCTTGTGGACGAACGCCGTCGCGATGACGATCGCGGCGAAATTGCCGATGAGAAAACCGGAAACGGCCTCGATGGCGGTCGGGCGCAGGTTCGCCATCAGAATCGGGAACTTCGCGACAAGCGTCTTCAGCACCGCCAGCGGGGACGGCGCCACGAAGGGCGGCACCTTGAACACGTAGACAAGCGCGGCCCAGAGGGCGATGAGCCCCACGACGCCCGCCACCGGCAGGATTCGACGTTGCCACCGCTCGCGGCTTTGTCGGCGGAGATAGGCTTCTTCCGCGCGCCGGTGCGCATCTTCGGCTTTCGGAAGGGGCGAGCCGTCATTCATCGATGCGCGCCCCCGAGCCAGCCGCGCATCCGCGCGGAGATTGCGTTGAATTCCGGCGTCTCGCGGATCGCAAGCGTCCGGTCCTTCGGCAGATCGATGGTTTCGAGCGCGGCGACCCGACCCGGATTCGTCGCCATCACCAGCACCTGATCGGCGAGATAGACCGCCTCGTGCACCGAATGGGTGACAAACAGGATCGTCGTTCGCGTCTCGGCCCAGATGCGGCGCAATTCCTCGTTGAGACGGTCGCGCGTGATTTCGTCGAGGGCGCCGAACGGCTCGTCCATCAGCAGCAGCCGCGGGCCGCCGAGCAAGGCGCGCGCGATCGAGACACGCTGGCGCATGCCGCCCGAAAGCTCGTGCGGATAGCTGTGCTCCCAGCCCGACAGGCCGACAAGCGCCAGGAGTTCGCGCGGGGTCGCGGCATTCGCCGGCAGGCTTTTCACGCCACCCACTTCCAGCGGCAATTCGACGTTCTGAAGCGCGGTCCGCCACGGCAGCAGCGCGGCATCCTGAAAGACAAAGCCGATGGCGCGCGCGCGGCGCGCCGCTTCCGGAGTGCCGCCCAGCACGCTCATCTCCCCGTCCGAGGCCGGGATGAGATCCGCCACGACCCTGAGCAGCGTCGATTTTCCGCAGCCGGACGGGCCGAGCAGACTGGTGAATCCCCCCTGCCCGACCCTGAAGCTGACGTCTTCGAGCGCGGTGACGGCCCGTCGCTCCGAAAAGAAGCGAACCGAGACGCTCCGGCAGTCGACAGCGGCGACGGACATCGGGAAATCCCCGGTCAGAGCTTCGGACGCTCGGCGGCGGTCGCCTTGAGGATATCCATCGTCATCACTTCGTCGAGCTTGGGCGTCCGCTTCGAGAACTGCCCCAGCTGGGCGTAAAGATCGATCTGGCTCTGCCAGACGGCCGGGTCCATCGTGCCCCAGCCTTCCGTCCTGGTCTTCTCGGTGAAGCCGTAGCCGAGCTGCGTCTTGGCCGCGACGAGTTCATCCGCGCGGTTGAAGTTGGGAAACTCCTTGACGAGCAGATCGACGGCTTTCTCCGGATTTTCCTTGGCATAGGCCCAACCCTTGCCCGAGGCGACGAGGTACTTCGCCAGGACCTCACCCTTGCTCTTGATCGTATCGACCGTCGCATAATAGGGCAGCGCATAGAGCTGAACGCCGGTATCCCACAACCTCAGCGCAACCATCTGGTCGCCCAGCACCTTCAGCGCGGTCGTATTGGTCAGCCAGCCGGTGACGACATCGACCTGTCCGGTCATCAGCGGGGTCATGTCCGAGCCGATGGTGACGATGGTCACGTCCTTTTCCGGGATATTGTTCTTCGCCAGCAGGGCACGCAGCAGGATCACGCCCGTCGCCTGGATGCCGACCTTCTTGCCGACGAGATCCTTCGCCGTGTGGACCGGGTTCTTCTTGAGCGAGAAAAACGCGTACGGGTGCTGCTGCAGGCCCGCCGCGAAGCATTTGACCGGGATATCCTGCGAGGCCGCCAGCATCAGCGAAGGGCTGGAGGAAATCTGCCCGACCTCATACCGCCCGGCGGCGACTACGGCCACGCCGTCGATGCTCGGACCACCGGGCTGGATCTTGAGGTCAATGCCCGCCGCGTCGTAATAGCCGAGGCTCCGCGCCACCACCTCGCCGAGCTGGTTGCCCGACATCAGCCAGCCAAGCTGCATATTGATGACGGCCTTGCCTTGCGCGCCAGCCTCGACGCTCAGGAAGCTGCCGGTGGCGGCAAGGCCGGCAACAGCGCCGGCCCGTTGGAGAAAATCGCGACGATCGATCCTGGTCATGCCCGTTGCTCCTGTCGATTCAGCGGTATTCGAGGGGTCATCCTGCGTTCCTGGTCGCAGCTAAGCATCGGTTTACCGGTCCCGATAGCGCCAATTTTCGCCCAGACCGTTCCATTTTTTCGAACACGCCTGCCATCTGGTCAGCCTGCCTTTCAAAGCGCCAGACATGCCCGTTTATGCGTCGGGGCCGCATGGGAATTGCGCTTCCGCCTCCCTTGGCACAGGGTAGCGACGGACTTTCCGACGAGGTGCCGATGACCCTTGACGAACTGATGGATCTTGCCGTGATCGCCGCGCCGGGCAGCCCCAACCGCGTCCGGCAGGTGGGGGCCGCCCTTGCCCCGCGCGACGGTGGACCGCCTGTCGCCGCGTGCAATACGTTCCCCTCGGGTGTACGCGATCTGCCCGAACGGCATGAGGGTGACGGACGCTTCGTTTGGATGGAGCACGCCGAGCGCAACGCGATCTTCACCGCGGCCCGTCAAGGCCGCCCCCTTGAGGCGGCAAGGCTCGCCACCACGTTTTTCCCGTGCATCGATTGCGCCCGCGCCATCGTGCAGAGCGGCATCGCCGAGCTGATCACGCCCGCGCCGGCTCTCGACGACCCGGTCTGGGGCGCAGCCTTTCCGCGTTCGTTGGCCATCCTCGAGGAAGGGCAGGTCGCGATCACCTACATCGAAGGCGGTTGATCGCCGTCAAGACACGCGTCGGGACGGCCTCCGACCGCCTGCTGGGATGCGCCAGCCGATCCCCTGAGAGCCCTTTACAGCGCTACTTGCCCGGCACCAGCGTGACGCCGAAATCGGCGAAGGAAAGCCAGACCGTCTCGCCCTCCGGCATGATCTCGCGCGTGCCGTAGCGCGTGACGTAGAACTCGCCGACTTCGGTCGCGATTTCGAGATCGAGATGGTTGCCGAGATAGGCGCATTTGCTGATCGTGCCGGGGAGCAGGTTCGCCCCGCCGGCCTCCATGATCGACAGGGATTCCGGCCGGATCGCCATCTGCGCCTTGCCGGGTGAGAGCCCTCGCGCCGGCAGATCGAGCCGGACCGGACCGAGCCGCACGTTCGCGCGGCCGTTGGTGACGGACAGGATTTCGGCCTCCACGAGATTGGCGTCGCCGATGAAGTCCGCCACGAAGGTATTCGCCGGCTCCTCGTAGAGCGCACGCGGGGCGCCCTCCTGCGCGATGACGGCGTTGGACATGACGATGATCTTGTCCGAAACCGCGAGCGCTTCCTCCTGATCGTGCGTCACATAGGCGACGGTAAGGTTCAGTTTGCGCTGGAGATCGCGAATCTCCTCGCGCATCCGCCGGCGGAGCTTGGCATCAAGGTTTGAGAGCGGCTCATCGAACAGCAGCACCTGCGGTTCGAGCACCAGCGCGCGCGCCACCGCGACACGCTGTTGCTGGCCGCCGGAAAGCTCCGAGGGAAAGCGTTCCTCGAAACCCTTCATGCCGACGACGGCGAGCTTCTCACGCGCCATCTCATGCGCCTGCGCCTTGGGCAGGCCCTTCACCGTCGGGCCGTAGGCGACGTTCTCAAGCACGCTCATGTGCGGGAAGAGGGCATAGGACTGGAACACCATCGAGACGTCACGATCGGCGGCGGAGAGCCGCGTCACGTCCTTGCCGCCGATCAGGATCTGGCCCTCGCTCGCCATCTCGAGCCCGGCGATCATGCGCAGGGTTGTGGTCTTGCCGCAGCCGGAGGGGCCGAGCAGCGTCACCAGCGTGCCCGCCTCGATGGTGAAGGTGATATCGTTGACGGCGGTGACCGTGCCGTAGCGCTTCGTCACGTTGCGGAATTCGACCGAGGCCGGGCCTGCCTTCTGCATGTTCTTTCCGTCCTTATCCGCCGCCGACCACGGCCGGCGCGCCTTTCGCCTCGGCGCCTCGACGCCCGAGCTTGCGTTCGCCGACGCTGAACTGGATCAGCATGATGCCGAGCGCCATCACCACGATCAGCACCGATGAATAGGCGATGGCGAGACCAAACTCGCCTGCCTCCACGCGCCCGACGATATAGGCGGTCGCGAGGTTGTATTCCGCCGAAACGAGGAAGATCACCGCGCTCACCGCCGTCATCGCGCGGACGAAGGAATAGACCAGCGCCGCCACCAGCGCCGGGCGCAGCAGCGGCAGCACCACGCGCCAGAGCGTGGTGAAGGAGCGCGCGCTCAGCGTCGCCGAAGCTTCGTCGAGGCTCTTGTCGATCTGCGACAGCCCGGCGATGCCCGACCGCACGCCGACCGGCATGTTGCGGAACACGAAGGCGATCACGAGGATGATGCCGGTGCCGGTCATCTCGATCGGCGGCACGTTGAAGGCGAGGATATAAGCGACGCCCAGAACGGTGCCGGGAATGGCGAAGGAGAGCATGGTCGAGAATTCGAGCAGGCCCCGGCCGCGAAAGGTCTGCCGTTTCAGGAGATAGGCGGCGAGAAGGCCGATGAACGCCGTGATCGGCGCCGAGATCGCCGCCAGCTTCACAGTTGTGAAGAAAGAGTCCCAGGCCGCGCCCTCGAACAGCAGTCCCCGGCTGAAATCGATCCGGAACGCGGTGAGGAAATGCTCCAGCGTCGGGGTGTAATCCCGCCCCATCGATTTCACGAAGCCGCCGATCAGGATGATGACGTAGATCACCACCGTCAGCACCACCCAGGGCACGACGAGCAGCGCCGAAACCCAGCTCACGCGGCGCGGCAGCGGCGTCGCCAGTCCGGCGTCGCCCTTGCCGGTGACCGTGGTGTAGGACTTCTTGCCGAGCCAACCCTGCTGGAGCCAGAACGCGCCGAGCGTGAAGGCCAGCAGCACCAGCGCCAGCACCGCCGCCTGCCCTTCGTTATGTGCCGCCCCCACCACCGCGAAGAAGATCTTGGTCGAAAGCACCTCAAAGTTGCCGCCCAGCACCAGCGGATTGCCGAAATCCGCCATGCTCTCGACGAAGCCGAGCAGGAAGGCGTTGGCGATGCCGGGACGCAGCAGCGGCCAGGTGATGGTGGAAAACGTCTCCCAGCGACGGGCGCCGAGCGTCTGCGAGGCTTCCTCAAGGCTCGGCGAGATGCCCTGCACGACGCCGATCAGCACGAGGAAGGCGATCGGCGCGAAGGCGAGGACCTGGGCGATCAGCACGCCCGGCAGGCCGTAGATCCAGCGCGAGCGTGGAACATCGAGCCATTCGTAGAGAAAATTCGAGACCATGCCGGTGCGCCCGAACAAAAGGATCAGCGCCAGGCCGATCACGAAGGGCGGGGTGATGATCGGCAGCACGGTCAGCGCCTTCATCATCGTCTTGCCGGGCATGCCCGTGCGCAGGATCAGCAGCGCCGAGGCAAGCCCGAAAAGCGTGGTGATGAACCCGCACAGCACCGCGAGAATCAGCGTGTTCCACGCGACGCCGCAACTGACATCCGCAGTGAAGCAGCCGAGCCCCCAAATCGAGGAATCGAGGAGGCGCTCGGCGAAGGCGCCGAAATCGGGCCGGCCGGCGGAATCGACGATCGCGCCCTTCAGGATCGTCACCACCGGGAAGAAAATGAAGAGGCCGATCAGCAGCACCAGCAGGCCGATGGTCGAGGTGGTGAACACGTCGCCCCGGCAGAAGCCGCGATAGGCGAGGCCGTGGCATAGCAGCAGCAGCAGGCAGACGATGGTGAGGAAGGCGCCCGGCCCCATGCCGCGCTGCGTCGCACCGGCAGCACCGAACAGGTTCGCGAGCCATGGAATGCCCTGACCCTTGAGGCCAATCGCGAAGCCCTGCAGGAAGAACAGCGCGAACCCGGCCGCACCGGCCCAGATCAGGATTTTCGCGGCACGCTGCTCGTCCTGCCTTGGCCAGGCGAGCCCGGCGACGAGCAGCATCGCCCCGCCCGGCAGCAGCCAGCGCGCCTCGCCCGCAAGGCCGCTGCCGGCCTTGCCGAACGGATAACCGGCGAGCCAGCCGAACCCGGTCAGGCTCATCCCCTCGGTGAGATACCAGGGGAGGAGCGCGAAGCCGAGCCAGGCGCAGAGATAGACGAGGCGTGTCGCCGGCCGCATCGGGACGACCCGTTCGCCGGGCGATTACTTCGGCAGCTTCTTGACCTCGTTGTCCCACTTGCTCAGGAGCCGCTTGCGCTCGGCCGAGGAGCCATATTTCGCGAAATCATAGTCGATCAGCTTGATGTCGGCGAGTTTGGGCGACTGCGGCGGCGGGATGACGTTCTTGTTCGAGGGAACCTGATACGACTTGGCTGTCTCCGCGAGCTTCTGCGCCGCCGGCGTCAGCGCCCAGTCGTAGAACTTCTTGGCGTTCTCCATGTTGCGGGCGCCTTTGATGATCGACATCGACCCGATCTCGTATCCGGTGCCCTCGCAAGGAGCGACAACCTTTACCGGGCCGCCGTTGACGACCATCGTCACCATGTCGTGCATGAAGGTGATGCCGACCGTGGTCTCGCCCAGGCTGGTCGCCTTCGCGGGCGCTCCACCGGACTTGGTATATTGGTTGATGTTCTTGTGGAGAGCCTTGAGATACTCAAAGGCCTTGTCCTCGCCCATCAGCTGCACCAGCGTCGCCAGCATGGTGTAGGAGGTGC
>JAVTWI010000145.1:0-11828 GCA_032229845.1 Rhabdaerophilum sp.
GGGTCGAACATGAACCCCGCGCGCCTCTTCGGCGAGCGGATGACCGGCCACGGCGTGTCGCACGGCCGCCGGCTGGTGGCATCGCTGCCGGGCTGGCGCCTCGCGTTCAACAAGCCCTGGTCGCGCTTCGAGGGGGCCGGTGCGGCGAACATCGTGCGTGATCCGGCGTCGATCACCCACGGCACGATCAACGAACTGCCCGATGCCGGGTTCGAGGTGCTCGATCGCTATGAAGGCGTCGCCGGTGGGCACTACGCCCGCGAGGATGTGACCGTTCTCGATGGCGAGGGGCAACCCTGCGCGGCGATCACCTACGTTTCCCGCTACCGCCTGACCGAGGGCCTGAGCCCGGCCTGCGTCTATCTCGGACATCTGCTCGCAGGCCGCGATCTCCTGCCGGTGGATTATTCCGAGGCGCTGGCGCGCATCCCCTGCATTCCCGATCTCGCGGAAACGCCGCTGCCGCCCTAACCGCCGGTGACGCTCATGTGCCGACCCACCGCTGGCTGGCGCGTGCGGCGGTCGATCACGAAATCATGGCCGCGCGGCTTGCGCGAGATCGCCTCGTCGATCGCCTGCATCAGCGCCTCGTCGCTCTCGCTGGCGCGGAGCGGCTTGCGCAGGTCGGCCGCATCCTCCTGGCCGAGACACATGAACAGCGTGCCGGTGCAGGTGAGACGCACGCGATTGCAGCTCTCGCAGAAGTTATGCGTGAGCGGGGTGATGAAGCCGATCCGGCCGCCGGTTTCCTTCGCAGCGACATAGCGCGCCGGCCCGCCGGTGCGGAACGGGATATCTTCCAGTGTGAATTCCCGCTCCAGCCGGCTCCGGACCTCGCTGAGCGGCAGATACTGGTCGGCCCGCTGGCCTTCGATCTCGCCGAGCGGCATCACCTCGATGAAGGTGATGTCCATGCCGCGCCCATGCGCCCAGCGGATCATCGGTACGAATTCGTCCTCGTTGAAATCCTTGAGCGCGACGGCGTTGATCTTCACCTTGAGACCCGCCGCCTGCGCGGCATCAATGCCGGCGAGCACCTTGTCGAGCGTGCCCCAGCGCGTGATGGCCCGGAACTTCTCCGCATCGAGCGTATCGAGCGAGACGTTGATGCGTCGGACGCCGCAGTCGTAAAGCTCCTGCGCGAGGCGCGAAAGCTGCGAGCCGTTGGTCGTCACGGTCAGTTCGTCGAGTTGGCCTGACGAAAGATGGCGCGAAAGCGAACGGAACAAGGTCATGATGTCGCGTCGCACCAACGGTTCGCCGCCGGTGATGCGCAGCTTGCGCACGCCGCGCCGCACGAAGGCCGAGCACAGCCGGTCCAGCTCCTCGAGGCTGAGCAGATCGGCCTTCGGCAGGAAGGTCATGTTCTCGCTCATGCAATAGCTGCATCGGAAATCGCAGCGATCGGTCACGGAAACGCGAAGATAGGTTACGGCCCGCCCGAACGGATCGACGATCGTATCGTTGCCACCCTTCGGCAGGGGAATATCGGTCATCACGCTTCTCTCCGGCGATTTCGCCTGTTCCCGTGCAATGTGCCTCCAACGGGCCTAAAAACAAGGGGGCAAGTCAAATCAAAGGGGGCAAGTCAAATCCAGTATCAGGCCCGGGATCAAATCCGGGGCAATTCACCCGGATAGCGCGCATCGATCTTGAAATTGACGGGCTAGCCAGCAATTGACGGGAGCGAAGGAGAAAACACGATGTCGCTTCTCGATACGCCGCTCGACGACCATGCGCCCTGGCCGACCGAATTGAGGCTCAGCGCCGACAAGCGCACGCTTCAGATCGCCTTCGAGGACGGTTTCAGCGGCACCATCAGCGCGGAGCTCCTGCGTGTGCGCAGCCCGAGCGCCGAGGTGCAGGGGCATAATCCCGACGAGCGCAAGACCATCCCCGGCAAGCGCGAGGTGATGATCATCGGCATCGAGCCGGTCGGCAATTACGCCATTCGCCTGCGCTTCGACGACCTGCACGATTCCGGCATTTACGGCTGGCCGCTCCTCAACCGCTTCGCGCGCGAAGGAACGGCGCTGATGGCGGAATACGAGACCGAGCTGGCCCTGAAAGGCATGAGCCGCGAGCGGGCACGCCGCGCCTGATGCTCAAACGAAAAAGCCGGCCCGAAGGCCGGCTTGATCTCGTCTTGCCTGTCGGCAGGTTCAGCGCATCACGACGACGCGGGTGCCGATGCGGACGCGCTCGTAGAGGTCGATCACGTCGGCGTTGAGCATGCGGATGCAGCCCGAGGACACGGCCTGACCGATGGTCTCCGGCTCGTTCGAACCGTGGATGCGGTAAAGCGAGCTGCCGAGGTAGAGCGCGCGGGCGCCAAGCGGGTTGCCTTCGCCGCCGGGCATGTGACGCGGCAGATCGGGACGGCGCTTGATCATCTGCGGCGGCGGAGTCCAGCCCGGCCACTCGGCCTTGCGGGTGATGTTCTTGACGCCGGCCCAGGCGAACCCCGGGCGGCCGACACCGACGCCGTACTTCATCGCCCGGCCGTTCGGCAGCACGAAATAGAGGCGCTTTTCGTTGGTATCCACTACGATGGTGCCGGGGCCATACTTGCCCTTGTATTCGACTTCCTCGCGCGGAATGGCAGCCGCCTGAATCCGGCTATCGGCACTAACAAGCGGCTGATGGGTGATCGGATCGAGCACTTCGTTCGCGGCAGCGCCGGAAACAAGGGCCGAACCGACAACCAGCACAGCAGCGATCGTCTTGCTCAGACGCATCGTCTATCCCCATGTGATTTTCGTGAACTTTGTCCGCAGCGCGAACGTGAATACGAGAATTCCTATGCCTGCTTCGCCCCTTGCTTGACAAGTGCGTCAGCACACAACTGCGTGATTGCTGTGGCATTTCTGTGCGGCGCGGGTCACGATGTTGCGTCTTGGCAACAGCGGTTGCGCCCTTCGCCGGATCGCCGGCGGGAGGTGGGGACGGCGCCGCCGTTTCTTGCCTTGACGCGCAGGGGCACCTGGCCTATCGGGGAGCCTCCGGGCGCGTAGCTCAGCGGAAGAGCACTTCGTTCACACCGAAGGGGTCACAGGTTCGATCCCTGTCGCGCCCACCATTTCCCCGGATCTTGGCCGGGGGATCTTTCCCCGGTTTTTGCTGCCGCATTCTTCCTTGTCCGCTCATTCTTCCTTGTCCGCGGGTCGTCGCTCCAGCGGACGGAAGTCCTAGGCCGCGCGGATCGAACCGAGGAATTCGTTGACCGCCTCTGCGAGAGCCTGCCCTTCGCGGCCGAGTTCGCGCGACGAATTGAGCACTTCCTCGACGAGCCGTCCGGAATTCCGGATCGCAACGCTGACATTCGAGATGTTCTTGGTCACCTCGACCGTCCCCTTGGCGGCCTCGTCGATATTGTCGGCGATCATACCCGTGGTTGTCATCTGGTCCGAGATTGAGACGCCGATCACTTCCGAGATCTGATTCACGTCGGCGATCGTGCCGGCAATGGTGCGGACCGCCTCGATCGCGTTGGCGCTTGCCGCCTGAATGGCGGCAATCTGGCCGGCGATCTCCTCGGTCGCGCGGGCGGTCTGGGCGGCAAGCTCCTTCACCTCGTGCGCCACGACCGCGAAGCCGCGACCGGCCTCGCCCGCGCGGGCCGCTTCGATGGTGGCGTTGAGCGCGAGCAGGTTGGTCTGACCGGCGATATCGCTGATCACCTTGGCGACGTTGCCGATCGAATCCGCGGCAGCGCCAAGCGACTGCACGTCGCGATCGGTCTGGCGGGCCTGCTCGGCGACCTGGCGGATGCGCTCGCCGCTCTCCGCCACCTGCGAGCCAACCTTGTTCATCGCGTCGGAAAGTTCGGCTGTCGCGGTCGCGACGGTGCGGACATTCTCGGTCGCCTCTTCCGAGGCGGCGGCGACGGCGGTGGCTTCTCCCGTCGCGGCGCCGGATTCGCGCGACATTTCCTCGGCGGTCTGCTCCAGTGCGGCGACGGCGCCCGTCACGGATTGCACGACGCGGCCGACATGCTGCTCGAAGGCCTGTGCCAGCGTCGCAAGGCCGGCCTTGCGGCGGTTCTCCGCCTCGGTGCGCTCCTGCTCCTGCGCGAGGCGGAGCGTCTCGGTCTCGCGGAGATTGCGCTGGAAGACGTGAACCGTCTCGGACATCCGTCCCACCTCGTCGCGGCGCTTGCTGACGGGCACCTCGACATCGAAATCGCCGGCGCTGAGCTTCGACATGACATCGCTCAGGCGCGAAATCGGCCGGATGATGCGCCGGAAAACCACCAGCCCGGTGCCGAACAGCGCGAGCACGATCACTGTGCCGAGGCCGACGATCTTGACGAGCGCCTCCATGGCGGTCGCCTCCATTCGCTCCGTCACGAAACGGATACGGCTGTTCATCACCGTGAGCATCGCCGTAGCGGCTTCGGACAGTGCCGCCATGGCTGCGTTCTGCCGGCTGGCGAGCGCGACCCGTGTCTCTGCCGAAGCGTCCCCGGTCGCTCCGGCGAGGCTGTCGTCGAGGGCCTTGCGGGCGGCGGCGAGCTTGTCGTTCGTGGCGGCAAGCGCGGTCTTCACCTCCGCCGGGAATTCGGCCGACATCCCGATCAGTGTCTGCCAGTTGGGATCGACCGTGGCATTCCGCGCCGCGATGGCAGCGCGCGCAGCCTCGGTCTTCGCGGGCGTGATCAACGCATCCGTCACCTCGACATGGTTGCGCCACTGCGCCTCGATCAGGGCGTGGACAGATTTCGGCGGCACCGAGGCTTCCCATACCGCATCGCGCGTGTTGTCGAGAAGGCGCATGGTCATCGACAGGGCCATCCAGCCGGCAATGGCGCAGAGGGTCAGCAGAACGCCGAACGCGAGCAGCATGTCGATGAGAAAGGAATGCTGTTTGGAAAAGAGGCGCATGGGGAGGCCCGAAATCGAGGAAAATCGGGCATTTCTCGCATATTTGCGTTAAGTGCGCGTTAACCACGCTGGATTGCAGGCGGCGCCGACTCGCGCTTTGGTTGCTGGAGCAACGACCGGCCGTGGCCGGTCGTTGCGAGGCGCGTTCCGGGACTCAGGCCGGCTGGTGCGCCATGCCGGCCTGCCGGCGCAGGCGCAATTGCCGGAACCCGAAGGCGATGGCCGCGCCGATGGCCAGCACGATGACCGAGACCAGCGGGCGATAGGCGAACCAGGCGATGGCGATCACCGAGGGGCCGACGATCGCTGTCGCTGCCGCCGCGACGAGGCCCACGGCTCCCGAGACGAGCGAGCCCAGGATCGGGATGTAGCTCGCCAGCAGCGTCACCGGCGCGAACAGGGCCGAGAACCCGATGAACAGGACGAGCAGGCCCACCGCGCGGAAGATCCAGGTCAACGTGGCGTTGTCGTCCTGCGCCTTTTCGAACATCTCGTCGGTGGTCTTGGTGCCGGATTGCGCAAGCAGGAACTCGCGGCCGTTCGTCGCCCGGTAGGCTTCGATCCCGTCCGGTGTCTGCTTGCCGACAAAACTCGCCTTGCCCTCGGGCACGAGGCGATAGGTGATGCGGTAGTGGCCGATCATCGGGTTGTTGGGGTTCAGGCCGACATAATAACCGCCGTTGTACAGATGCACCTGCCAGACATGCGCCTTCTTGGCGGCTTCGAGGCTCGCCGGATCAACACTGAACTCGGTGCTCTGGGATAGGTGGCCGGCGGCACTGCCGACCGGGTAGGCATTGATGCGCGCGTCCTTCGCGGCGAAGCTTTCGTTCTTCCACTGGAACGGCCCGGCGTTCTGGTGGCCCTGCGGGAACTTGAATCGCGAGGAATCGACGAACTGGTCGCGCCATTCGCGTGAATAGGTGAACTTGCGGTCCTGCCCGGAGCCGCTCTCCTTCTCGACCCACTGATACCGCTCGACATGGCGGATCAGCTTCAATCCGCTCGTCTTTACGCCGAAGACCGGATCGGCGACCCCGCTCGCGCTTTTCACCTCGCCGGAAACATGGATCAGCTTGCCGTTGAGCGCGCTGTCCACCTTGTCCGTTCCGATCGCCTGGACGATGCCCTGTCCCTCGGTCAGCGCGCGGGCGGTCTTGACCGCGCGGCCCTCGTTCCAGAACAGGCCCCAGCAGGCGAGGGGGATCATGACGAGCCCGGCGATGATCGAGCCGAAGGAATTGGAAAGCCGTTCGAAAAAGCCCTGCGGGGCGGCGTGCACGTCCTCGCCGCCATCGGGTGCGGAAAAGGTCTGCCCGTCATTGTTGTCGAGGCCGAACTGGGAATAATCGTTATCGTCGCTCATGTCTCAAATCCCTCAAAAGAATATTTTTTCCGCTATTGCAGCCTGACGGTCACGTGGTCGGTGGCGCCGGTGGCGTCGATCACGGAGATCTGGGCGAATCCCAGACCTTCCGGCCTCAATCCTGCCTCGCGGCGGCTCGACGGCGCGTGCGCTGGCGCACCATTCAGGAGGTAGGTGAAGGGCGGCGAACCGCCGTTGATCTTCACCTTGAGCAGCGGATGGCCGTCGATCCGCGTCGCTTCCGCGTCGATCGCGGCGCCGTCGGGCGGGAAGGCGATCTGCAGGCCCGGCCGACTCATGGCGGCGATGGTCTTCGGCACGTCCTGCCGCACGTGGCGCAGGGGCGGCGGCAGCGTCAGGTTGGTGGCGACGAGCGCCTCCCGCGGGCGGTGCGGCAGCCCGGAATTCATGCCGATGCGGTTGAAGGCATCGAACAGGATCGGCGCCGCGACGCGCCGCCCCACCAGCCCCGGCACCGCGCCGTTGTCCGCCTGCCCGACCCAGACACCGATGGTGTGCTTGAGATCGAACCCGACGGCCCAGGCATCGCGGTAGCCGTAGGAGGTGCCGGTCTTGTAGGCGAGGCGGGCCTGCGGCGCGTTATCCGGCGGCGGCGCGCCGATCAGGATATCGGCGATATACCAGGCCGGAACATGACCGACGAACTGGAGCGGATCAGCCTTGAGGGGCGTTGCCGCAAGATCACGCGTGGGCAGCATCGCCCCGCCGCGTGCGAGGCCGGCGTAGAGCATCGTCAGGTCGTTGAGCGAGATGCCGAGCCCGCCGAGGCCGATGGCGAGGCCCGGCGCGCCGCCGTCCTTCGGTGTCTCGATCGTCGCCCCTGCCTCGCGCAGGCGCGAGATGAACTTCTGCGCGCCGACCAGTTTCAGGAGGTCGACCGCCGGCAGGTTGAGCGATTGCTGGAGCGCCGAACGCGCCGTCACCATGCCCTGGAAGGTGTTGTCGAAGTTCTCCGGCGCGTAGAGCCCGAACCGGTGCGGACGATCCTCCAGCATCGTTTCCGGGTGGGCGATGCCGTTCTCGAACGCGAGCGCGTAGATGAAGGGTTTTAGCGCCGAACCGGGCGAGCGGATGGCGCGCGTGAGGTCGATGCCGCCGGCGCGCTCGTTGGCGAAATAATCCGCGCCGCCGATGGAGGCGCGTACGAGGCCGGTTTCGTTCTCGACGACGACGATGGCGACCGAGAGCTTCGGTCCGATCGCCTCGGCGCGTTCCTTGGCGAGGCGTTCGAGCACCACCTGCCAGCCGTAGTCCAGCGAGGTCTCGATCCGCGTCGTGCCGGTATTGGCCGCTACCAGCGCCTCGGCGCGGTGGGCGGCATGGTGCGGGAAGGGGCGGCGGGCCTCCGGCACGGCTTCGGCCAGCGCCCGTTCGATCTCCGCGTCCGGCAGGACGCCTCCCTGGCGGACACGCGCCAGCACACGATCTCTCGCCGCTTCCGCGCGCACCACGAAACGGTCGGGCCGGCGGCTTTCCGGCGCCTGCGGAATCGCGACCAGCATCGCCGCTTCCGCCGTCGAGAGGCGCGCGGGCTCCTTGCCGAAATAGGCGAAGCTCGCCGCGCGCACGCCTTCGAGATTGCCGCCGAACGGCGCAAGGCTGACATAGAGGTCGAGAATGCCGTCCTTGCCGACGCGGCGCTCAAGTTCGATGGCGCGGGCCATCTGCCGGACCTTGGCCAGAACGCTGCGCTCCTCGCGCGGTTCGACCAGACGCGCGACCTGCATCGACAGCGTCGAGGCGCCGGAAACGATCCGTCCGTGACGGACGAGCTGCCACCCCGCGCGCAGGATCGCGACCGGATCGACACCGTGATGCTTGCGGAACCGCCGGTCCTCGTAGTCGATCAGCATCGCGAGGTAGCGCGGATCGACGTCCCGCGCTGACAGCGGCATCCGCCAGCGCCCGTCCGCCATCACGAAGGGGCGCAGCAGCTTGCCGGACTTGTCGACGACGATGGTCGAGCGTGCCTTGGTGGCGTCGAGATCGAGCGGCGGCAGGCCCGCGGCATAGAGCGCGAAGGCGAGGGACGCGGCGACAGGCGCGGCAGCCAGAGCCACCGCACCACCCGCGAACCAGCGCGCTTTCCGCCCGAACCGCATGGCGCCGTCCTTACTGCTTCTTCTCGGGCGGCAGCACCGTCAGCGCGCCGAAGGCCGTGCGGCCGAACAGTTCCGGCCGGTACATGTCCTCGACGATTCCCGCCGGGTGCACGTAGGTCCCCGGCGTCACGGCGCGGACGAGATAGCCGACGCGGATCGGTTCCTTCTCGCCGCCGTGGCGGTTGAAGGCGGCAACGAACCGGTCATCGCGCGATTCCGCATGGTCCGGCTCGGTGCGGTTCGAGAAGAAACTCAGCCCCTCCGCCGAGGCGCCGGTGAGCTTGGGGTTCTCGATTTCGAGGCCGGCCGGCAGCGGATCGACCACCAGCAGGCGGCCGCCGCGACGGGGGGCAGAGTCGACTTCCAGCGTGACGAGATAGCGCTCGTTCTGGCGGATCTCGTTCGGCGCCACTTCCTCGCCGGCGAGCGTGAAGATCTTCCGCTGGATCGAGTAGCCCTCGTTGACCGCCGGGGTCGGCGTCGTCGGGATGCCCGAAACCGAGAGGATCACGCGCGCCTCGCCCTGGCCGTCATGGCGGATGACGAGCGGCTTGCCGGCAAGGCTC
The DNA here is from genome assembly GCA_032229845.1 of Rhabdaerophilum sp. GTDB lineage: Bacteria > Pseudomonadota > Alphaproteobacteria > Rhizobiales > Beijerinckiaceae > Rhabdaerophilum. The sequence goes on from JAVTWI010000145.1 coordinate 8,939, forward strand.
GCCTCGGGGAGGTTGCGATAGAAAGCCCCGCGATGTTCCGCGCCGTTGACGGTGAGACGGAAATTCGCCGCCTCCTTCGAGAGCGCCTGCGCGGCGAGCACCATCCAGTTCTGCTCCTGCGTCGAGGTGTAGCGCTTCGCTGAGCGGGCCTGATCGACGATCGAGGCGACCCGGGCGATGCGCGCCTTCTCGGCGTTGCCCTCGGCGAGCAGCGCGAGCACGCCCGCGCCGTCTCGCAGCAGCGAGCCGTAGTCCGAGCGGTAGGTCAGCGTCTCCTTGGTGGTTTGCAGCGCTTCGAGCGCGCTGGCATAGGCCGTGTCGGCGCGGCCGCGATCCCCGAGCAGGGCGAGCGCGGCGCCGAGCTGGGCCTTGGCCATCGGCAGGTTGAACTCGCCGAGCTTGTTGTCGACGATATAGCGCAGATCGCCCATCACTGGCCGGCCGTTGCGGGCCAGAACATAGAGGGCATAAGCGATACCGGCGCGATCCTCGGCGTTGAACTCGGTGGAGTTGACGACCTTGTTGCGCAGCCGGTCGAGCGCGAGCATGAACGCGGTCTGCGGCACGGCGATGTTGCGCTCGCGGGCGCGGGTGAGGAAGTCGGTGACGAAGGCGTCGAGCCAGATGTCGCCGCGGTCGGTCGAGATGCTCCACAGCCCGAAGCCGCCGTTCGCCCCCTGCCGGGAGAGAACGCGCTCGATCGCCGCCTCGATGCGCTTGTTGGCGTTCTCGTCGAGCGCGAGGCTTTCCATGGTCGCGAGATTGTTGACGTAGAGCAGCGGCATCGCGCGGCTCACGGTCTGCTCCGTGCAGCCGTAGGGGTAGCGGTCAAGCGCGGCGAGCAGCGACGGCACGTCGAGCGCTGCGAACGGCGAGACCGACACCGAGACCGAGCCGGATTTCGGCACGAAGCTCGCGAGGAGATCGGACGAGACCTCAAGGCTCTGCCCGCTCGCGAGTGGCCGCACCGTGCGGTCGACGATGCTCGGCGCCGAGGGCTTCACGTTGACGCGGACGCTCTGGTTGAGGCTTTCGCCGCCGCCCTTGAGCGTGAGATCGAGTTCGGCGGTGCCGAGCCCGGCGGCGATCACCGGCAGCGCGAAGGAGACCTTCTTGCCCTTTTCGAGGTGGATCTTGCGCAGTGCCGGATCGAGCGTCACCGAGACCGGGCCGCGAAGGTCGACATCGAGCACGTAATCGCCGGTCGCACCCTCGACATTGTTGATGTCGATGTGGAACTGCGACTTGTCGCCGAGCGCGAGGAAGCGCGGCACGGTCGGCTGCACGACGATCGGATCGCGGACGATCACATCCGCTTCCGCCTCGCCGGTCTTGCCGGCGGCCCAGGCGACCGCCATCACGCGGACAGTGCCGTTGAATGCCGGGATTTCGAACTCGATCGGCACCGTGCCGTCAGCGTTGACCTTCACGACACCGGAATAGCGCGCGAGCGGTTCCTGCGTCGGGCGTTCGCCCTTGGCTTCCGGCGCGGCGTCGCCGCCCGAGCGGATCGCGCCCTTCGCGCCCTGCATGCCGTCGATGAGGTAGCCGTAAAGGTCGCGCATCTCGCCGGAGAGCTGACGCTGGCCGAAGAAATGCCCGGTCGGGTTCGGCGACTTGTAGCGGGTGAGATTGAGGATGCCGACATCGACGGCCGCGACCGTGACATAGGCTTCCTCGCCCGCCTTGAGATTGGAGAGCGTGATCGGCAGCTTCATCGCCTGCCGCGGCCGCATCTGCGGCGGCGCGTTGAGCGCGACGCCGATCTTGCGCGCCTCGCGGCCGATGCCGAACCAGGCGAGCCCGAGCGCGCGGCCCGGCATCCGCTTGGCGGCCTCGTCGAGCGGACGATGCGCCATCGCGACGAGATAGGCGCCGGCGCCCCAATCTTCACCGACCTTGAGCGAGACGGTCTTGCCGCCTTCCGCGACGTCGATCGTCTCGATATGCGCGACGCGATCCGAAATCACGGCGAGCGTGGCCTTGCCGGTAAAGCGCGAGTTGAGACGAACCTGCATGGTTTCGCCGGCGGCATAGCCGGATTTGTCGAGCGAAACCTCCAGCACGTCCGGCGTATCGGCCTTGGCATCGGCGACATAGCCGACCGTGAAGTCGAGCGCGCTCTCGGCATCGTCCGCGCCCGAAGCGCGCACCTCAAGCCGGTAATTGCCCCAGCCGACCTTGGCGGCAATCTCTGCCGGTGCGTTTTCAAGCGTCGCGACCTCGCCGTCGGCAACCCGGCGCGAGATCTTGATGCCTTCATAAGCCCAGCGCCCGTCCTTGAAGAACCACTGGTAGTTCCGGGTGATGCGCGAAAGCTGCCATTTGAGGCCCGAGCGGGCGAGGCGCTTGCCCTGGCCGGTCGCGAGGATCACGGCGAACTTGGCGGTGTCGCCGTTGCCGATCTCGTTCTCGTTGAACAGCGCCTTGATGCCGACGGCATTGCCCTTGGGCAGGATCGGCATGACGATGGTGCGCGTCACGGCGCGGCCGCCGGTCTCCGCGGCGGAAATCTGGAATTCCGCCTCCATCGGCACGTTGGTTTCCGGTTCTTTCACCGGAATGGAAAGCGTGACCTTGCCCTCTTCGTTGGTCGTGTCGGATTCGAACTCCGTGCGCATCGGCTCGATGGCCTCGTCGGTCAGGCCGACGGTATAGCCCTCGAAACCGGGAATGGCGCTGCCCTTGGCGCGGCGGATGGCGATATCGCCCGAAACCGTCAGGTCTGCGCCCGGCGCGCCGTAGAGATAGCGGACATCGACATCGATCTCCGCGTTCTGCCCGGAGGTGATGGCCTTTTCCTTCGGCGCCAGCTCGATGGCGAGCCGCTCGGGCACGTAATCCTCGACGAGGAACGTCACCTCGCCAATCGCGGGACGCTTGGGATCGC
>JAVTWI010000146.1:0-5672 GCA_032229845.1 Rhabdaerophilum sp.
GGATGACGGGCGACGAACCCTTGCTGCTCGCGCGCCTTGCCCCGACCTATGTATCGCGCAATCGCGCGGCCGGCGCCCGGCTCGCCATCGAGGAAGGCGCAACCTGCCTCCTTCTCGACGATGCGCTCCAGAACCCCGCCGTGCAGAAAGACCTCTCGATCGCGGTTGTCGACGGAGCGGCCGGATTCGGGAACGGCCATGTCATTCCAGCCGGTCCGTTGCGCGCACCGTTCAAGGCGCAATTGGCTCACGCCGATCTCGTGCTGGTGATCGGCGAGGACCGGGCCGGCATTGCCGCGCGGGTCGGCGGGCGCAAGCCGGTGCTGGCGGCACAGATCGTCCCGGACGGCAAAAACCTCGCCGGCACTGACATCATCGCCTTTTGCGGCATCGCCCTGCCGGAAAAGTTCCAGCGCAGTCTCGAAGCCTGCGGTGCGCATGTCCTCGACCGGATCGACTTCGCGGATCACCATACATTCTCGGATGCCGACGCGGCGGCGCTGTTCGAACGAGCGGCGAAATCGGGCGCGAAGCTGGTGACGACCGAGAAGGATCATGTCCGCCTCGCCGGTTCGCCAATGCTGGAAAAGCTCGCGGCGGCAAGCCTCACCCTGCCGATCCGCCTCGAACCGGATGCGGCGCTTCTTGAGACCGCTTATCGTGCCCTTGCAGCCTCGCGCAGCCGCTGAAGTGCGGCTTCGGGGCCGGAATAGGCCTCCTGCGTCTCGGCATTCCAGTAGTGCAGATCGTCGAGCGGGATCGGCTGGCCCGTCACCGCGCAGCGCACGAAAGTTCCCTGCCGCACGATGTGAAAATCGCTGTTGGAATATTCGAGAACGGCCTCGGTGCCGAGAGTGGGCTTGGCGAAATTCATCGGCATCTTGATCATGGCGTCTTCCGTCTGCTTGCCTGACATCTAGGCCATAGCCCGCGCGCCAACAAGCGCCCCGCATTCAAAACAAGGTGCCCTGCCCACCATTGCCGCCCGAAGGCGCCTTCGGTGGACGCGTCGGCGCGGGGCGCGGCGTTTCGGGCACGCCGCCATCGGCACGGGCAGCGAAGGCGCCGTCGCCGAGTTCGATTAGCAGCGGCTGCGAAGGCACGACCTGCGCCAGGCGCGAGACGACATGACCCTCGCCGTCGCGCACCACGGCATACCCGCGCCGGAGGACGCTGCGATAGCTGAGCGAACCGAGCAGGGTTCCGGCAGCACGGATTCGCTCGCGCCATTTCTCGACCCGAAGGTCGCGGATGCGCGCGAGGCGGGAAGCCAACTTGTCGAGATCGCCGCGATGACGGGCAACGTCCCGATTCTCCAGCGCAATCCGGGTGTTCATCGCCTGTCCGAAGCGGCGGGCGAGCTGGGCAAGCGCCTGCGCTTCGAGTTTCCGGCGTCGATCCGCGAGACCCGGCAACCGCCTGCCAAGGCCGAGCAGCTTCTCGCGGTCGCGGGCCAACCGGGCGGCCGGGCTCTGCGCCGCAAGCCGGTTCGCGAGCGTCGCCAGACCGCGATGGCGCCGGTCGAGCGCGCCGCGCAATGCCGACTGCGCGCGCAGCCCCGCCCGGTCGAGGCGCTGGCGCGGACCTTCGAGCGCCCGTTCGGCGGATGGCAGCGCGCGGGCGAGATTGGCGAGGTCGCGCCGTCGCCGCTCCTGAAGGCGGGCGATGGTGGCGGCAAGACGCGCCGCATGGTCGCGGATATCGGCGAGGAGTTCGCCACGCACCGGCACCACCATTTCCGCGGCGGCGGTGGGGGTCGGCGCGCGGACATCCGCGACGTGATCGAGCAGCGTCCAGTCCGTCTCGTGACCGATGGCGGAGACGAGCGGGATCGCGCTCTCCGCCGCCGCGCGCACGACGATCTCCTCGTTGAAGCTCCAGAGATCCTCCAGCGAACCGCCGCCGCGCGCGACGATCAGAACATCCGGGCGCGGCAGGTTGTCGTCGTCTTCCGAGATCGCGTTGAAGCCGCGGATCGCCGCCGCGACCTCCTCGGCACTGCCGTCTCCCTGCACCCGCACCGGCCAGACCAGCACCTCGCGCGGAAAGCGGTCCGTCAGGCGGTGGATGATGTCGCGAATCACCGCGCCGGTCGGCGAGGTGACGATGCCGATGACGCGCGGAAGGTAAGGCAGGCGCCGCTTGCGGGCCTGATCGAAAAGGCCCTCGCCTTGCAGCTTCTTGCGCCGCTCCTCCAGCAGCGCCATCAGCGCGCCGACGCCCGCCGGCTCCATCTGCTCGATGATGATCTGGTAGCTCGACTTGCCGGGGAAGGTGGTGATTCGCCCGGTCGCGATCACTTCGAGCCCGTCTTCGGGGCGGAATTTGATACGCGGGAACACACCCTTCCAAATCACGGCATCGATGCGGGCGTTCTGGTCCTTCAGCGAGAAATAGACGTGGCCCGAGGAATGCGGACCGCGATAGCCCGAAATCTCGCCGCGCAGGCGCACATGGCCGAAGGCATCCTCTACCGTGCGCTTGAGTGCGCCCGCGAGTTCGGACACCGAAAGTTCGGGCGTGTTGGAAACCTGATCGTTCATGCTTTCCCAATGTAGAGATCGGCGCGCGAGGATGCTACATCGCTGACCGTTCGTCGGCTTCGCGCCAGCGAGAGACATGTTGAGAACGGGAGTGCGGCGATGAAAGTGCTGCTGATCGGCAATGGCGGACGCGAACACGCCCTCGCCTACGCGATCGCGAAAAGCCCGCGCCTTACGCAGCTTTTCATTTCGCCCGGCAATCCCGGCACGGCGAAACTCGGCCGGAACGTGCTCGTGAGCGTCGGCGAGCCGGAAGCCGTGGTTTCATTCTGCCGCAAGGAGGCGATCGATCTCGTCGTTGTCGGCCCCGAGGCACCGCTGGTCGACGGGCTCGCCGACGTGCTGACCGGCGCCGGCATCCGGGTATTCGGCCCGTCGAAGGCCGCCGCGCAGCTCGAAGGCTCGAAGGATTTCACCAAGTCGATCTGCGATGCTGCCAAGGTGCCGACCGCCGCCTACGCGACCTTCACCGATGAGGCCGCCGCCCTCGCCTACGTGCAGGCGAAAGGCGCGCCGATCGTCGTGAAGTATGATGGACTCATGGCCGGCAAGGGCGTGACCGTGGCGATGTCTGTCGCAGAGGCCGAAGAGGCCCTGCGCGCGCTTTACGCCAACGAGAAGAGCGCCAAGGTCGTCATCGAGGAGATGCTTCTGGGTGAGGAGGCGAGCTTCTTCTGCTTTGTCGATGGCGAGACGGTGCTGCCGCTCGGTTCGGCGCAGGATCACAAGCGCGTCTTCGACAACGACGAGGGGCCGAACACCGGCGGCATGGGCGCCTATTCGCCCGCGCCGGTGATGACCGCCGAGATCGAGGCGCGCACGCTCGCAGAAATCGTCCGCCCCACGGCGCGCGAGATGGTCAGGCGCGGCACCCCCTATCGCGGCATCCTCTTCGTCGGGTTGATGATCGGCGTTTCCGGCCCGAAGCTGATCGAATACAACTGCCGCTTCGGCGACCCCGAGTGTCAGGTGCTGATGCTGCGGCTCGAAAGCGATCTGCTGACGCTTCTCGATGGCGTCGCGCGTGGCGAACTGGCGAAGCTTTCCGTGACCCTGAAACCGATGAGCGCCGTCGGCGTCGTGATGGCGACGAAGGGCTATCCGGGAGACTATGGCAAGGGTTCGCCAATCCTCGGGCTCGACGAGGCCGGCGCGCTGCCGGGCGCGACAGTCTTCCACGCCGGCACGCGCGCGGAGGGCGATCGCATCCTGGCGAACGGCGGGCGCGTGCTGACGGTCTGCGCCACCGGCACCGATCTGTTCGAGGCGCGCGACCGCGCCTATGCCGCCGTCGCCGCCATCCGCTGGCCGGACGGCTTCAACCGCACGGATATTGCCGCAAGGGGCATCGCCCGGCTGAAGAAGGAGAGCACAAATGGCTGATCTCGCCGATCTCTTTCCCGGATTCGAGAGCCACTGGATTTCCACCCCCGAGGGCAAGATCTTCGCCCGCTCGGGCGGCAAGGGCCCGCCGCTGGTGCTGCTGCACGGCTTTCCGCAGACGCATGTGATGTGGCACCGGATCGCGCCGGAACTGGCGAAGCACTTTCACGTCATTCTGCCAGACCTGCGCGGCTACGGCTGGTCTTCCGCACCGCGCTCGGAAGCGCCGCACGAGACCTATTCCAAGCGCGAGATGGCGAAAGATGTCATCCGTGTCGTCGAGGAACTCGGCCACACGCAATTCGCGCTGGCGGGGCATGACCGGGGCGGCCGCGTCGCCTATCGCCTTGCGCTCGACCATCCGGGACGGCTCTCGAAGCTCGCGGTGCTCGACATCATCCCCACCTACGCGATGTGGCAGCGGATGGACGCCAAGAGCGCGATGAAGGTCTATCACTGGAGCTTCCTCGCCCAGCCTTACCCCATGCCGGAAACGATGATCGCGAAATCGCCCTCCGAATGGCTCGAACACACGCTCGCAAGCTGGACGATGGCAAAGGATCTTTCCGCCTTCGATTCCCGTGCGCTTGCCCATTACCGCGCCTTCTTCAACGATCCCTCGCGCATCCACGCGACTTGCGAAGACTATCGCGCCGGCGCCGGCCCGGATGTCGACGCCGACGAGGCCGATTGCGCGGCGGGCAGGACCATCGATTGCCCGGTCTTCGCGTTGTGGGGCGAGAGCGGCATTCCGGCCGAGGGCGCGTCGCCGCTCGACGCCTGGCGCGCGCTCGCGCCGAAGGTGACGGGGTACGGCGTCGAATCCGGGCATTTCCTCGCCGAGGAGAACCCGGAGGCGACACTCGAAGCCTTGTCGGATTTCTTCAGGTGAGGAACCTGGGATGAAAAAGAAAGCCGCGACGCATCCCCGGATCGGCCTCGTGCTGGGCTCGGGCGGCGCGCGCGGCCTTGCCCATATCGTCGTTCTCGAAGCGCTTGACCGGCTCGGCATCCGCCCGGTCGAGATCGCGGGAACCTCGATCGGCGCCATTCTCGGTGCCGCCTATGCCGCCGGCATGTCCGGCGCGGAACTGCGCGCGCATGTGCTGCGAGACTACCGCAACCGCGCCGAGGTGATGACGCGGCTGTTCCAGACGCGCGTCGGCCGCATCGCCGATCTCTGGCGCGGCGGGTTCGGCAATCCGGTCCTGGTCGATGGGCTCGGCATTCTCGAACGGTTCCTGCCGAGCCCGCTGCCCGAGACCTTCGAGGGCCTTTCCATCCCCTTGAGCGTGGTCGCGGGCGATTATCACCGGCTCGACCGGGTGGTGTTCCGCGCCGGGCCGCTCGCGCCCGCCATCGCCGCCTCGATGGCCATTCCCGGCCTCGTGCGCCCGGTGCAGTTTGGAAATCGCGTGCTGGTTGATGGCGGCACGGTCGATCCGTTGCCGATTCGCGCCGTCGAGCGCGAGGTCGACCTTATCCTTGCGATCGACGTCAGCCGTGCCGCCGCGCGCGACGAGGCCGAAGCGATGCCGGGCGCATTCGAGATGGGCTTCCGCGTCTACGATCTGATGCAGGCCGCGCTGGCGGATGCGCAGATGACGGGGCTCACGAAGCCGGTACGTCGGCTCAAGGCGCCGGTGGAAGGGTTCAACGCGCTCGACTTCTTCGCGGCGAAACGCATCCTCGCGGCCTCGGAGAGCCTTGCGGGGGCGGTCGAATCCGCGATCACACTACCGCTCT
>JAVTWI010000146.1:5772-11817 GCA_032229845.1 Rhabdaerophilum sp.
TGGCAGGTCGGCTGGGCAAAGATGCGCGGCCCCTGCTCCACACCGCCACTTTTCGGGTCCGACGCTGCGTAATAGAGCCGCCGCACCCGCGCGAAGGAGATCGCCGCAGCGCACATCGGGCAGGGTTCAAGCGTCACATAGAGATCCGCGCCGCCGATCCGTTCCGAACCGAGCGCAGCGCAGGCTTCGCGGATCACCAGCATCTCGGCATGCGCGGTCGGATCGTTGAACTCGCGGGTGCGATTGCCCGCGCGTGCGACGACAGCACCTTCGACGAAGATCGCCGCGCCGATCGGTACCTCGCCGCGCGCCCCGGCGGCGCGGGCCTCGGCAAAGGCTATATCGAACCCGCTGCTGCGTTCCCTGTCTTCCATGTCGCGATACCCAGCTCCAAAACCTTGCAAAATATTCTTTTCCGGCCTCTCGCCTCGCCGGAAGCTTCCTGATAGAAGCCGCGCCATGACCGAAAGCGATAACGACAATCGTCGCGGTGGCAAGCCCCGCGACAAACGCCCGCGCGCCAGCAATTTCCGCGAGCGCCTCGAACGTTCCGGCCCTGCCGGCGGCGAAGGCAAGCGCCCGTTCCGCGCCAAGGGCGAGGGAAAGCCCTTCCGCGAAGGCAAACCTTTCCGCGAGGGTAAACCTTTCCGTGCCCGCGAGGATGCACCGCAGGGCGATGCGCGCCCGCGCCGTCGCAGCGAGGAAGGCCGTTCCTTCGAGCCGCGCGGCGAAGGTGAACGCAGCTTCCGCCCCCGCCCGCCGCGCGAGGACAGGCCGCAGGGCGACCGCCCGTTCCGGCCCCGCTTCAATGACGAGCAGGGCGAGCGCCGCCCGCGCCAGGATCGTCCTTTCCGCGAGGATCGCCCGTCCCGCGAAGACCGCCCTTTCCGCGAGCGTCCGCGCGGGGATGCGCCTCGCGATGGCGGCGACGACAGGCCCCGTTTCAAACCGAAGCGCGAATGGCAGGATCGTTCGGAGCGACAGGATCGCGCTCCGCGTGAGGACCGGGATTTCCGCCCGCGTCCGCCGCGCGACCGCGACGGTGAACGCCCCGCAAGGCCACGTTTCCGCGATGACGAGCGGGAGGCTCGCCCCCCCCGCAACCCTCGCGAAGACGCGTCTGCGACCACCGGTTTCGCGCCGGAAGGCGAGCGCATTGCGCGCGTGATGGCGCGTGCCGGCCTCTGTTCGCGCCGCGATGCCGAGGAATGGATCGTGGCAGGCCGTGTCTCGGTCAACGGCAAGGTGATCGACAGCCCGGCGCTCGACGTCACCGCCCGCGACCGCATTCTCGTCGATGGCGCGCCGCTCCCCGAGCGCGAGCGCACGCGGCTCTGGCTCTACAACAAGCCGCGTGGGCTCGTGACCACCGCTTCGGACCCCGAAGGGCGGCCGACGGTGTTCGACAACCTGCCGCCCGAGATGCCTCGCGTGATCTCGATCGGTCGCCTCGACATCAACACCGAGGGGCTTATGCTCCTGACCAATGACGGCGGGCTTGCGCGGGTGCTCGGTCTTCCCGAAACCGGCTGGCTGCGGCGCTACCGCGTTCGCGTGCACGGCGCGGTCAATCAGGCCGCGCTCGACACGCTTCAGGAAGGCGTGATGCTCGATGGGATCGAGTACGGTCCCATCGTCGCGCGGCTCGAGCGTGAAATCGGCGACAACGCCTGGCTGACGATGGACCTGCGCGAGGGCAAGAACCGCGAGATCAAGCGCGTTCTGGAACATCTCGATCTGCAGGTGAACCGGCTCATCCGCGTTTCCTTCGGCCCGTTCCATCTCGATGATCTCGGCGAAGGCGCGATCGAGGAGGTGCGCACACGCATCCTCAAGGACCAGCTCGGCGAACGGCTGATCGAAGAAGCGGCCGCCTATTTCGACGGGCCGCGCCGCGAAAGCGCCGCCTCGCGCGCCGCGATGGCGCCGCTGGAGGAAGAAGCGCCGCGCAAGCGCTTCGACCGCCGCAAGCCGGGTGAAAAGCGCGATCTCGCCGTCTCGGGCGAAGCGCGCGATCTCAAGGTCGAGCGCGAGCGCGTCGCCGACCGCAAGGGTCGGCGGGTGCAGGTCGAGCGGGTGGTGAAGGTCGAACTCTCGCCGGAAGACCTGCCGCGCGAGGTTCGCGATGGCCGGCGCGACGAGCGCCGGGACGACCGCCGTCGGTTCGACGACCGGCCGCCGCGGCGCGAGGGTGGACGCGACGGCAACAGGCCGTTCAAGCCGCGCTTCGATGCCGAGCGCGGCGAACGCCCGCAGGGCGAACGTCCATTCCGCAAGCGTTTTGACGAAGCGCGCGGCGAGCACCAGCCCCGTGAAGACCGGCCGCGCGGCGATCGCCCGTTCCGCAAGCGTTTCGAGGATGATCGGCCACCTCGTGAGGATCGCCCGCAGGGCGACCGCCTGCCGCGCCCGCGCTTTGACGGCGAGCGCGGTGAGCGGCCGTTCCGTGACCGCCCGCGCGAGGATCAGGGCGAGCGCCGCGAAGGCCGTTCGTTCGGGAACAAGCCCTTTGGGGACAAGCCGCGCGGCAAACCGTTCGGCGGCAAGCCGTCCGGCGACAGGCCGTTCCGGGGCAAGCCGGGTGGCGGTGGCAAGCCTTTCGGCGGAAAACCCCGTTCCGACCGGCCGGGCGGGCGACCGCCGCGCCGGGACGACTGATGCGGCAGGATAAAAAATGAGGATCGTCGGCGGACGTCTCGGCGGGCGCCCCCTCAAGGGGCCGCGCTCCAACGACATCCGCCCGACGACCGACCGTATGCGCGAGAGCCTGTTCAACATCCTCGCGCATGGGTTCGACGTTGAATTCGAGGGCCTGCACGTTCTTGATCTTTTCGCCGGCACCGGCGCCAATGCCATCGAGGCACTCTCGCGCGGGGCGGCTTACGCGGTGATGGTCGATATCGGCGCGGAGGCGCGCGGGCTCCAGCGCGAGAATGTCGAAAGCCTCGGTCTCGGCGGCGTCACGCGCATCCTGCGGCGCGACGCGACCAAACTCGGCGATCTCGGCACCTTTGCACCGTTCGACCTCGCGTTCTGCGATCCGCCTTACGGCAAGGGGCTCGGCGAGGCCGCGCTCGCGAGTGCGATCAAGGGCGATTGGCTCAAGCCCGGCGCGTTGGTGATGCTGGAAGAGCGCGCCAACACGGAAGTTTCGCTTCCCGCGCCGCTCGTGGAGATCGACCGGCGCAAGGCGGGCGAAACCCAGCTGATCTTCGGGCGGATGCCGGAATGATCACGACCGTCCGAACAGGCGCTCGATATCCTTGAGGCCAAGTTCGATATAGGTTGGCCGGCCGTGGTTGCACTGGCCGGAACCGGGCGTGGCCTCCATCTCGCGCAGGAGCGCGTCCATTTCCTCAAGCCGCATCCGCCGCCCGGCACGGATCGAATGGTGGCAGGCGAAGGTCTTCAGCACGAGGTCTCGGCGGGCGTCAAGCCGTTCCGCACCGCCCCAGTCGTCGAGGCTCTCGGCGAGGTCGCGCACCAGCGCGACGTAATCCGCGCCGGCGAGCGCCGCGGGCACCTCCTGCACCGCGACGGCACCGGGGCCGAAGGGTTCGATCACGAGACCGGCTTCCGCAAGCGCTTCCGCATGGTCGAGCAGACGCGCGCGGATATCCTCGTCGAGATCGACGATTGCCGGCACCAGCAGCGGCTGGCGCGGGATCGCACCCTCCCCGCGCGCTTTCTTGAGGCGTTCGTAGACGAGGCGTTCATGCGCCGCGTGCTGATCGACGATGACGACGCCCTTGCCGGTCTGGGCAAGGATATAGGTTTCGTGGAACTGCGCCCGCGCATAGCCGAGCGGCGGGGCGGCTTCGGCGGAAGCGACAGCTTCAGGTTCCGGCCGTGATGTCTCGGCAAAACCCGACGGCGACGTCGAAACCGTCCGCACCGAGGCAGCCGCCGGCACTCCTTGCGGGAATACGAACGAGAGCGGACGCGGCGCGATATGCGAGATGCCCTGCGCCTGAAGCCGTTCCAGCATCGCCGCGCCACCACGTGTCGAGGCCTGATGCCCGGCGCCGGCGAGCGCGTCGCGGATCGCGCCGATCATCAGCGAGCGCACCTGCTCGCTCTCGCGGAACCGCACCTCCAGCTTCGCGGGATGCACGTTGACATCGACGCTCGCCGGATCGAGCTCGAGGAACAGCGCGACGACCGGATGCCGCCCGGCGCTCATCGTATCGGCATAGGCGGCCTTGAGCGCGCCGATCAGCAGCTTGTCGCGCACCGGACGACCGTTGACGAACAGATACTGGTCGAGCGTGCCGGCCTTGTGGAAGGTCGGCAGCGATACGAGCCCCGTGAGCCGCATCGCGCCGCGCTGCCCCTCGACGCTCACGGCATTGGCCCCGAATTCCGCACCGAGAATGCGGCCGACGCGTTTCGCCAGCGCGTCGTCGCCTGCTTCGGCCGCGAGATCGAACCCGGCGAGGTGATCGCCGGCGAGTGCGAAGGCAATGCTCGGGTTCGCCATCGCGAGGCGCTTGATCACCAGTGCCGCCGCCTGCGCCTCGGCGCGATCGCCCTTGAGGAACTTGAGACGCGCCGGGGTGGCATGGAACAGGTCCTCGACCTCGATCCGTGTGCCTCTGTTGAGCGCCGCCGGGCGCAGCGGTTCGACGCGCCCGCCATCGACGCGGATGAGGCTGGCGGAGGTCTGCTCCTGCCCACTCAGGCTGCTTTTTTCCCCGCTCCCTTCCGGACGTTGCTCGTCCGTGGATCGAGGGGGTGCTGCGCGCGAGGTGATCGTCAGCCGCGCGACGGAACCGATGGATGGCAGGGCCTCGCCGCGAAAACCGAGGGTCGAAACCTTGTCGAGTTCGCCGGTCGGGAGCTTGGAAGTCGCGTGGCGCTCGATGGCAAGCGCGAGATCGTCCGGCCCCATGCCGCAGCCGTCGTCGGTAACGCGGATCAGCCGCCGCCCGCCCTGCTCGATGCGGATATCGATGCGCTTCGCCCCGGCGTCGATCGCGTTCTCGACGAGTTCCTTGACGGCGGCAGCCGGCCGCTCGATCACCTCGCCGGCGGCGATCTGGTCGATCAGAACGGGGTCGAGGCGGCGGATGGGCATGAGCCTAGATAGGGCGATTCCCGCCGCCTTGCGAGTGTTGCCGGCTCAGGCGGCGGGCTTTTCCGAAACCGCCTTGAGGTTGGCGAGGCCGGCCTCGAAATCCGGCCCGACCATCTTGTCCATGCCGACGACCATATCCATCACCTTGGACATAAGATTGGCCCTACCGCTCATCGACCAGACGACTTCAGTGCCGCCGGCGACCGGCATCAACGTGAAATCGACGCGATTGCTCGCTTTCATCGGCTTTTCGAAATCGAGTTGCAGGGCGAGATGACGCGGCGGTTCCGTCTCGGTGATCGTCATCGAGCCCAGGCCGACCTGCCTGTTGCCGTTCCAGCCGTAGAAGGCGCCGACACCGCTCGTCGTGGTGCCGAAGGTCCGGACCATGTCCGGGTCTTTTTTCTCCCACGGCGACCATGCTGCCCATGCGCGGAAATCACCGAGGTGCGGATAGATGGCCTCAGGCGCGGCCGCGATCACGGCCTTGCGCACGACGCGGAAGGTGTCGGGGCGCCGCGCCGCGACATAGAGAATGCCCGCGACGACGAAGGCCGCAAGCGCCAGAACGCCGATAAAGAAGTCCATGGCCCGATCCTCCCTGCCTTTCAGGCAGAGGTTATCACGGCCTTCAACGGCGGTCAGCCCGCCAGCGCTTCCTTCTGCTTCTCGAAGCGCTTGCGCTCGTTGGGATCGAGATACTGCTTGCGGAGGCGGATCGATTTCGGCGTCACCTCGACGAGCTCGTCGTCCTGGATCCAGGCGAGCGCGCGCTCCAGCGTCATGCGGATCGGCGGCGTGAGGCGGACGGCCTCATCCTTCGAGGTGGTGCGGATGTTGGTGAGCTTCTTGCCCTTGAGCACGTTCACTTCGAGGTCGTTGTCGCGGGTGTGGATGCCGATGATCATGCCGCGATAGACCTTCCAGCCCGGCTCGATCACCATCGGGCCGCGATCCTCGAGGTTCCA
>JAVTWI010000147.1:0-11738 GCA_032229845.1 Rhabdaerophilum sp.
CTTGCGGCCGATGGAAGGCAGTGCCCGCCGGACCTCGAAGCCGCCCAGTTCCGAAGCGCGCGCGACGATCACCTGTTCGATGGCGTCGCACCCCTTGGCATCACCCGGTTCCGGGTCGTCGCATGGCAGGCTGGACATCGCTGCGCTCCTGTTTTCGGTCCATCGCTCGCAAGGAATGTGGCGCGCGCGACCGATCCGGAAAGGTCAGCGGTCGGTGTCGAGCGGCACCGCGCCCGCAGGCGCGCCGTTGGCGCCCAGCGAAATCTTGCTGATGCGCATCTCCGCTTCGGCAAGAAGCGCCTCGCAGCGCTTCTTCAACTGCTCGCCGCGCTCGTATTTCTCGATGGATTTTTCGAGACTCACCTCGCCCTTTTCGAGTTCGGAGACGATGGCTTCGAGTTCGCCCATCGCCTTTTCGAACGGCATGGCGGCAATGTCGGCGGGGAGAGTGTTGGGAGATGTCTTGCTCATGGTCGAAGACTAGTCGAATCGGCGCGCCGGGGAAACCGGCGGGCGAACAGCACTGGCGGTTTTTCCACCTGCAAGGACGGGATCAGGTCGGGCGGCCGAGCCTGAGACCCGGGGCGGGGCGCTCGGTCAGCACCTCGTGCCGGAAACGGAAGGTCGCCGCCGGGCGCCCGCCGGTCGTCGTTTGCTGGCCGGTCGGTTCGACGAGGCCGCCGGTCTCGACGAGGCGCCGGAAGTTCTGCTTGTGCAGGTGATGCCCGGCGATGGCCTCGACCTTGCGCTGCAGTTCGGTGAGAGTGAAACTCTCGGCCAGCATCTCGAACACCACTGGACGATATTTCAGCTTGGCGCGGATGCGCCCCAGCGCGGTCGCGAGAATGCGGCGGTGATCGAACACCATGCTTTCGCCAAGAGAGGGGAGATCGGGCTGCGGCGTCAGGCGGCGGTCGCGGATCGCCTCGGCGACGAGCCCGGCATCGTAGAGGAGTTCGTAGCGTTCGAGCACCTTCTCCTCGTCAAAGGGGAGATCGTCGCTGCCGAAATAGAGCGCGATGCGTTCCTCCCGCGAAAGACCGCGCCGCGCCGGTGCCTGCTTTTCGTCGTCACATACGGCCCAGGATCGCAGCGCCGGCAGGAGAAAGGTGTCGATGACCGGCGGCTTGCCCCCGCGCCAGTCCTCCCAGGGAAAATAGCGGTAGAGATCGCGGAAACTGGCCGACGCGCTGCGGCCGATGCGGGTCAACGCGAGGTAGCCGATGGAGACGACATGCGGCAGGGCGTCATGTCGGGACCCGGCATTTTCCGGCGTATGCCGGCCGCGATCGCCGAAGGTGTAGAGCTGCTCGACGTAGCCGAGTTCCAGCCCTGCCTGATCGGCCGCGAAGCCGCGCAGGCCAAGTTCGAGCGTGCGGTGATGGATGGGGTCGAACGGGCCGGAAGGCAGGCCCGCCGGCGTTTCCTTCCCGGCCGAGGATGCGAAGATCACCGGCTGGTCTCCCTCTACCGCCATAATGACGGCGGTGAGATTGATCTCGATGCCGCCCGCTTCCGCCATCATGCCCCCCCGGAACGCGGTCCGATATCGAGATGAAATGGCGTGCCCTCGAAGCAATCGACGCCGCGCCCGATACCCTCGATCGCCGCGATCATCCGCCCCCGCCGACCGAGCAGGCGATCCGCTAGCGTGACGAGATGGAGGTTGGGCGTCGCGGTCGGCGAGGCATGGCGCAGCGCGGTCGCCCAATGATCCTCCGGGCGATCCGGCCGTAGCGCGCAGGCGGAAATGAAGGCGCCTGCCGTCGAGCGGCTGACGCCGGCGTAGCAATGCACGACGAGCGGGGTTTCCCGGTCCCAGCCATGCACGAAGTCGAGCAGCGCCTCGACCTGGCCGGCGCTTGCCAGCACCTCGCCGTCCTTCGCCGTGACGATGTCGGAGAAATCGAGCGCGAGGTGGCGGTCCGGCGCGACGCTCGCGGGACGTTCGACCTGTCCGGTATTCTTGATGAGCGTGAGCACCTGCCGTGCGCCGGTGCTGGCGACGGTCGGGTGGAGATTGCGGAGGGAGCAGACATGAATGCGCGGCATCGGCTTCACTTCTCCTTCGCGTCATCCTGCGACGCGGCCCGGTCGAGCGCAATGAAACGATCGAGAAACCGCGCTTCGGCAACCGGGGTTGGCCAGGGTTCGAGCAGGGCGGCGGAAGTGGCATCGATCCGGAAGGCAGGGCCGAAGAATTCATCGGCCTCATCGAGAGAGAAGCCGGCAAGGCGCGTCGCCTCATGGTAGGCGGCGGCGCGGTCGGCCTTTTTCGCCAGCGTCGCGGTCAGGCGCGGCATCGGCGCCGGCAGTCCGAAGCGGCGCATCACCGCCTCGATGATCCGCGCCTCGGTGTCGCGATAGGCCGGACCGATCACGGCCTTGAAGGGCGAGATCATGTCGCCGATCACGTATTCGGCGGCATCATGCAGCAGGATGGCAAGGCGCGTGCGGCTGCCCGCGGTCGGGGTGATGACGCCGGCGATATGTTCGACCAGCAACGAATGCTGCGCGACCGAATAGCTGTGCTCGCCGCGTGTCTGCCCGTTCCACCGCCCGACACGGGCGAGACCATGGGCGATATCCTCGATTTCGATATCGACCGGGGAGGGGTCGAGCAGGTTGAGCCGCCGGCCCGAAAGCATGCGCTGCCATGCTCTCGGCGGTGTTTTTTTTCGGCGCACCGGGTGCGATTCGAAGGAAGCGGCCATGCCTTCGGTTTGCCCGCTTGCGGCGGGCAGGGCAAGCCGCTTCGCAACCTTCTAGCCGCTTCACACCTTCGCGTCGCTGCACATCTCCTTGCCCGTCGGCGAATCGGGCGGGCAGAGAATACCCTTGATGGCCATCAGCAGCGCCTCCGTCCGTTTGTCCGTGAGGGAGTAGTTGATGGTGGTGCCGATGCGGCGGGTGCTGACGATGCCTGCCGAACGCATCAGCGCGAGGTGCTGGGAAAGGGCGGATTGGGCGAGATCGAGCCGCCGCACCAGTTCTCCGACGGAGAGCTCGCCGTGAACCATCAGGTTGCACAGGATGATGAGTCGGCGTCGATTGGCGAGGATGTTGAGAAGGGCTTCCGCTTCGCCAGCTTTCTCCTCAAGGCCCTCAAACGTCGATGCTGAGTTCATAAGCATCCTCTACTATTATGAGGTCAAAATGAATGGTGTCTCTAAATCCATGCTCCGGTAGAAGGCCTGTATAAGCAGGTCGTGAACTTTGTCACTAAAATCTGGCATATTCCGGTTTGCTGATGTCTAGTTCAACACCACCGGCGGTAATATTGATGTTACTTTGAGTTGCATCGGAAAGTTTGTCGGTGCGGATCTGCGCGAGCAGCGTCGAGCCGTAGCATTCGCCGGCACGCCCGATCAGCTGTTCGCCGGCGCGCACCTCGAGGCCGCCGACAAGGCCGAAGCCGTTCCGGGTTTTCAGGATCAGCGTGCGCGTCCGCGCCGTGCCGCGATGCTCCATGCGGCTCACGACCTCCTGGCCGATGTAGCAGCCCTTCTTGAAATCGATGCCGCCGAGCTGGTCGAGATTGGCCTCATGCGGAAAGGTATCGGCGGGAACGTAGTCCTGTCCCGCTTCGGGAACGCCGAGTTCGGCGCGGCGACGATGGTAGACCGCCGGTTCGGCGCGGCTGATGTTCGACGCGATCTTTTCCAGAACGTCGGCAGGGCCGTAGAGCCGGTGCCCGAGGCGCGGATGGCGGGGGTCGCGGAAGGTGTAGAAATCCTCGCCCGCGATATCCGTCCGCCCGTCCGCATCGAGGCAGATGAGTGCAGTCGCCGGCTCGCCGAGCCCGTCGATGGCAACCTGGGCGCGCAGACGGTACATCGTCAGCTTGGCGACCAGATCGTCGGCGAAACCGCGGCCGACATCGATGAGGAACAGCGGCTCGCCGTCGCTGGCGTTGAACACCAGCATCTCGGCGATCATCTTGCCCTGCGGCGTCAGCAGCGCGGCGGGCACGCCGGCGCCGGGCGCGAGCGCCTCGATGTTCGCGGTGAGAAGGTTGTTGAGGAAGTGGGCGGCATCCGCGCCGGCAATGGCGAGGAGGGCGCGGTCGCCCGGAAAGATCGCTGCCGGAAAGATCTTCGAGGACGCGGAGTTTGATGAATTCGGGCTTGTTTCGCTCATGACAGGCAGATAAGTCCGCTGGAAAGAGCCGGCAAGTGCCAAGCTGTGTTTCAGGTGCCAAGCGCGTGTTTGTCGAGCGTGCATTTGCCGGATGCGCGTTCTGCCCGTCCGGTCGGAGGTTCCCATGTCAAACAGTTACGATTGCGTGCTTTCCGGCGCGGAAATCGTCAATCAGGACGGACGCGCCATCCGCGACCTCGCGATCCGGGGCGGGCGAGTCGCTGCGATCGGCGATCTCCGCGCGGCGAAGGCCGCCGAGACGATCGATTGTCGGGGACTGACGATCCTGCCCGGCGTCATCGATACGCAGGTGCATTTCCGCGAGCCGGGCCTCACGCACAAGGAAGACCTCGAGACCGGCTCGCGCGCTGCTGTGATGGGCGGCGTGACGGCGGTGTTCGAGATGCCGAACACCAATCCCAACACCACCTCGGCCGAAACGCTGGCCGCCAAGGTTGCGGCGGGGCACCACCGCATGCATTGCGACTTCGCCTTCTTCGTCGGCGGCACGGCGGAGAACATCGAGGAGATCCCCGCGCTGGAGAAGCTGCCCGGCGCGGCGGGCATCAAGGTGTTCATCGGCTCCTCCACCGGCAACCTGCTCGTGGAGGATGATGAGAATCTCGCGAAGATCCTGCGCAAGATCACGCGCCGCGCTTCGTTCCACTGCGAGGACGAGATGCGGCTGCGTTCGCGCATGGGCGAGCGCATCCCGGGCGACCCGCGCTCGCATCCGGTCTGGCGTGACGAGACCGCTGCACTTCTCGCGACTCAGCGGCTGGTGGCACTCGCCCGCCGGCTCGGCAAGCGCGTGCACGTGCTCCATCTCTCGACCGGCGACGAGATGGAATGGCTGGTCGATCACAAGGATGTCGCCTCCATCGAGGTCACGCCGCATCATCTGACCTTGGCCGGGCCGGAAGCTTACGAGCGTCTCGGCACCTACGCGCAGATGAACCCGCCGGTGCGGGACGCTGCGCATCGCGAGAAACTGTGGTGGGGCGTCAACCAGGGCATCGCCGACATTCTCGGCTCGGATCACGCGCCGCATACGCGCGAGGAAAAGGATCATGCCTATCCCGGTTCGCACTCGGGCATGACGGGCGTGCAGACGCTGGTTCCGACGATGCTCGACCACGTCAACGCCGGCCGGCTGACGCTGGAGCGCTTCGTGGATATGAGTTCGGCCGGCCCTGCGCGCCTCTTCAATATTGCCGGCAAGGGGCGGATCGCGGTCGGTTACGACGCCGATCTCACCGTCGTCGACATGAAGCGCCGCGAGACCATCACCAACGGCTGGATCGCCTCGAAATGCGGTTGGACGCCCTATGACGGCGTCAGCGTCACCGGCTGGCCGGTCGGTACCTTCGTGCGCGGCCGCAAGGTGATGTGGCAGGGCGAACTCACCGGCGCCTCGACCGGCGAGGCCGTGCGGTTCGGGGATGCCTTGCAGCCTGCATGAGTGACGCCTCCGGTTCCGTTCCCTTCACGCTGGATGGCATCCGCCGCGGTTTCCTGCGCGCGCAGAGCTTCAGCATCGGCATCTTCGTCTATGGGCTCGCCTTCGGACTGATGGCGGCGCAGGCCAAGCTGTCCGCGCTGCAGGCGGTGATGATGAGCGCTGTCGTCTATTCCGGCTCGGCACAACTGGCCGCCATCGGCGTGCTCGGCAGCGGCGCGGGCTCGCCCGGCGCGTTGCTCTGGGCGCTGGTGGCGACGATCCTCGTCATCAACGCGCGCTATATCCTGTTCAGCGCTACCCTCCGGCCCTGGCTCGGCGGGGTTTCGCCCCTCAAGGCCTACTCCACGCTGTATTTTCTCGGTGACGGGAACTGGATGATGTCGATGCGCGCGCATGAAGCGGGCGAACGCGATGCGGGCTATGTGTTCGGCTCCGGGCTCGGCAGCTTCCTGTCGTGGATCATCGGGACCTATCTCGGGCATATCGCCGTCGGCTTCGCGCCCGAACCGCACCGGCTCGGGCTCGATTTCTTCCTCGCCGCCTTCGCGGCGGCGATGATGGCGGGCATGGTGCGCCGTCGCGGCGATCTCGCGATCGTCGCCGTTGCCGCCCTCATGGCGCCGCTTGTCGCGCATGTCTGGGGCTTCGGCGCGGCGGTGGTGGTCTCGGGCCTCGCGGGCGGCCTTGTCGCCTATCTGCGCCACAAGCCGCCGGAGCCGGCGCCATGACCGGCGAAACATTTCCCCTGCTTGTGCTGGCGATGGCGGGCGCGGCGTTCTTCTGCCGCGCGATCGGCTTTCTGGCGATGCGCTACGTGCCGATGACCCCGCGCATCGAGGCAGCCCTCAAGGCAACGCCGGTATCGGTGATGGCGGGGATCGTCGCGATCGCGGTCGTGCGCGGCGGACCGGCGGAATGGGCGGCGACGGCCGTCGTGCTTCTCCTCGTGAAACTGACGGGCAACGATATTCTCGCCGCGTTCGGCGGCATCATCGCCATTGCGCTTCTGCGCGCCGCCGGGGCATGATGCGCGTAGAGGGGATTACAGCGATCTGAAGGGCGCACCATGTTCGAGTGCAAGGTTCCGGCTGTCCCCACCCTCCAGCAGGACGACGAGACGATCCGCATCACCCGCTACGATTTCGAGCCCGGCGCGGTGACGGGCTGGCACCAGCACGGCTGGCCGTATTTCGTCATCATGCTCACCGAGGGAACGCTCCGCATCCACAACGGGCAGGAGGTCACCGATGTCCCGTTGCGGCAGGGCCAGGCCTACATGCGTTCGGCCGGCATCACCCACGACGTGATGAACGGCTCCGACCACCCGATCGCCTTCATCGAGATCGAGGTGAAGAAGCCGGAGGCGCTCAAGAGCATGATGCTGCCGTAACGCCTCAGCCGAGCGCGATCCTTTCGACGATGCGCGCTTCCAGCGCGAGATCGTCGGAGGTGCCGATCAGCCAGAGCGTCTCGACGCGGAACGTCAGCAGGGGCTTCGACCAGAACCGTTCGATCAACACCGCCAGCTCGCGCGTTTCCGCTTCCGTCAGGTGATCGGTCAGGTTGAAGAGGCCGACCAGATAAAGGTTTGTCGTTGCCCGTCCCAAGGCCTTCTGAATTCCGGTGATCGCGTTCCCCTCGCCCCGTTTCTCGGGGTGGAGCTTGAGATAGAGCCGACCGAGATTGATGTTGCCGGAGAACAGGCCACGCAGTTCGGCGTCGAAGGCCGGCAGGATCGCGAGGGCGGGTGCGACGGGTTCGCCGCTCAATCCCCCGGCGATGGTCGCGTGGAGGATGCCGCTCCGGCGCGGGAGCAGCGCCCAGTCGATCTTGGCGGCGAATTGCGATTGATGCAGCGCGTCGACCAGTTGGCCATACCGCGGCGAGGAGGTCAGCGCGCCGACATCCACGGGAACGACGAGCGAAAAAACCTCCGGCCGTTTCCCCATGCGATAGGGCTTGCCCTCGGCGGAAGGAATGACGTCCGGGTGGTCCGGCGCGACGAGCGGCAGATGAGCCAGTCGGTACGATGCGTCCAGTTGAAGGGCGCGCGTCTTGCCGAAATCGGTTCGCGAGGTTTGATAGCCGAGCGCGTCGTCCCCGGCGAGGTCCGGCATCGCCGGAGCCGTCAATTCTTCGTCGTCAGCGAATATTCCCCGGCCTTGATCCGCTCCGGCATACGCTCGGCGAACTTGGCGACGGCTTCCTCGCCATAGGTGGCGACGAGTTCGACAAAGGCGGCGAACAGCGCGGCATGGGCGAGGCAATCGCCGTCGATCCCGTCATAGCGGCCTTCCGCGAAAGCTTCGCTGACATAGGAATAGGCCGCGCGACGCTGGTCGGCGTAAAGCGAGTCATTGGCCTTGCCAAGCTGGTCGATCGTCTGCACGTCGCTCTTCCTGTTCGGCTGCCGCAGCGGGTGCGGCAATCGCTCCGGATGGTTCCGGCTGTTGTTGAAAGCGGTCCCCACCGCTACCCCGGATCGAGGCAAGGCGACACTAGCGCGGGCGAGACGTGAAAGCGAGCCTTCCGTTGAGAATTCGTTAACGGCGACGGTCGAAGGCTGTGCAAAGGCGGTTTTTCCGGCCGCTCAACTGCCGAAGCGCCGCTCGATGTCGCGGGCAAGCCGCGCGGCATCGCGGGTCAGGATTTCGGCCGCCGCCTTGGCCGAGGGCGTGCAGGCTCGATAGCTGGTCGCGTAATCCGAATAGCCGTGGTTGAAGGCGCCGCGCAGCCGGTCGGCAATGCCCGACGCCTCGCCTTCCGCCGCGACAAGCCGTTCCATCCGTGCCCGCCATGGATTGGTGCTGGAGGCCGGCGAGCAGATCTCCGTCAGGAGGACGAGCGCGCCGATGATTTCGGACAGTTCCGTCAACGGCCGGTGATGCGGGTCCGGCGCGGGGGGCGGCGGCGGTGTGGCCGGTGCTTCGACCGCGGGTTTCTTCTTCCGGACCGACGCGCTTTGCCCGAAGGCTTGCTGCGCGGCAATGAGGGCCGTCAGGCTTGCCGCGACAAACAGGGCGTGGAGGGCAGGAGAGGTCCGCATCAGGCGTCCGATTCTCCGCCGCTGAGCGCTGCGGCGCGCGCGAGAATCTCCGGCAGACGTCGCGTCATCGGCAGGTCGCCGGGTGCGAGCGGGTTCACCCAGAGCACGCCGGACACCTCCTCCGAGAGCATCGGCTCGCCGCCCTGCCATTCGCCGGCGAAGGCCGCGATGACGGCATGGGCGCGCAAGACGCCATCATCGCCGTGTTCGATATGCTCGACATGATCGATGAAGGCCGTGATCGCTGCCGCCAGCCCGACTTCTTCCTGAAGTTCGCGCAAGGCCGCCTCGCGCATCGTCTCGCCGGGCTCGACCCGGCCGCCGGGCAGGGACCAGAGCCCGAGACCGGGCGCCTTTGCGCGTCGGGCGAGCAGCACCCGGCCTTCCCGGAATACGGCGATCGACGCCGCGAGCACGGGCTTGCCGGTCGAAATGTCAGACATGCTGCCCGCCGTTGATGTGCAACTCGGCGCCCGTCACATAGGATGAGGCCTCCGTGCACAGGAAATAGATCGCCTTGGCGACCTCCTCGGGCGTGCCGAGACGGCGGAGCGGCAGTTGCTCGACGATCTTCTCGGTGCCGGGAGAGAGGATCGCGGTGTCGATCTCGCCGGGCGAGATCGCGTTGACGCGCACGCCGACGGGGCCAAAGTCCGCCGCCATCTCGCGCGTCAGCGCGGCGAGTGCGGCCTTCGAGGTCGCATAGGCGGCGCCGGCGAAGGGATGGACGCGGCCGCCGGCGATCGAGGTCACATTGACGACGGCGCCCTTGGTGGCAGTCAACTCATCGATGAGGCCGCGCGCGAGCATGATCGGCGCGAAGAAATTGACCTGGAACACCTTCGCCCAATCCTCGACCGCGGTATTGATCGCCGAAAGCCGCGCTCCGCCCGCCCCCTTGGGCGAGATGCCGGCATTGTTGACGAGCGCATGCAACCGCCCGTCCGGCAGGCGCGACTTGATCTCGCCGATGGCGCGCAGGGTGTCGGCGGGATCGGCGAGATCGACCTGGATGTGATTGTCGCCCCCGGCATCCCACGGGCAGTTCTCCGGCACGGGCTGGCGCGAGCAGGCGATGACGCGCCAGCCAGCGGACGCGAAACGCTTGACTGTCGCGTGGCCGATGCCGCGCGAGGCGCCGGTCAGCAGCAGGGTTCGCTGCTCGGCGGGAATGTTGCTGCGCGCGCTTTCCATGTCGGACTCCAGTCTGCGGGATCAGGGGTAGAAGTGGGTGGTCTCGAACGGCGCGTCGATCCGGTTCCGGCGGTAGATGAGCCGTTCGTGCAGCCGGAAGGGCTTGTCCTGCCAGAATTCGATGTAGAGTGGTTTGAGCCGCCAGCCGCTCCAGTGTGGTGGGCGCGGCACCTCGCCGAGGCCGAAGCGCGCGGCTTCGCGCGCCACCGCCTTTTCCAGCGCGAAGCGGCTTTCGAGCGGCCGCGATTGCTGCGAGGCCCAGGCGCCGATCCGGCTGTCGCGCGGGCGGGAGGCGAAATAGGCATCCGCCTCCGCTTCGCTTACCACTTCCATGGGACCGCGGAACCGCACCTGCCGGCGCAGGCTCTTCCAGTGGAACACGGCAGCCCCTTGCGGATTGGCCTTCAGCTCCTCGCCCTTCTGGCTCTCGAAATTGGTGTAGAACACGACGCCACGATGATCGGCATCCTTCATCAGTACCATGCGCACGTTCGGCAGGCCATCCGCGTCGGCGGTGGCGAGCGCCATCGCATTGGGATCATTGGGTTCCTTGGCGGTTGCTTCGGCAAGCCACGCCTGGAACAGCGAAAACGGATCCTGCATCTGGTGCGACTCACCGGTCATTAACGCTTCCGATCTTAAATGGACGCAGCCAATCATCAGAGGTTGTGTCGTGCTGCGTCGTGCAACGGGCAAGGAAGGCCAGAAGGCCCTGCCGGAAGAGGGATATAATGCGCGAGGCGTTCCGCGCAATCACCTCGTCGTAGCGGCGCGCTTCATCGGCCTCGGTCTCGCGGCGCTGGCGACCTCGGGCTGCTCGCTCGCGATGAAGCTGCCGTCATTCCAGACCGAGCCGGAAATGACCACCAGCGTCACGCCGGCGACCGCGCCGCTCAGCCCCAACCTCGATGCCGAGGACTGGCGTCGCGCGCAGGCGGCCTTCTCGCTTGCCGTCGATCCGCAAGGGTCCGGTCAGGTCGTCAACTGGGAAAATCCGGCGACGAAGCGCAAGGGCTCGTTCATTCCGGCCGGCGATCTCGTTCTGGCCGAAAACACGGTTTGTCGCCCGTTCCGCGCGACGCTTGTCGAGTCGGCGAACGGCAGATCGCAGGAGACCCACCATGTCGGGCGCGCCTGCCGCACGGGCCCCGGCGAATGGGCGATGCGCGAGATCGCGCCCGAAGGCGCCGCGACCGCTTCGATCAGCGCCGGCAAGGCGCCCCTGAAGCTCGATGTCGCCCAGCCGCTGCCGGCGCCGGCCAGCGCCATGCTGCCGGAAAAGAACCTCGATTAGCAGTCTGCTCGGTTGAAATGGGCCACCTGATCTCCCATTTCGGGAAGTGACAGGCAGAATGGGATCGACCGGCCAACCGAGGATGGCCCGTCGACGTCAGATGAGCGAGGGAAACGATGCGGGATCCGTATACGGTTCTCGGGGTGGCGCGCGGCGCGAACGCGGATGAGATCAAGAAGGCGTTCCGCCGTCTGGCCAAGCAGCATCACCCCGATCGCAACAAGAACGATCCGAAGGCGCAGGAACGCTTCGCGGAAGTGAACAGCGCCTATGAGATTCTCGGCGACGAGGCCAAGCGAAAGGCGTTCGATCGCGGCGAGATCGACGCGGAGGGAAAGCCGCGCGCGACGATGCACGGCTTCGAGCAGGCCGGGGCGGGGCCGGGCGGCTTCCGGTTCGATTTCGGCACTGGCGGCCGCGGCGACCCGCGCGATATCTTCTCGGACCTGTTCTCGAAATTCGACATGGGTGGCGGAAACACGGGGGGCGGGAAAGCGCAGGGCAGCGGGCACCACACCCGCCACTCCTCGCCCATTCCGGCGGGTGATGACATCGAGACCGAAATCGCCATCCCGCTCGAACAGGTGGCGAAGGGCGGATCG
>JAVTWI010000148.1:0-11700 GCA_032229845.1 Rhabdaerophilum sp.
CGAGAACCCGCCGGGCGGCGCCATCGCGCTCGAATGCGCGCGCCTTGCCGCGCGCAACATCGAGACGGCCGTGAAGGACGGCGCCAACCGCAAGGCGCGTTATGACATGATGATGGCCTCGATGATGGGCGCGATGGCCTTCCAGAAGGGCCTTGGCTCGGTGCACGCGCTCTCGCATACGCTCGGCGGCATCAAGGAGGCCAAGCTCCATCACGGCACGCTCAACGCCGTGCTGCTGCCGGCGGTGCTGCGCTACAATGCCTCGATCCGGCAGGAAGAATATGCCCGCCTCGCGCAGGAAATGGCGGTGCCGGCCGGGCAGAGCCTCGATCGCTTCATCGAAGCGCTCAACGCTCGCATCGGCATGCCGAAGAACCTGCGGGAGATGGGTGTGAAGCGCGAATGGTTCGAGAGCGTCGCCGAACTCTCGCTGGAGGATCACACCTCGAAGACCAACGCCCGCACGCCCAACGCGGCGGATTATCGCGCCATTCTCGATGAGGCCTTCTAAATCCGCTTCGCTACGAGATAACGCCGCGGCGGCGAGGCCGGAAAGTTTCCGGCCTCGATAATCTCGAAGCCCGCCGTGCACACCCAGCTTTCGAGATGTTCGATCGAGAACGAGCGCACCTCAGGCGCCAGCCCGATGAGACGCATCAGCGGCACCAGCTTCAGGAACAGCCGGATCTTGAGCGGCACGGCATCATCGCCAAGGCAGATGGTCTTGGAGATGAATAGCCCGCCGGGCTTCACGAGATCGCGGATGTGCTGAAGCGTTGCCGGCAGGTCGTCGACGAGGTGGAGCAGGTTAAACGCCATCACGACATCGTAGGGGCCGGGGCCGAGCGCCGGGTCGCACACGTCCGCCGCGACAAGGCGGATGTTCGTGATGCCCCGTTCCGCAGCCTTGCGCTGGCCGATCCCGATCATCTTCGTCGAAACGTCGCTGGCGACGATTTCCGCGACGTTTCCGGCAAGTTCGAGCGCGGTTGAGGCCGTGCCGCAGCCGAGTTCGAGTGCGCGATCCTCCGGCTTGAGGAAGCTCCGCGTCCGTTCGAGCGTATGCGTATAGGCAGGCATGTCCGAAATCTTCGAGCGGGCATAACGCTCGGCAAAGCGGTCCCAAAAGGCGGCGGCATTTTTCATCGAATCTCTCCTCGCGCTTCTGGATAACCGAGCTTTGCGCCAAGGCAAGCCGTGCAGGCCTGATGCGCGAAAGCGCCCTGTTCCGGGCGTTAATCCTTCTTAATCACTCGCCATTTTGCGCTCGCCGGTGTAAGAACCCCTCCCTCCCGCGTGACGAAAGTCATGTCGGGCGGCTGCGCCGTGTGTGCGCAGTAGCGTCAATCCAAGGAACAGCGTCATGAGCAAGAACGGCAGCAGCACCCCGAATGCAACCTGGAATCCGGGTTCCTGGCGGTCGTTTCCGATCTCGCAGGTGCCGGAGTATCCGGATCAGGACGTGCTGAAGGCCACCGAGGCCCAGCTTGGCACCTTTCCCCCGCTGGTGTTTGCGGGCGAGGCGCGCAAGCTCAAGCGGGCGTTGGGCAAGGTCGCGAACGGCGAGGCGTTCCTGCTTCAGGGCGGCGATTGCGCCGAGAGCTTCGCGGAGCATTCGGCCGACCATATCCGTGACTTCTTCCGCGTGTTCCTGCAGATGTCGGTGGTGCTCACCTATGCCGGCTCGTCGCCGGTGGTGAAGGTCGGCCGCGTCGCCGGCCAGTTCGCCAAGCCGCGCTCCTCGCCGGTCGAGAAGGTCGGCGATGTCGAACTGCCGAGCTATCGCGGCGATATCATCAACGGCACGGATTTCACGCCGGAAGCGCGCACCCCCGATCCGCGCCGCCAGCTCGAGGCCTATCGCCAGTCGGCGGCGACGCTGAACCTCCTGCGCGCCTTCGCGACCGGCGGCTATGCGAACCTCGATAATGCGCATCGCTGGATGCTGGGATTCGTGAAGGACTCGCCACAGAGCGGGCGATATAACGAGCTTGCAAACCGTATCACCGAGGCGCTCGATTTCATGCGCGCGATCGGCGTCTCGGCCGATACGCACCCCGAAATGCAGCAGACCGAGTTCTTCACCAGCCACGAGGCGCTGCTGCTCGGTTACGAACAGGCGCTGACGCGCGTCGATTCCACCTCCGGCGACTGGTATGCGACCTCGGGACACATGCTCTGGATCGGCGACCGCACCCGCCAGCCGGATCATGCGCATGTCGAGTATTTCCGCGGCATCAAGAACCCCATCGGCCTCAAGTGCGGCCCGTCGCTGACGCCGGACAACCTGCTTGGCCTGATCGACAAGCTCAACCCGGAGAACGAGGCCGGGCGCCTCACGCTGATCGCGCGCTTCGGCGCCGACAAGGTGGGCGAGCATCTGCCGGGCCTGATCCGGGCCGTGCAGAAGGAAGGCCGCAAGGTCGTCTGGTCCTGCGATCCGATGCACGGCAACACCGTCAGCCTCGCGGGTTACAAGACGCGGCCATTCGACCGCATCATGGGCGAGGTGAAGAACTTCTTCTCGATCCACGAGGCGGAAGGCACCTACGCCGGCGGCATCCACCTCGAAATGACCGGCAAGGACGTCACCGAATGCACGGGCGGCGCCCGCGCGCTCACCGCCGAGGGGCTGTCGGACCGTTACGATACCGCCTGCGATCCGCGCCTCAACGCCGAGCAGGCGATCGAACTCGCCTTCCTCGTCGCCGATCTTCTCAAGCACGAGAAGAACGCGCGCGGCCCGGCGGTTCCGGCGGCGGCGGAGTAATCCGTCCGCGTCAATCTCCATCGGGGCAGGCGCTTTGTTGCCTGCCCATGCGTGCCATCATGATGAACGAATGGTGACTCGCCGCGTTCAGCTTGCGGCCAGCGCCACCGCGCTATTGTTCTCCTCATGAAGCCGGGCATCCCGCCCCGAGGCAACGCGCCTTTCGGCTTCGCGACAGGAGATCGACGATGACCACCACTTTCGGCAGGAAGGCCGCTGCGGCGGCGCTGGCGGCACTGACGCTGGGCGCCGGGATGACCCTTTCGGCGGGCAACGCCGAAGCCCGCTATGGCCGCAATGGCGCGGCGATTGCCGCCGGCGTGATCGGCGCGGTTGCTGCCGGCGCTCTGATCGCTGGGGCTGCGAACGCGCAGTCGGCGCCAGCCTATTATTACACCGCCCCGAATTACGCTTACCAGCCGCCGGTCTACAGCTACGAATCGCCGCGCGCGGTCTATCTCGGCGAGAACCCGGCTGTCGGATACGACTACCCGCCCAATCCCGGCTATTACCATCGCCCGGTCCGGCGCTATCCGGGCTACAGCGAGACCGGCTATGCCTATCGCGGCCCGGTCTGCAAGATCCGCAAGGAGCGCGTATGGGACGGCTACGGCTGGCGCATGCAGCGCTATCAGGTCTGCCGCTGATCCCGCTTTTCTTTCCGGTCTCGCGTAACCCCGACAACGAAAAGCCCGGCTTGTGCCGGGCTTGTTCGATTTTGGGCAGCAGTCCGGCTCAGAACTTGACGCCGGCCGCCACGCGCGCGGTGTTGATCGAGATGTTCGGGCGCTGACCGCCCGAGGCAAGCTGGATGTACTGCCATTCGACACGGGTGAACGTGCCTGGCAGAAGCTGCATGTCGACGCCGGCGCCGAGCGCGCCGCCGTAGGTGATGCCGCGCCGGCCGACCACGCTTGCGAAGGTCCCGTTGCTGACGAAGGTGCGGGCCGGAGGCGTCGAGACGTCGTAACGCGTCCAGGTGCCGTTCAGCGTCGCGCGGCCGTCGACATTGCCGAAGGCGATGCCGGCGGTCAGGTAGGGCATGAACATGCCTGCGGCCCAGCCGATGCGCCCGCGCAGCGTCCCCCAGTCGGTGAGGCGTGCGCGCGAGGTCGTGTTGGTCGTGATGTCATATTCGTCGGTCGTGCCGGTCGGCCGCGTGGTGAGGGCGGCGGTCGCACTTGAATTCGCCTTGATGCTGGAGCGGGTGTAATCCATCTCGACGCCGAGAACGATGTCATCCCAGAGCCAGTTGATGCCGGCGAAACCGCCGTAGCTCACGCCGGCCTTGTTGGTTTCCTTGAGATTGATCATCCCGGCAACGGGATCATGCAGGACTGAACTCTGCGGGAGCGCGCCGTCGGCAAGGGGCTGCGCGAAGGGGCGGGGGTCCGTCTGCCCGGAGGTGATTCCGGCATGGACGCCGCCGTATACGCCGGCCCAATCGACGCCGGCGCTCGCCGGAGCCGTGTCGCCCGAATAGGCACCGCGCAGGTAATCGGCCGCTTTGGCTGTCGGCATCATTCCCGTCGTCGCCGCCGCGCAGGCGATCGCCAGAGCGCGACCGGACATCCATCGAGACTTTACCATGACCTCATCCCCAAAAGCACTGTTCCGCGAATCCGGCAGGGAGGCCGGAACGCTGCGATAGTAAAAAAGTAACGTTACCCGCGCGTTAAGTGCGCCGACGGTGAGGGTGGCCCGTTTTGGGACGGTTGACGGGTCGGTCAACCTCTTATACTCATGATGAGCATAAAAGGGTCGGCGCATTGCCCGCCACCGCCCGGCGGGATAAAGCTCGCCGGGCCCTTCCGCTTCAGGATGCTCCATGACCGACAAGCTTCGCCTCGCGCTTGCCCAGCTGAACCCTGTGATGGGCGACATCGCCGGCAATCTCGCGCTGGCCCGCAAGGCTCGCGCCGAGGCGGCCGGGCAGGGCGCGGATATCGTGATGTTCTCCGAACTGTTCCTCACCGGCTACCCGCCCGAGGACATGGTGACGAAACCGGCGCTGGAGGAAGCCTGCCGTGCCGCGCTCGACGATCTCGCGCGCGAGACTGCCGACGGCGGCCCGGCCGTGCTGATCGGTCTGCCCTGGCGTGAGGCCGGCAGGCTTCATAACGCCTATGCCGCGCTCGATGCCGGCCGCATCGCTGCGGTGCGGTTCAAGGTCGATCTGCCGAATTACGGCGTGTTCGACGAGAAGCGCGTGTTCGATCCCGGCCCGATGCCCGGCCCCGTCATGCTGCGCGGCGTGAAGATCGGCCTGCCGATCTGCGAGGATATCTGGGGCGAGGAAGTCGTCGAATGCATCGCGGAAACCGGCGCGGAAATGCTGCTGGTGCCCAACGGTTCGCCCTACGAGCGCGACAAGACCGACATCCGCCTCAACATCGCCGTCGCGCGCGTCACGGAGAGCCGCCTGCCGCTCGTCTATCTCAACCAGATCGGCGGGCAGGACGAACTGGTGTTCGACGGCGCCTCCTTCGGCCTCAACCGCGACGGCTCGCTCGCCTTCCAGATGCCGGCTTTCCAGGAGGAGATCCGCCTCGTCGAGATGGAACGGGCCGGCGGCGACTGGGTGATCAGGCCCGGCGCCAAGGCGCTGATCGACGAGGGCCTTGCGGGCGATTATGCCGCCTGCATGCTCGGCCTGAGGGATTATGTCGACAAGAACCGCTTCCCCGGCGTGGTGCTCGGCATGTCCGGCGGCATCGATTCCGCGCTCTGCTGCGCCATCGCCGCCGATGCGCTCGGGCCGGAGCGCGTGCACGCCATCATGCTGCCCTACCGCTACACCTCGGACGAGAGCTTCACCGACGCCAAGGCCTGCGCCAATGCGCTCGGCGTGCGTTACGATATTCTCCCTATCGCCCCGGCGGTCGAAGGGCTGGAGGCCAGCCTCGCGCCGTTGTTCGCCGGCAAGCCGCGCGATATCACCGAAGAGAACATCCAGTCGCGCGCGCGCGGGACGATCCTGATGTCGATCTCGAACAAGTTCGGGCCGATGGTCGTGACCACCGGCAACAAGAGCGAGATGTCAGTGGGCTACGCCACGCTCTACGGCGACATGAACGGCGGCTACAACCCGATCAAGGACCTCTACAAGATGGAGGTGTTCCGCATGGCAGGCTTACGCAACCGCTGGAAGCCCGCGGGCGCGAAAGGGCCGGATGGGCTTGTCATTCCCGAGAACATCATCACCAAGCCGCCGAGCGCCGAACTGCGCGAGAACCAGAAGGACCAGGATTCGCTCCCGCCCTACGAGGTGCTGGACGATATTCTCGAATGCCTCGTCGAGAAGGAGATGCACGTCGCCGATATCGTCGCGCGCGGGCACGCGCTCGAAACCGTGCAGCGCATCGAGCATCTGCTCTCGATCGCGGAGTACAAACGCCGGCAATCGGCGCCGGGCGTGAAGGTGACGCGCCGCAATTTCGGCCGCGACCGCCGCTACCCGATCACCAACCGGTTCCGCGACCGGCTCAGCAAGGCCTACGAGCCGGACAAGACACTCGCGCCCGAAGGGGCGAAAAGCCTCGGCGAGGCCTATGACGGGTGAGGTCTTGCCCGCGCCCGCATTCCGAAAGATCAAACAGAAAAATCCATGCCTCCCGTCTTCCGTTTTGCGCCCTCGCCCACCGGCTACATCCACATCGGCAATGCCCGCACGGCGTTGTGGAACGCGTTGCTGGCGGAAAAACTCGGCGGCACCTTCATCCTGCGCTTCGACGATACCGACACGGAGCGCTCGAAACCGCATTTCGTCGAGGCCATCGTCGAGGATCTCGCCTGGCTCGGCATCAAGCCGGACCGCATCGAACATCAGTCCGCCCGCATCGCGCGCTATGAGGCCGCGCTCGCGGATCTCAAGGCGCGCGGCCTCGTCTACCCGTGTTACGAAACGCCCGAGGAACTCGACCGCAAGCGGAAGCGGCAGCAGGCGCGCGGGTTGCCGCCGGTCTACGATCGCGCGGCGCTGTCGCTGAGCGCCGAGGACAGGGCCGAACTGGAGCGCGAGGGTCGCCGCCCGCACTGGCGGTTCAAGCTTTCGGGGCGCAGCGTCGTATGGGAAGACGGTGTGCGCGGCGCCAGCCATATCGAGACCTCGTCGCTCTCCGATCCTGTGCTGGTGCGCGCCGACGGCACCTTCCTCTACACTTTCGCCTCGGTGATCGACGATATCGACATGGGGACAACCGATATCCTGCGCGGTGAGGATCACGTCGCGAATACGGCGGTGCAGATCGAGCTTTTTCGTGCCTTCAACGCGGCGGCACCGAAATTTTCTCATCATAATCTCATCACCACACTGACCGGCGAGGAGATGTCCAAGCGCACCGGTTCGCTCTCGATCCGCTCGTTCCGGGAGGAGGGCGTCGATCCGCTCGCCGTGGCGCTGGTGGCGGTGCTGACGGGCACATCGGAGCCGGTTCACCCGGTGGCGAGCCTCGGCGATCTCGCCGCCCTGCTCGATCTCACGAAGTTCTCACGGGCGCTGACGCGGTTCGATCCGGCGGAAATTCGCGATCTGTCGAAGAAGCTGCTGCACGCCAAGCCCTTCGCCGCGATGGCGCCGAAGCTCGCGGCGCTCGGGATCTCAGGGCCGAAGGCGGAGGCGTTCTGGGCGGCGCTGCACGGCAACATCGACCGTATCGAGGAGGCCGCCGACTGGTGGCATATCCTGATGGGCGAGCAGCACTTCGTCTCCGCCGAACCGGAATTTCTTGCAGAAGCCGCCGCCTGCCTGCCGGAGGAACCGTTCGATGAAACGAGCTGGAGCCGCTGGATCGGCGCCATTCAGGCCCGCACGGGCCGCAAGGGCAAGGCACTGTTCATGCCGCTGCGCCTCGCGCTCACCGGGCGCGAGACGGGGCCGGAACTCAAGGCCGCGCTTCCCCTCTTAGGTCGATCGGCCGTTCTTTCCCGGTTAGCTCCGGCGCCACGTTCCTGACCGTCCGCTTGCCGCCCTGCGCGTCGACAATCTGCTGTTTCACGCCGCCCTTCACATCGATCCGGCGTTCGCTCGTCACGCGCGGGCCGATGCCGGAGGAGGCATTGCCGCCGGTCGGGAGCGCGGTCTCCGGCACCGTTTCGGCCTCTTCGGCGGCGCGGGCAGCCTCGATTTCCAGTTGCTTCTTGCTCTTGCGCGTCGCCTTGGTGTCGGGCGTCTTCAGTTCCTTGGGGCGCGACATCGCCAGCGCCTGTTCCTTGGTGACGACGATATCGCCCTTGCGCGCCTCGACGATATCCTCGACGTCCTTCATCGCGCTGGCCCAGGTCTGCCCCGGCTGCTTGCAGAAACACGCCGGATCGAAGCGCTGCGTATAGGCCTTGGCATTGGGCAGCGACATGTAGGGCGTGCCGTCCCGCATCGCCGCGCGGTCGATATCCGCGCCGCCCGGCATGAAGTAGACCTGCGTCTGCGCACCGGGGCAGAGCGAGGCGCAGACGGCGGCATAGTCGTCGCGCGCGCCGATGCCTTCGAAGTTCACCGGGAAGAAGAAACCGTCGCAGGTGCGGACGCAGACGGCCATGCGGCCCCCGAGTCGCTCCTTGACCTCCGCGTCAGGGTCGACCACGGGGCCCTCGGTCGGCGGATTGACGACACCGTTGGAGCCTTCGCCGAACAGCCGGTCGAACAGGCTGGGCTGGTCCGGCGCGGCATAGATGACGCCGCGCTGCGGCGCCGGCGCGCGCCCGGTGCAGCCGTAACGGTCGAGCGCTGCAAGCAGTTGCGCCCGCCGGCCTTCATTTGCCGCGCCGCCGCCTTCGAGCTGGCGGATATGCGCCTCGTATTGCGCGGCCTGAGCACGCAATGGACCGCAGACCGGCGGCGGGCCGCCGATGCCAAGAAAGCCGGTTCGGCCGCAATCGTTCTGCTGGATGGCGAGACGGATGCGGTTCAGTTCGAGGCGATAGCGGGCCGATTGCGCCGTCTGCCGCCCGCCACCGAGCTGGGCCAGTTCGGCCCGGATCTGCCCGCAGACCGGTGATTGCTGGCCGAACGCCACGGCAGGGACCACCATGGCGACAAACCCGGCAATCAGCCGCCACAGCCGCGACGGCACCCGGCGCGGGGACAGCCCCGTTCCTTCGGGTCCCAGATCTGTCGGCAAATCGTTCGCCACGCAGCAAGCCTCGTTCCGAATCGTTCTGATCGGCTCCGTTTTCTATGCTGCCCGAATTTGATGCAAGCAAGGCGGGAATACGTCGGGCTCCCGCTGCGGCCGGCATGGCTCAGGCTGGCATGGCTCAGGCTGGCTTGCCGATCTGGCCGAGCTGGCGCATCAACTTGTCGATCAGCGCGTCGAGATGCTTCCGTTCGGCGGCGTCGAGGCCCTGGCAGAGCGCATCCGAAAACGCCGTCGCCATCGGCACGATGTCGAGATAGACGCCGCGCCCGGTTTCAGTCAGCTCGAGGAAGGCCTCGCGCAGATCGCTCCGGTTGGCCTTGCGCAAGATGAGCTTGCGCTTTTCGAGCGTTGCCACCGCACGGCTGACGGTCGTCTTGTGCATGTGGCTGTGCACGCAGATGTCGCGCGCGGTGATGGTGCCAAACTGGCCCAGCGTCGCCAGGACACGCCACTCGGGGATGGAGATCCCGAACCGATCGCCGTAGGCCTGCGCAACCGACTGGCTGACCTCGCTCGCCAGCAGGCTGAGCCGATAGGGAAGAAAATTCTCCAGCTTCAGCGGCGCTGCAGCGGCACCGGGGGAGCTGGCGGGGGCATTGGAAGGCTTGTCGTTTGGCATCGTTTCCGGTTCGGGCAACAGGACAAGGGCGATCCGGCAAACCGGCTGCTGTCATGATGGCCACGGCATTCGCTTTTGTCCACGCGCCGAACCGGAAGAACCATTAGACTATGGTAACACACGCCCCGATGGTGACGCGCGCCCTAGCGGCGAACGCGCGTCTTGATCATCAAGGTATCGTAGGAATATTCGCTGATCTGCCACCAGACGTATTGCTCGCCGAGGTAGGCGTTGACGGAATCGAGCGCCTTCTTGAACAGCGGGTTCTTGGCGGCGATCTCGTCGTAATAGACTTTCGCTGCCTCATAGGCCGCTTCCATGATCTCCGGCGAGAACGGCCGCAATTCCGTGCCCTTGCCGACGAGGCGCATCAGCGCCGGGGCGTTCACCGCATCGTATTTCGCGAGCATCCAGGTATTGGCTGCGTCGGCCGCCTGACGGAAAATTGCCTGATAGTGCTTCGGCAGGCGGTTCCACTGCTCGGTGTTGACGCAGAGGTGCAGCATCGCGCCGCCCTCCCAGAAGCCGGGATAATAGTAATATTTGGCGACCTTGGAGAAGCCGAGTTTCTCGTCATCGTAAGGCCCGACGAATTCCACCGCGTCGATCGCCCCCTTTTCGAGGGCGGGATAGATGTCGCCCGGCGCGATCTGCTGCGGAATGACGCCGAGGCGGGCGAGAATCGCACCGCCGGTGCCGCCGATGCGGAACTTCAGACCCTTGAGGTCTTCGAGCGTCTTCACTTCCTTGCGGAACCAGCCGCCCATCTGCGTGCCGGAGTTGCCACAGACGAAGGAGACCGCGTTGAACTTGGCGAGCGCCTCGTTGACGATCGCCTCGCCACCGCCGAACTGCCACCAGGATTGCTGGAGGCGGGCGTTGGGGCCGAACGGCATCCCGGTGCCGAAGCCGAGCGTCGGGTCCTTCCCATTGTAGAAATAGGTCGGCGTATGGCAGCACTCGAGCGCGCCCGAGGTTACCGCGTCCAGCGCCTGAAGGCCGGGCACGATCTCGCCGGCGGCGAAGGGCTGGATCTGGAACCGGTTGTCCGTTGCTTCGGCGACATATTTGCAGAACGTCTGCGCCGTGCCGAAAATGGTATCGAGCGACTTCGGAAAGCTCGACGTCAGGCGCCATTTTACTTCCGGCATGTTCTGGGCGATGGCCGGGCTGGCAACGCTTCCCGCCGCGACTGCTGTTCCCGCACCCAACCCGGAAAGCAACAGGTCTCGCCTACGCATGGTCTTCACTCCTCGCATGTGCAACATCGATTTCCGTAGCCGATTTGGTTTCACGCGAAACTTTTCTCTTGTGTCCGGCCCGGTTCTTCGGGAAGAATTGCACAGAGAATGCGCGACGTCACCCGAATCCGTGGTGCTTTTTACCGCCGGAACGAAATAATCCGGGAGCGTCGCACCAAGGAAAGGCCGGGAGGAAATTATGAAGCTGGCTTCGCTCAAAGGCGGGCGGGATGGTCGTCTTGTCATTGTCTCGCGTGATCTGACCCGCGCGACCGAGGCGACCCACCTCGCGCCGACTCTCCAGCGCGTCCTCGACAACTGGGACATTTTCGCGCCGGCGCTGGCCGACCTCGCCGAAAGCCTCGAGCATGGCTCGGTGCCAAGCTTCCGCTTTCACGAGCACGATTGCGCCGCGCCGCTGCCGCGCGCCTACCAGTGGGTGGACGGTTCCGCCTACGTCAATCACGTCGAGCTTGTCCGCAAGGCGCGCGGCGCGGAGCTGCCGGCCTCGTTCTGGACTGATCCGCTGATGTATCAGGGCACGTCCGACAGCAACCTCGGCCCGCGCGACCCCGTGGCGGTCGCGAGTGAAGAGTTCGGCATTGACTGCGAGGCCGAGATCGCGGTGATCACCGGCGCGGTGCGCGCCGGGGCGAGCGTGGAAGAGGCCGGTCGGTCCATCCGCCTGGTGATGCTCGTCAACGACGTCTCTCTGCGCAATCTCATCCCGGCGGAACTCGCCAAGGGCTTCGGCTTTCTGCAATCCAAGCCGCCGACCGCCTTCTCGCCCGTCGCCGTGACGCCGGACGAACTGGGCGAGGCGTGGGACGGCGGCAAGGTCAAGCTGCCGCTTCTCACCACCATCAACGATCACCTGCTGGGCTGCCCGGAAGCAGGCGAGGAAATGACCTTCGATTTTCCCGCGCTGATCGC
>JAVTWI010000149.1:0-11453 GCA_032229845.1 Rhabdaerophilum sp.
TCCTTCACCGCAGCGTGAGCAGCAGCCGGTGCATCAACGTCGTGCGCGGAACGATGGAGCGGATGTCTATCTGCTCGTAGTCGGTATGCGCGCCCTTGCCGTCGACGCCGAGCCCGTCGAGCGTCGGCGCGAAAGGGGCAGTGAAATTTCCGTCCGAACCGCCGCCGGTCGGAATGCCGACAAGCTCGAAGCCGATTTCCGCTGCAAGCTTGTGCGCATGATCGAACAGCGCTTTCGCCGCCGGTGACTGCTCGAACGGGGGGCGGTTCATCCCGCCGGTGACGGTGATCTTCACGTCCGGGTTGACGGGTTTGATGTTGAGGATCCTGCCGCAGAGTTCGTCCGCCAATGCCATCGTCGGCACGCGCAGATCGACCGCCGCGAAGGCCTCCTCGGGGATGACGTTGGCCTTGGTGCCGCCGGACACGACACCCACGGTCACCGTGACGCCGCGCGCCTCGTCGCACAGGCCTTCGAGGAACAGGATCACATGGCCGAGTTCGCGGATGGCGCTGCGTCCGTCGAGCGGCTTGGCGCCGGCATGGGAGGCGACGCCCTTGATATGGACATCGAACCGGCCAACGCCCTTGCGCGCCACCACGATCTTGCCGCCGTCACGCGCGCCTTCCGTCACGAGCACATACTTGGCCTTGCGGCCGAGTTCCTCGATCAGCGTCTGCGAGGTCGGGCTGCCGATCTCCTCGTCCGACACGTAAAGATGCGTGACGCCGAGATGGCCGCCGCCCGCTTCTGCCGCAGTCTTTAGCGCGTGATGGGCGATGCAGGCGCAGCCCTTCATATCGGCGATGCCCGGTCCGTAGGCGATATCGCCCTCGACACGATACGGCAGGCGCTTCTCGATGAAGCCCATCGGGTGGACGGTATCGAGATGGGAAAGAATGAGAACGCCCGGCGCATCCTGTCCCCATTGGGAGCGGACGATGAGGTGATCGCCCTTGCCGTCGCGGCCCGGCACGCGCTCCATGTCGACGGCGAGGCCGACATGATCGGCCATCACCATGTCAACGAGTTTGTTGACCTGATCGGGGCGTTCGGTGGGGGTCTCGATCTCCACCCAGCGGCGGATATGGTCAAGAATCTGTTGCTGGTCGAACATGGCAATTCCGGTTCGTTTCGGGGAAGGTCGGGCGGGCTTGGAACGCCTCAATCGACGATGAAGAGCGTCGCGCCGGTCTTGGTCGAGGAGCGGTGCGCGGCATCGCCGAAATCGGAGACCTGATAGCTCATGCCGGGCTTCATGGTGAAGCGGCGGCCGTCCTTGAGTTCGGTTTCGAGTTCACCAGCGAGAACATACAGGACGTGGCCGCGGTCGCACCAATGATCGGCGAGATAGCCGGGCGTGTATTCGACCTGGCGGATGCGGAGATCGCCAACGGTGAACATGCGCCAGAGCGCCTTGCCGGTTTCGCCGGGATATTCGACGGCGGGAACGCCCTGCCAGTCGATGACAGTGAACGGAAGCGTGGGGATTTTCATGAAGGAGGGAAATCCGCGTGGGAGGAATCGAGGGCAGGATCGCGCGTCCGCCACCGCGTTTCAAGGACGAACGCCTGTTCTAAATGCCTATTTTTGCAGAACGGCTCTCGAAATATTCTCTCTTTTGTTCGTTGATCGCTATTCGTAGAGATGCGAAGCGATAAAAAGAAGGGGAGGGGCCGATGTTCACTCTGGGCGAGGAAGCGCTTGCCATCCGCGACATGGCCCGGGATTTCGCCGCCGAGAAGCTGGCGCCGCATGCTCTCGAATGGGACGAGAAGAAGCACTTCCCGGTCGCGGAAATGCGCGAGGGCGCTGCGCTCGGGATGGGTGGCGTCTATGTCCGCGAGGATGTCGGCGGTTCGGGCCTGACCCGCCTCGATGCCGCGGTGATCTTCGAGGCGCTGGCGACAGGCTGCCCCACTGTCGCCGCCTACATGTCGATCCACAACATGTGCGCCTGGATGGTCGATACCTTCGGCAACGACGATCAGCGCCACGCCTGGCTGCCCGCGCTGGTCGCGATGGACAAATGCGCCTCCTATTGCCTGACCGAGCCCGGCGCGGGGTCGGATGCCGCCGCGCTGGCGACGCGCGCCGAACGCAGCGGGGGGCACTTCGTGCTCAACGGGCAGAAGCAGTTCATCTCCGGCGCCGGCAACACCGATGATTTCTATGTCGTGATGGCACGCACCGGCGGGCCCGGACCGAAGGGGATTTCCGCCTTTGTCGTCGAGGGCGGAACGCCGGGCCTTTCCTTCGGTGCGAATGAACGGAAAATGGGCTGGAACGCCCAGCCGACCCGCGCGGTGATGTTCGACAATTGCCGCATTCCCGCTGCCAACATGCTCGGCGCGGAAGGCGACGGCTTCAGGATCGCAATGGCCGGGCTCGATGGCGGCCGGCTCAACATTTCCGCCTGTTCGGTCGGCGGCGCGCAGGCCGCGCTCGACAAGGCGCTGGCCTATGCGGGCGAGCGCAAGGCCTTCGGCAAGAAGCTCAACGAATTTCAGGCGCTGCAGTTCCGTCTCGCCGATCTCTCCATCGAACTGGAGGCGGCCCGTCTCTATCTCTATGCTGCCGCTGCCGCCTATGACCGGAACGACGCGGACAAGACGCAGAAGATCGCCGGCGCCAAGCGCTTCGTCACCGATACCGGCTTCAACGTCGCCAACGGCGCGCTGCAGATCCTTGGCGGCTACGGCTACCTCTCGGAATACGGCATCGAGAAGATCGTGCGCGATCTGCGCGTCCACCAGATCCTCGAAGGCACCAACGAAATCATGCGGCTCATCGTGGCGCGCGCGCTGGTCGCGGCCTCGTAACAATCAAAGGGAGAAGCGAAGATGGCGACGATCGGATTCCTCGGGCTCGGCAACATGGGCCGCCCCATGGCGCTCAACCTCGTCAAGGCCGGCCACAAGGTGACGGGCTTCGACCTTTCCAAGGCCGCCTGCGACGCGGCGGCTGCCGATGGTCTCGCGATTGCGACCGATGGCGCCGGCGCGGTGAAGGACGCGGACATCGTCATCACCATGCTGCCGGCTGGCAAGCATGTCGTCGGCGCCTATACCGGCGCGATGAATCTTCTCGGCGCGGCGAAGCCCGGCACGCTCTTCATCGATTGCTCGACGATCGATATCGCCTCGGCGCGCACGGCCGCGAAGGCTGCGACCGACAAGGGGATGCTGGCGGTGGATGCGCCGGTCTCGGGCGGTGTCGGCGGTGCTGCCGGCGCGACATTGACCTTCATGGTCGGTGGCGCGGACGAGGCCTTCGCGAAGGCAAAGCCGATCCTTGAGGCCATGGGCAAGAAGATCGTCCATTGTGGCGGAGCCGGTAACGGGCAGGCTGCGAAAATCTGCAACAACATGATCCTCGGCATCTCGATGATCGCGGTCAGCGAGGGCTTCGTTCTCGCCAAGAAACTCGGCCTCTCCGAGCAGGCGCTGTTCGATGTCGCTTCGACCTCGTCGGGCCAGTGCTGGTCGCTCAACACCTATTGCCCGGTGCCCGGCCCCGTGCCGACCTCGCCCGCCAATCGCGGCTATCAGCCTGGCTTCGCGGCCGATCTGATGTTGAAGGACCTGAAGCTGAGCCAGGACGCGGCGCAGGATGTCGGCGCGGTCACAGCGCTGGGTGCGGCGGCGTCGAAACTCTACGAACTCTTCGCCGCGCAGGGGCATGGCGGGATGGACTTTTCGGCCATCGTCACCTTCCTCAACGGAACGCCCGGCAAGGCGCCGTAACGCCTCAGGCGCTACACGATCTCGTAAGGTAACGTGTCGCGCTCGTCCTGATTGAGCGCGATGCGGCGCGAGAGCGGCGGTGCGGAACGTTGCGCGCATTCGGCCCGCGCGCACAGCCGGCAGGAAATCCCGATCGGCTCGACGCCGATGCGCCCGCGCAGGTCGATGTCGTCGGAATAGACGAAGTGGTGCGCGTCCGAGATCGCGCAGCCGAGGCCGATCGCGAAATGCTGCACCGGTCCACCGTGATAGTGAGCCGGCTTGACGACGCTTTTTGCCAGGCACAGGTAACGCGCGCCATCCGGCATTTCAGCTTGCTGCACGAGGATACGGTCCGGCTGCTCGAAGGCGACATGGACGTTCCACAGCGGGCAGGCGCCGCCGAACCGGGCGAACTGGAACGGCGTCGAGGAATGCCGCTTCACGATGTTGCCGCCGCGGTCGATCTTCACGAAATAGACCGGGACTCCTTTCGCGCCGGTGCGCTGGAGGGTCGAGAGGCGATGGCAGACCTGTTCGATCGAGGTTCCGAACAGATGCGCGAGGCGGACGAGATCGTGCCGCGTGCGTCGCGCCTCAGAGGAGAACAGCGCATAGGGCATCAGCAGGGCGGCGGCGAAGTAGTTGGTGAGCGCGCCCTGCGCGATCGCGCGTGCGTCCGGGGTACGAAGCGTCGCATCGC
Source organism: Rhabdaerophilum sp. (assembly GCA_032229845.1). Classification (GTDB taxonomy): domain Bacteria; phylum Pseudomonadota; class Alphaproteobacteria; order Rhizobiales; family Beijerinckiaceae; genus Rhabdaerophilum. Next base: position 4,429 of record JAVTWI010000149.1, read on the forward strand.
TCGCCCGCGCGTCGATCAGGTCGCCGTGTTCGAGCCGCGCGAGCTGATAGGCGAGATGGAACAGCCGGGTCGGGCTTTCGGCCGAGGGGTTGAGGCTCAACACGCGGCTTTTCGGATCGAACGAGCGCAGTCGCGGGTCATCCTCATGCAGGTCGCGCACCCGGACGCCGTGACGGGATTGCAGCACGCGGATCAGGTCCGCTGCCTGCCGGTTGCGACCATCGAAATCGCGTAGCGCCAGCCGCTCTGCGGCTTGATCGAGTTCGTCGATGTAGTTGTCGTTATAATGGAAGAAGTCGCGCACAACCTCGAACGGGTGCATCTGCGCGCCGCGCGGCGCTTCCTCGCCCGGCGTCCCGCCCGGAGAGCCGGGGTCGAGCGAGCGTCGGAATGCCGAGTGCAGCTCGATGAAGCGATGCGCGAGCCACGGCGCGCCGAGCGCAAGCGACCGGATATCGACATGATTGGTCTCGGCCTGACTGAAGATCGGGTCGGACAGGGCCTCGCGCAGATCGGCGGCGAGGCGGTCCGGATCTTCCGACATCAAGTTAGCGGCTTCGGCGCCGAAAATCTGGCTGAGGCTGTAGAGCACCGAGGCCGAAACCGGGCGCTGGTTGGTCTCCATCTGGCTGAGATAGGCAGTGGAAATGCGCAACTGGCGTGCAAGGTCCGCCTGCGTCATCGAGCGGGAATCGCGCAGCCGCCGGATGCCGGCGCCAACGAACAGCTTGCGGTCGCGCATCGCCAAAAACCTCTCATCGAAAATATGCTAATATTTGCATATCAACTTTTTACATACTTGTCATGATCGCAAAAAGATCAAAAAGAAAACGTCCAAAGTCGCGTGGCGCCGCAGGCGCTGCGCGGAGTAGTCTGCTTGAGGACTCGGCGGCCCATGACCACGCTGCCAGCCAGGGGGAAACGATGCGGGATATTCTTGATCAGCTCGATACGCGCCGGAAGCAGGCCCGCCTTGGCGGCGGCCAGAAGCGCATCGACGCCCAGCATCAGAAGGGCAAGCTGACGGCGCGCGAGCGCATCGAGTTGTTGCTCGACCATGGCTCCTTCGAGGAATTCGACATGTTCGTGCAGCATCGCTGCGTCGATTTCGGCATGGAGAAGCAGGAAAAGCCGCCGGGGGATGGCGTCGTCACCGGCTGGGGCACGGTCAACGGGCGCAAGGTGTTCGTCTTCGCCAAGGATTTCACGGTGCTCGGCGGCTCGCTCTCCGAGACCCATGCGCTCAAGGTGCAAAAAATTCAGGACATGGCGCTCAAGATGCGCGCGCCAGTGATCGGGCTTTACGACTCGGGCGGTGCGCGCATTCAGGAGGGTGTGGCCTCGCTCGCCGGCTATGCCGATATCTTTAAACGCAACGTGATGGCTTCGGGCGTCATCCCGCAGATCTCGCTGATCATGGGTCCTTGCGCGGGCGGCGACGTCTATTCCCCGGCGATGACCGATTTCATCTTCATGGTGCGCGACAGCTCCTACATGTATGTCACCGGCCCGGATGTCGTGAAAACCGTGACGAACGAGATCGTCACGCACGAGGAACTCGGCGGCGCTTCCATCCACACCACGAAGTCCTCGATTTCCGATGGCGCTTTCGACAACGACGTCGAGGCGCTGCTCCAGCTTCGCCGCCTCATCGACTTCCTGCCCGCCAACAACATGGAGGGCGTGCCCGAGTGGCCGACTGCCGACGATCCCCAGCGGCGCGACATGAGCCTCGACACGTTGGTGCCGGACAACGCCAACCAGCCCTACGACATGAAGGAGCTGATCCTGAAGGTCGTCGACGAAGGGGATTTCTTCGAGCTTTCGGAAAAGCACGCCGGCAACATCGTCACCGGCTTCGGCCGCATCGAGGGCCGCACGGTCGGCATCGTCGCGAACCAGCCGATGGTGCTCGCCGGCGTTCTCGACAGCGACGCCAGCCGCAAGGCCGCGCGTTTCGTGCGCTTCTGCGATGCCTTCGAAATCCCGATCGTCACCTTCGTCGACGTGCCGGGCTTCCTGCCGGGCACGGCGCAGGAATACGGCGGCCTCATCAAGCACGGCGCGAAGCTCCTCTTCGCCTATTCGCAGTGCACGGTGCCGCTCGTCACCTGTATCACCCGCAAGGCTTTCGGCGGCGCCTATGACGTTATGGCCTCCAAGCACATCGGCGCCGATCTCAACTATGCCTGGCCGACGGCGCAGATCGCGGTGATGGGCGCCAAGGGCGCGGTCGAGATCATCTTCCGCGGCCAGTCGCCGGAGGAGATCGAGAAGCGCACCCGGGAATACGAGGAGCGCTTCCTCTCGCCCTTCGTCGCGGCCGAGCGCGGCTACATCGACGAAGTGATCATGCCGCATTCGACGCGGGCCCGCATTGCCCGCGCGCTCGCCATGCTGCGCACCAAGACGGTCGAGCAGCCCTGGCGCAAGCACGACAACATGCCGCTTTAAGTTCGGATCGGGAGCCAAGACATGTTCAAGAAAATCCTGATCGCCAATCGCGGCGAAATCGCCTGCCGCGTCATCAAGACCGCCCGCAAGATGGGCATCAAGACCGTCGCCGTCTATTCCGACGCCGACCGCAACGCGATGCACGTCGAGATGGCGGACGAGGCCGTGCACCTTGGCCCGCCGCCGGCAGCGGAAAGCTACCTGCTGATCGAAAAGATCATCGACGCCTGCAAGAAAACCGGCGCCGAGGCGGTTCACCCCGGCTACGGCTTCCTCTCCGAGCGCGAAGCCTTCGCCCAGCGCCTCAAGGAGGAGGGGATCGTCTTCATCGGACCGAACCCCGGCGCGATCGCCGCGATGGGCGACAAGATCGAATCGAAGAAGGCTGCGGCGGCGGCCGGCGTCTCGACCGTGCCCGGCTATCTCGGCACCATCGAGACCGCCGAGGAGGCGATGAAGATCGCCAGCGAGATCGGCTATCCGGTGATGCTCAAGGCTTCCGCCGGCGGCGGCGGCAAGGGGATGCGCATCGCGTGGTCGGCGGATGAGGTGAAGGAAGGCTTCGAGCGCTCGAAGTCAGAGGCGGCTTCTTCTTTCGGCGATGATCGCATGTTCGTCGAGAAATTCATCGTCAACCCGCGCCATATCGAGATTCAGGTGCTGGGCGACAAGCACGGCAACGTCATCTACCTTGGCGAGCGCGAATGCTCGGTGCAGCGCCGCAATCAGAAGGTTGTCGAGGAAGCGCCTTCACCACTGCTCGATGAGGCGACCCGGAAAAAGATGGGCGAACAGGCGGTGGCGCTGGCCAAAGCCGTAAGCTACGACAGCGCCGGCACTGTGGAATTCGTCGCCGGGCAGGATCGCTCGTTCTACTTCCTCGAAATGAATACACGCCTTCAGGTCGAGCATCCGGTGACGGAAATGATCACCGGCATTGACCTCGTCGAGCAGATGATCCGCGTCGCCTATGGCGAGAAGCTGGCTATCGCGCAGAAGGATGTGAAGCTGAGCGGCTGGGCGGTCGAAAGCCGCATCTACGCCGAAGATCCCACCCGCAATTTCCTGCCCTCCATCGGTCGCCTCACACGCTATCGTCCGCCGGAAGAGGGCCGTTTCGGTCATGTCACGGTCCGCAACGACACCGGCGTCGAGGAGGGCGGGCAGATCTCGATGTTCTACGACCCGATGATCGCCAAGCTCGTGACCCATGCGCCCACCCGCGCCGAGGCGATCGAATCGCAGGCAAAGGCGCTCGATGCCTTCGTGATCGACGGCATCCGCCACAACATTCCGTTTCTCGCGACCTTGATGGCGCACGAGCGCTGGCGCGAGGGCCGGCTTTCCACCGGCTTCATCGCAGAGGAATTCCCGGAGGGGTTCGCGATTCCCGCACCCTCGGGCAAGAACGCGGAACGGTTCGCTGCGGTGGCGGCCGGCATCGATCACGCGCTCAACGCCCGCAAGCGGCATATCTCGGGGCAGATGGACAACGACAATCCGGTCGCCTTCCAGAAGGAGCGCGTCGTTGTCATCGGGCAAGGCGCGACAGCGCAACGGTTCGATGTCGCCATCGAGGAAGATGCGAGCGGCGTCCTCGTCCGCTTCGGGGCGGAGCGCTATACGCTGCGCGCCGCCTGGCGGCCGGGTGACTTCGTCTGGAGTGGCGTGGTGGGCGATGCCGACGTCACCGTGCAGGTGCAGCCGATCGCGAACGGCGTCCGGCTCCTTGGCGCGGGGGTCGCCGGTGATTTCCGCGTCTATACGCGGCGCGAGGCCGAACTCGCCGCGCTGATGCCGGAGAAGAAGGCGGCGGATACCTCGAAGGTCTTGCTCTGTCCGATGCCGGGCCTCGTCAAGTCGCTCGCCGTTGTCGAGGGGCAGGAGATCAAGGCCGGCGAGACCCTCGCCGTCGTCGAGGCAATGAAGATGGAGAACGTCCTCCGGGCCGAGCGCGACGTCACCGTCAGGAAGCTCCGCGCCAAGGCGGGTGACAGCCTCGCGGTCGACGCGATCATCATGGAGTTTGCCTGATGGAATGGACCGCCGGTTTCCCCAAGGCGAGCGAAAGCCAGTGGCGCGCCGCCGTCGATCGCGTCCTCAAGGGCGCGGATTTCGATAAGGTCCTCGTGGGGCGGACGGCGGACGGCATCGCGATCCCGCCGCTCGCTCAGCATCGCGCCGATGCCGGGGCGGTTTCCGGTGCGCGTGGTGCGGGCCGCTGGGACATCGTCGCGCGGATCGACGACCCGGATTCCCATCGCGCCAATCTTCAGGCGCATGACGATCTTCTCGGTGGCGCGAACAGCCTCACCATCACCTTCGCCAGCGCCTTCGCCGCGCGCGGCTTCGGCCTGCGCGACCATGCGCCTGCGGCCTTCGATCAGGCGCTCGAAAAGATCCACCCAGACCTGATCCGCATCCGTCTGGAGACCGCGCCGTTTGGCGGTCGTGCCGTGGCGGAAGGCTTTGCGGCTTTCGCCAAGCGCAACCGCCTGCCAGGGGCGACGCTGAAGGTCGATTTCGGGCTTTCCCCGCTGGCCGATCTCGCGGTGACCGGCCATATGCCGCTGCCGTTCGCGACCGCGATGAACCATGTCGTCGAGATCGTCCGCCATCTTCAGGCGGATGGGTTCGCAGGCCCGTTCCTGCGCTGCGACGGGCGACCGTTCCACGAGGCCGGCGCCAGCGAGGCGCAGGAGCTTGCCGGTGTCATCGCGCAGGGCGCGGCCTATCTCCGGGCTCTGGCTGCGCGCGGTGTCGCGCTCGACGAGGCGGCCGGCTGGCTTTCCTTCACGCTGACGGCGGATGACGATCAGTTCCTCTCCATCGCCAAGCTCCGGGCGCTGCGCCTCCTCTGGGCGCGGATCGAGGAGGCCGCGGGCCTCCCGCCGCGCGCGATCCCGGTCCATGCCGAAACGGCGTGGCGGATGCTCTCGCGGCACGACGCTTACGTGAACCTGCTGCGCAACACGATCGCCGCTTTCGCGGCCGGTGTCGGCGGCGCGGATTCGATCGAGGTCCTGCCCTTCACCGCTGCGCTCGGCCTCGCGGATGGCGCGGCGCGGCGTCTCTCGCGCAATACGAGCCTGATCCTGATCGAGGAATCGAACCTCTATCGCATGGTCGATCCGGCGGCCGGGGCCGGCAGCATCGAAGCCCTGACGGGTTCGCTGTGCGAGAAGGCGTGGAGCCTTTTCCGCCTGATAGAGGGCCAGCGGGTGGACGAGGATACCGGCCTCGCCGCCGCGCTCGTTAACAGCTATGTCGCGGAAATGCTCCGCGACACGCGCGACGGGCGTCTCAAGGACATCGCGACGCGTAAGCTCCCCCTCACCGGCGTCAGCGAGTTTCCCGACATTGGCGAGGCGCCGGCGCACGTGCTGGCGCCGGCGGTTGTGGCGAAGCGCGGCGAGGGCGCCCTGCCGTCGACGCGTCTCGCGGAACCTTACGAGGCGTTGCGCGATCGCGCCGACGCCATCGCCGCCAAATCCGGCGTGCGGCCGAAGGTCTTCCTCGCCAATCTCGGCCGCGTCGCGGATTTCACCGCCCGCGCGACCTTCGCCAAGAATGCCTTCGAGGCTGGCGGCATTGCGGCAGTGACGAACGACGGTTTTGCAGAGGAAGCATTTTCAAGCGAAGTGGCCGCCGGTTCGCGTGAAGAAAATGCGACAGGGGAAAAAACAACGGGCACCGATCTCGTCGCCATGACCGACGCCTTCAAGGTCTCCGGCGCGAGGCTCGCCTGCATCGCTTCCTCCGATGCGCTCTATGCGGCGGAAGCAACAGACGCCGCCATGGCGCTCATCGCGAGTGGTGCCAGTGCGGTCTATCTCGCCGGCAAGCCGGGCGAAAATGCCGACAATTTCGCCGCCGCCGGCGTTTCGGGCTATGTTTTCGCCCGCTGCGATATGCTGAAGTTCCTCGACGGCGCCTTGCGCCTTTTCGAAGGAGAGAAGTGATGGCCGCCTCGTTCCCCGATTTCTCGACGCTCGACTGGAAGAAGCCGGCGCTGAGCCTGCCTGAGACGGGCAGCGACCCCTGGCAGACGCCGGAAGGCATCGCCATCGCCCCGGTGACGGGTGAAGCCGAACTCGCCGGGATCGACTTCCTCGATACCTTCCCCGGCGTTGCGCCGTATGTGCGCGGACCTTACCCGACCATGTACGTCAACCAGCCCTGGACGATCCGCCAGTATGCCGGATTCTCGACGGCGGAGGATTCGAACGCCTTCTACCGCCGCAACCTCGCGGCCGGGCAGAAGGGGCTTTCGGTCGCCTTCGATCTCGCGACGCATCGGGGTTACGATTCCGATCACCCGCGCGTCGCCGGCGATGTCGGCATGGCCGGCGTCGCGATCGATTCCATCTACGACATGCGCACGCTGTTCGACGGCATCCCGCTCGACCAGATGTCGGTCTCGATGACGATGAACGGCGCTGTGCTGCCGATCCTCGCGCTCTACATCGTCGCGGCGGAAGAGCAGGGCGTTAAGCCGGAGAAGCTTTCCGGCACGATCCAGAACGACATCCTGAAGGAGTTCATGGTCCGCAACACCTATATCTACCCGC
>JAVTWI010000150.1:0-11422 GCA_032229845.1 Rhabdaerophilum sp.
CGGTGTGACGCCGTTCCTCGATCACCCGGTCGAGATGCCCCTGCCCGTCCATCTCGCCGGAATCGAGACCGCCCGGCTCTCGACCGGCGCCAACATCGTCTCGGGGGCAGGCTACGCCACGATCGACGCCGACATGGTGGATATGGAGACCTTCGCGCTCCTGCGCGCCTGCCAGCATTTCGAGGTGCCGCTGATCGGCCTGCGCGGCATCTCGGACGGCGCGCGCGAATTGCATCATTACGACGACTGGGCCGAACTCCTCGGCCACCTCGATGTCGAGCTGGCGGCGATCATCGACCGGCTCGCGACCATCGTACCCGACGCCTGAGGCGGACGTCTATTTCGACCAGCCTTCGATGCTGACCGAAGGCCGCTGCAAGCGCGAACGCGCGCCCGAGCTTATGCGAGGGAACTTGGCCCGAAAATGAGCTTCCCGCAGGAAGGTCATTCTTGAGGGCCGTTTCTGTCAGTGCCCCGAAAACGGCACCAGCGTGCGCACCGGAACGCCAAGCGCCTCGATCTTCCTCGCGCCGCCGAGATCCGGCAAGTCGATCACGAAACAGGCCGCAACGACTTCGGCGCCGAGCTTCTGGAGCAGTTGCACCGCCGCCGTCGCGGTGCCGCCGGTCGCGATCAGATCGTCGACGAGAATCACCTTCTCGCCCTTTGTCACCGCATCGACATGGATTTCCATCTCGTCGGTGCCGTATTCGAGCGCATAGGAGATCGACACGGTCTGGTGCGGCAACTTGCCCTTCTTGCGGATCGGCACGAAGCCGCAGGAAAGCTGGTGCGCGATCGCGCCGCCGAGGATGAACCCGCGCGCCTCGATCCCCGCCACCTTCTCGATGCGGCTTCCGGCATAGGGCTGGACGAGTTCGTCGACCGCCCGCCGGAACGCGCGCGGATTGCCGAGCAGGGTCGAGATATCCCGGAACTGGATGCCCGGCTTCGGATAATCCGAAATGGTGCGGATGGCGCTGCGGAGATCGTTCATGAGCAGATCATTCTTGAGAAAGGCGGTCCCGGTTCCGGAAATCGGTGGTTCAGTTCAGCAGGTTGCCGCGCGGCTCTCAAGCCCTGTTCGGAGAAGGCAAGAAAATCCGGAAAGACAAGAAAAAGGGGCCTCGCGGCCCCTCGATCCTCGCTTCCGCGCCCTCCGCTCAATGCGCGTCGCCGAGGCGGGCCCAGATGCGCTTCTTGGTGAAATAGAGCATGCCGGCGAGAACCATCAGCCACAGGATGACCTTGGCGCCCGTCTGCTTGCGCTCTTCCATCTTCGGTTCGGCCGCCCACATCAGGAAGGCGGCGATGTCCCTCGCGACCTGCTCCCGCGTCACCGGCGTGCCGTCGGTGTAGAAGTTCGGGTCCTGCGCCTTGCCGGCATCGTCGAACAGCGCGACCAGCGGATTCGCCATCGCGATCTTGTTGCCGGGGAAATAGCGGTTGTAGTGCAGGCCGTCTTCCACCGTCACGCCATGCGGGGCTGCCTCGTAACCGGTGAGAATGCCGGTGATGTAATCGACGCCCTGCTCCTGATACTGGGTGAAGATGTCGATCAGCCACATCGGGAAGCCGCGCTCGTAGGTGCGGGCCTTCGCGATCACCGAGAAATCCGGCGGAACCGCGCCGTTGTTGGCGGCCTTGGCGGCTTCCGGGTTGGCGAAGGGCTTGGGGAAATTGTCGGCAGGGCGACCGGGGCGCTCGAACATGTCGCCGCTTTCGTTCGGGCCGTCCTGAACCTTGTATTCCTTGGCGAGCGTCCTGACCTGCCCTTCGGTGAAGCCCGGACCGCCCTTTTCGTAAAGGTTGCGGAAGGTGAGCTTCTCAAGGCTGTGGCAGGCGGCGCAGACTTCCTTGTAGACCTTGAAGCCGCGCTGGAGCTGGGCCCGGTCGAACGTGCCGAACGGCCCGGAGAAGCTCCATTTCTGCGCCGGTGGATGCTCGGTGCCGCCCGACGCGAAGGCCGGGGCGCCGATGAGGGTCAGCCCCGCAAATGCAAGGGCGGCCATCAGGGGACGGGACGATTTCATCATCTTGGCTGTTCCTTCTTCCCGTCTCAACTTACTTCGCGCTCGCGCCGAGCACGTCGTCGGCGATCGAGGCCGGCACCGCCTTGGGTTTCTCGAACAGGCCGAGCAGCGGCAGCACCACGAAGAAGTAGGCGAAATACATCACGGTCAGGATCTGGGCGAAGCCGACCATGTCGAGGACGGTGCGGCCGCCGAGGCTGAGCACGACCTTGTCGGTCGGCTGCGAGCCGGTGTAGCCGAGCAGAACCGCGACCACGACGAAGATCCAGAAGAAGACCTTGAAGGTCGGACGATACCGGCCGGACTTGATCTTCGAGGTATCGAGCCACGGCAGGAAGGCCAGCACCGCGATCGAGGCGAACATCGCCACGACGCCGCCGAGCTTGTCGGGAATGGCGCGCAGGATGCCGTAGAACGGCAGGAAGTACCATTCGGGCACGATGTGAGCCGGGGTCTTCAGCGGATCGGCCGGGATGTAGTTGTCGGCATGGCCGAGGAAGTTCGGGTGATAGAACACGAACCACGCAAACAGGATCATGAAGCAGACCATCGCGAACAGGTCCTTCACGGTCGCGAACGGCGTGAACGGAACGGTGTCCTTCGCGTAGTTCTTGACCTCGACGCCGGCCGGATTGTTCTGGCCGACATGATGCAGCGCCCAGACATGCAGGATCACCACGCCGAAGATCATGAACGGCAGCAGGTAATGCAGCGAGAAGAAGCGGTTGAGAGTCGGGTTGTCGACCGAATAGCCGCCCCACAGCCAGGTGACGATCGGATCGCCGATCACCGGAATGGCCGAGAACAGGTTGGTGATGACGGTGGCGCCCCAGAACGACATCTGGCCCCACGGCAGCACGTAGCCCATGAAGGCGGTGGCCATCATCAGGAGGAAGATCACCACGCCGAGGATCCACAGCACCTCGCGCGGGGCCTTGTAGGAGCCGTAATACATGCCGCGGAAGATGTGGATATAGACGGCGATGAAGAACATCGAGGCGCCGTTGGCGTGCGCATAGCGCATCAGCCAGCCGTAGTTCACGTCGCGCATGATGTGCTCGACGGAGTTGAACGCCATCGAGACATGCGGGGTGTAGTGCATCACGAGCACCACGCCGGTCACGATCTGCGCGACCAGCATGAACATCAGGATGCCGCCGAAGGTCCACCAGTAATTGAGGTTGCGCGGCACCGGGTAGGACACCGCCGCATCATGCGTAAGGCGGACGATCGGCAGGCGCGCGTCGAGCCAGCGTTCGATGCCCGTCTTGGGCACATAAGTGGAATGATGCTCAGACATTCTCGTTTCTCACCTTGCTCGATCAGCCGATCTTGATCTTCGTCGCCGACAGGAAGGCATAGTCGGGGATGAAGAGGTTCTTCGGCGCCGGGCCTTTGCGGATGCGGCCCGCGTTGTCGTAGTGCGAACCGTGGCACGGGCAGTACCAGCCGCCGTAGTCACCCGCGAAGCCGGTCGGCACGCAGCCGAGGTGGGTGCAGTTGCCGTAAACGACAATCCACTGCTCCTGCGCCTTGCCGTCGAAGGCCTTCACGCGCTGCAGGTCGGTCTGCGGATCGATCTTGATATCGGGATCGTCCTTCTTGGCCGAGGCGATCTCCGCGGCGGTGCGATGGCGGACGAAAATCGGCTTGCCGCGCCATTTCAGCGTGATCGCGCGGCCTTCGGCGATCGGCGCCAAATCGACCTCGACCGGCGCACCGGCGGCGACCGTGGAGGCATCCGGCAGCATCTGGGAGATCAACGGCCATACGGCGGCGGCGCCGGCCACGGCACCGGCGGCCCCGGTCGCCAGAAACAGGAAATCACGGCGGTTCGGTTCGCTCATCGAATGATCAGCCACTTGTCTCTATCCTTCCTCAACGCGCACGGCCCGAAACCATGCGCCCTCGATGGGCCCCAAGGGGTCGACGATCAGCCGTCCATATCCGAATTGCCGCATTTTCGCCATGCCAAAAAAGGCCGGGAACCGCTGCGCCCGCGGACGCCAGGTCGTGCGGTCAAGTCGCGACGGCGCCAACGAAACTGATCGGAATCTGGAACGATCCTGAATTGCATGGCTCAATGGCACCGTCGGCAACGCTTGTCCATCCCCTTCGGAGCCGATAGACCCCTGAACGATGGTCGATCAAACGGAAATTTCGGCAGGCGGTGCAAAACTGCGCCTCGCCCTCTACGAGCCGGATATTCCACAGAATACCGGCACGCTGATGCGCCTTGCCGCCTGCCTCGGCATTCCCCTCGACCTGATCGAACCGGCCGGGTTCGACGCGAGCGACCGCAACCTCAGGCGTGCCGCGCTCGACTATCTCGATGCCCTGACGCTGCGCCGGCACCTTTCCTTCGCCCATTTCGACGCCTGGCGCCGCGAACAGGACGCACGGCTGGTGCTGGCGACGACCAAAGGGGCGGTCCGCCATACCGATTTCCGGTTTCGGCCCGGCGACATCATCCTGCTCGGACGCGAAAGCGCGGGGGTGCCGGATGCGATCCACGCCCTCGCCGATGCCCGGATCGCCATTCCCATCCGCGCCGGATTACGCTCGCTCAACATCGCCGTCGCGGGCGGGATTCTCGTGGCGGAGGCGCTGCGCCAGCTTGACGCCTTCCCACCGCTGGGCGCTTATCCCGTCTGAACGAGGAGTTGCCCATGTCGCCTGCCATGCCGTCGCCTACCAAGCCGCCGATCGACGATCCCGCCATCACTGCGCGCCGCGAGAAGGCCCACACCTGGTTTCTCGATCTGCAATCGCGCATCATGGCGGCCTTCGAAGAGGCAGAGGCGAGCGCGGCTGGTCCGTTTTTCGACGAGGCGCGCGAACCCGGCAAGGCCGAGTTCAAGCCGTGGACGCGCACCAATCACGATGGATCGCCCGGCGGCGGCGGCCGGATGGGCATGCTGCGCGGCCGGGTGTTCGAGAAGGCCGGCGTCCATGTCAGCCATGTTCATGGCCGCTTTGCGCCGGAATTCGCCGGGCAGATCCCCGGCGCGACGGAAGATCCCCGGTTCGCCGCCACCGGCATCTCGTTGATCGCGCACCCCTGGAACCCGAATGCGCCGACCGTCCATATGAACACGCGCTTTGTCGTCACCTCGCGCGCATGGTTCGGCGGCGGCGCCGACCTGACCCCTGTGCTCGACCGTCGCCGCACGCAGGAAGATGACGACACCCGCGCCTTCCACGCCGCGATGCACGCGCCCTGCGAGGCGCACGGCCGCGACTATGCGCACTTCAAGAAGTGGTGCGACGAGTATTTCTTCCTCAAGCACCGCAACGAGCCGCGCGGCATCGGCGGCATCTTCTACGATTACATCGGCAGCGAGGACTGGGACGCCGATTTCGCCTTCACCAAGGCCGTCGGCGAAGCGTTCCTCGCCGCCTATATCCCCATCCTCAAGGGCAACATCGGCAAGAGCTGGACCGAGGCCGACCGCCACGAGCAACAGGTGCGGCGCGGGCGCTACGTCGAGTTCAACCTGCTTTACGATCGCGGCACGATCTTCGGGCTGAAGACCGGCGGCAACATCGAAAGTATCCTCTCCTCGATGCCGCCTTCGGTGCGTTGGCCCTAGAGCATGCAGCGAAAAAGTGTAAACGCTTTTTCGCAAAAAATGCATGCTCTAACTCATTGATACCGATCACGTTACCTGCGTTTTGATGCTTCTATCAAAACGCAGCGTGATCTAGAGGACAGATTTCAGGATCGCCCGCTGGGCGTCGACATCGGCAGGACAACCGGATTTCGCCCAGGCCGCCTTCGCGCGTGCCAGTGCTTCACCGACCGCCGGCCCGGCGGCGAGCCCCAACGCCAGCGCATCCTTGCCCGTGAGGTGGAATGCCGGTGGATTTTCCACCCTTTCGAGCCCCTCGAGCCCCGACATATCGCCCGTGTCGCTCGCGACCCGGCGCAGGATTTCTCCCGCGACCTCGGGGTAGCGATCCCCGAGCAGGAACAGGTCGCGCCGGCCCGAGGCCTCGAACGCCGCCCGCCCCTCGACGAACAGACGCAACTGCCGGTCCTCCGCGTTGGTGAGGCGCAGCAGCTCGCGGAGGTGGTCGATATCGGCCTCGCGCCGGACCGCCAGCGCCGCCAGTCGCCAGAGCGGGCTCGCCTCGCCGCCCAGCGCCAGCCGGGCCGCAAGCCGCGTCACATCGACCGGCAGGCCGAGGATTTCCGAAACCAGCCCAGCCTCTTCCGCCGCCGCAAGAACGGGCAGGACCTGCGGTGCCTTCAGCAGCAACAGCATCTCCTGCCGGACGCGTTCGCGCGACAGCCGTGCGAAGCCGGCGCGCAGGGCCTTGACCGCCGCGAACCCTTCAGCGTCGAGCCTTCCCTCGCCATACCAGGCTGAAAACCGCAGGAAGCGGAGCCCGCGCAGGTAATCCTCCCGGAGGCGCTGCTGGGGCAAGCCGATGAACCGCACCCGCCGCGCCGCAAGATCGGCCGCCCCGCCGAAATAGTCGTGCAGGATGCCGTCGCGCCCCATCGACAACGCATTGATGGTGAAATCGCGCCGCGCGGCATCGTGCTCGAAATCGCGCCCGAAGCGCACGGTCGCGCGCCGTCCGTCGGTTTCGATATCCTCGCGCAGGGTAGTGACCTCGAATGCCTGCCCCTCGCGCACGAGGCTGACCGTGCCATGGTCAATGCCGGTCGGAACCGCATGCCAGCCGCTTTCGCGGCCGATCCGCATCACCTCGTCCGGCAGGTGCGTCGTGACGAAATCGATGTCCTTGGCGTCGAGCCCGAGCAACGCATTGCGCAGGGCGCCGCCGACGATCCGCGTCTCCTCCCCCGGTCCGGCGAACAGGGCGAGAATGTCCCGCACCGCCGGCAATTCGAGAAGGGCAGCGGCCGGCGCCGGATCGGGTGGTGCGAATTCCGGCGGCGCGCTCACTCGACCCGGCCCGGAATGAGCTTGCCGTCCTTCACCACTGCCGGGACATAGCCGCCCGTGCTTTTCCGATCCGTCAGCCCGGCGAACAAGAGCACGCCGGCAACGAAAATCAGTCCGATCAGGGCCTGTACCTGGAGCGCCTTGCCCTTCAGGATCCGCTTGGCCGCGCGGGGATGGCGCTCTTCCCAGATGAGAAACGCGGCATAACAAAGGAACGGCAGGAAGAAGAAGCCAGAAAGCTCGAAAACGATGCGCCCCATAGTTCCTGATCCACCCTCTTCCGGTTGTCGTCCGTCAATAACGCTCGGCGAACGAACGCAGAATACCCGCCGTGACCCCCCAGATATAGGCCGCCTCGTGGTCGAGAACATAGAAGATGCGTTCCCGCCCCTTCCAGAAGATCGTGGATTGCCGGTAGCGGGCGAGGTCCATCGCATGGTCGAGCGGCACCTCGAACACCCGCGCGACCTCGTCCGGATCGGGCGAAAACACCGCTTCGGGGTCGACAAGCGCCACCACGGGCTGCACGCGGAAGCCGGTTCCCGAGAAATAGGGCGGCAGGAAGCCGAGCGGCCGCACGGCATGGCGGGCGAGGCCGATCTCCTCCTCCGATTCGCGCAAGGCGGCATCGAGCACGCTTTCGCCCGCCTCGACCCGCCCGCCGGGAAAGGCGACCTGCCCGGCATGGGTCTTCAGGTGCGATGCCCGTTCGGTCAGCAGCACCCGGAGTTCGCCCTCGCGCGCGACGACCGGATAGAGCACCGCCGCCGGCCGCGCGCTGGCCAGGAACGACGGCTCGACCGGATGGCCGGCGATAACATGATCGCCGAAACGGCGCTGGTCTTCCGCCTCGGTCAGCGGTTGCGGCAGCAGCACACGCTCCGCGCGCCGCGCGAATTGATCCGCCAGAGGGGAAAGGAGGGCAGGTTCCATCATCTTGAGCGAGATATAGGAACAACCGCCCGCGCTTGAACAGGGAGAAAAACACTCACCCCGCCATCGCCTCGTCCGGCACGGGGTGGAACGTGCCGTCGAGCCACAGGCCGAGGCGATCACCAGGTCCTTCGACGAGGCGCTCGGCGAGATCGAGCGCGAGCGAGCGCGTCAGCCGCGCCCAGAGATCGCCCCGCACGCGGACATAGGGCTTGAGCCCACCCGCCTCGTCGAGTTCGAACCGCAGCGGATGATCGGCATCGGCAGCGACGAGATCGTCGAGATTGGTGCGGAAGGCGAGCGTCTCGCCATTCGCGCCCGCCATCGCCTCCATTTCGACGGCGAGGAACGGCGCATCCTCGACCTCGATGCCGACGCGCTCGACCGGCGTCACCAGCACGTGCCGGTCGCCGTCGTTGCGCAGGATGGTCGCGAACAGCCTGACGAGCGGCATCCGCTCGATCGGCGTGCCCATGTAGAACCAGCGCCCGTCACGCGCGATCCGCATCGGAATCTCGCCGCAATAGTCCGGGTGCCATTTCTCGACCGGCGGCAGCCGGCGCCCGGCATGGGCGGCCGCGACATCGAGAAAGCGCTTGGGCAGGGCCGTTTCGGTCATTCCACCATCTAGGGCAAATCGCATCGTGCGGGAAAGCCATTTGCCATCCCTTCGCCACGATTGGCGCCTCGACTGGGCAGAGAGACACGAAATCGTGTTGAGGAACGGGCGGGAACGGCCGAAGCGCCATTGCCGTCCGCGCGGACCCGTTCCACATTGGCTATATTGCGCCGCCGCGTGGGCGCGTTGGAACGAGGGAAGCCGCCGCCATGCCCGAACCTTCCGGCACCGTGACAGAACCGGCCGATTTCGCGGCCTCCTTCGTGCGCATGGCGGAAGACGCCGCCGCCAACCTCGTCAAGGCCCGGGCCGAGATCGGCAAGGCGATCTTCGGCCAGGAAAAGGTGGTCGAGGAAGCGCTGGTGACGATCCTCGCCGGCGGCCATGCGCTGCTCGTCGGCGTGCCGGGTCTTGCCAAGACGCGCCTCGTCGAGACGCTCGGCACCGTGCTGGGGCTCGATGCCCGCCGCGTGCAGTTCACCCCCGACCTGATGCCCTCGGACATTCTCGGCACGGAAATCCTTGAGGAGCCGAGCCCCGGCAAACGGGCCTTCCGTTTCATCAAGGGCCCGGTGTTCGCGGAACTGCTCATGGCGGACGAGATCAACCGCGCCTCGCCACGCACGCAGTCGGCGCTGCTGCAGGCGATGCAGGAAGGCTTCGTCACCATCGCCGGCCAGCGACATGACCTGCCGCGCCCGTTCCACGTTCTGGCGACGCAGAACCCGATCGAGCAGGAAGGCACCTACCCCCTCCCCGAGGCCCAGCTCGACCGCTTCCTTCTTGAAATCGATGTCGATTATCCGGACCGCGAGGCCGAGAAGCGCATGCTGATCGAAACCACCGGCTCGACGCAGAGCGAGGTCCAGCCCGTCTTTTCGGCCGAGGGCATTCTCGCCGCGCAGCGTCTCGTGCGGCGCCTGCCGGTGGGTGAGAGCATCGTCGAGGCGATCCTCGATCTGGTGCGTTCCGCGCGCCCGCTGCCCGGCACCCCGCTGGCGGACAAGCTCGTCTGGGGGCCCGGCCCGCGCGCGAGCCAGGCCCTGATGCTGGCGATCCGTGCCCGTGCACTGATCGAGGGGCGGCTCTCGCCCTCGCTCGACGACATGGTGGCGCTCGCCGAACCCGTGCTCAAGCACCGCATGGCCCTCTCCTTCGCCGCCCGCGCCGAAGGCGAGACCATCGGCAGGATCATCGCCGGCCTGACGGCCAAATATCGCTAGTCTGATCAGGAGGCCGCGCGCTTCATGGCGGTTGACGAGGCCCGCATCATCCCGGCTCATCGCGGCAAGCTCCCGCCCGCGCTGACGCGCGACGCCGCACGCCTTTCCGAAATCCTGCCGCATCTCGTCGTCGAGGCGCGGAATGTCGCCGCCCAGCTCCAGCTCGGCATTCACGGCCGGCGCCGCCCCGGTCCCGGCGAGGAATTCTGGGAGTTCCGCCCCTTTGTCGCGGGCGAATCGACGAACCGGATCGACTGGCGCCGCTCCGCGCGCGACGACCGGCTCTACGTCCGCGAGCGCGAATGGGAAAGCGCCTCGGTGCACTGGATCTGGATGGATCTTTCGGCCTCGATGCACTTCTCCTCGCGCCTTGCCGAACGGCCGAAGCGCGATCGCGCGATCCTGATCGGCCTCGCGCTGGCGGATATTCTCGTTCATGCCGGCGAGCGCGTCGGCCTGCCCGGCCGCACCGCACCGCTCGCCTCGCGCAACATTATCATGCGGCTCGCCGAGGCCCTCGTCCGGCCCGATCCGGCCCATCCCGATCCGCTGGCGATGGACGCCCTTCCCGATGTCCTGCCGGTGAAACGGCACGATCATCTCGTGCTGATCGGCGATTTCATCATGCCGCCGGCCGAATTCGCCGAAAAACTCGCCCGCATCGCCCATCGCGGCGTGCGTGGCACCATTGTTCTGGTGCGTGATCCGGTGGAGGAGGATTTTCCCTTCGCGGGCGAAGTGGAATTCGAGGGGCTGGAAGCGGCGGAGACCTGGCGCGTCGGCGAAGCGCTGGACGTGGCGCGGGCCTATCGCGAGCGGATCGCGACGATCAATGAGGAGTTGCGGCGCATCGCCCTGCGCCAGGGCTTCGCTTTCGTGAAGCACCTCACCCATCGCCCGGCGGCGGAAACGCTGCTGGCCCTCGCCGCACTGATCGGCGGCCAGCCGCCGGCCGCGCATTCCGCCCTGGGAGCCGCGCCATGATCGCCGGGCTGAGCTTCCTCTCGCCGCTGATGCTGATCGGCCTCGTCGCCCTGCCGGCGCTGTTCCTGCTGCTGCGGATCACGCCGCCGCCGCCGCGCCGCCTGCCGCTGCCGACACTGCCGCTGGTGAAGGACATCCTCGGTAAGGAAAAGGAACCGGCCCGCACGCCGTGGTGGCTGCTGGCGATCCGGCTCGCGGCGGCCGCAGCGCTGATCCTCGCCGTCGCCGGCCCGCGCTGGCAGCCGAGAGACGAGGCCGCCACCGGGGAGAGCGGCAACGGCACGCTGGTCCTGCTCATCGACAACGGCTGGACCTCGGCGCCCGGCTGGACGATGCGCCTCGAACGCGCGCGCGGGCTGATCGAGGCTGCGTCGTCGCGCCCGGTCCTGCTGCTGGCGGCGGGAGACCCGGTGAACGGGCTTCAGCCGGAAACCGCCCAGACGGCGCTCTCGCGCCTGATGACGCTGACGCCGAAGCCGCACCTCATCGACCGCGAACCGGCGTTCGATGTCGCACTGGCCGCGCTGAAGAACGACGCCACGGCCCGGATCGTCTGGATCAGCGATGGCATTCTCCGCAACGGGCAGGAGGACGCCGCCGCACGTTTCGTGGCGACGGCCGGCAATCGCCTCGCCGTGATCGCGACGCCGCCCGGGGCGCCCGTCGCGATCGCCGGCATCAGCCAGAATGCCGAAGGGCTCGAAGCGATGA
>JAVTWI010000151.1:0-11281 GCA_032229845.1 Rhabdaerophilum sp.
AGCGCGGTGACGAACATCTCCACCTGCCCGGTCGGCAGGTTGGCGTTTTCCGTTCCTGCGGGACGCTGTCTGACCTTCCCGTCTACGCGGATCACCCATTCCGAACGCACCTTCTCCGCGAGCTTGAAGGCCGGCGAATCCGGGTCCACCACGATCTGCGTCATGCCGTAATGGTCGCGCAGATCGATGAACAGCACGCCGCCATGATCACGGATACGATGGCACCAGCCGGAAAGGCGCGCTTCGGCGCCGATGTCGCTGGCGCGCAGCGCGCCGCAGGTGTGGGAGCGGTAGAGGTGCATGATCCCGTGGTCTCTCAATCGTCAGACGTAACAGCAATCGCGGCGCGTGACTCGCGTCACCGCCGCCCATTCGGGCCGGACATGAGCGGCCCTGCCCTTCGATTGTCAAGCATCGACGGCGTTAAGGGGAGGACAAACGCGTTTTTTTCCGCTATGCGCGCGGCCTATGCCCAATGCGACCACCCTCCCCGTTCCGCCGCTGACCACCACGACCGATGCCCTCGCCGCCGCCTGCGCGCGGCTGGCGACCCATGATTTCGTGACGGTCGACACCGAATTCCTGCGCGAGACGACCTATTACCCCAAGCTCTGCCTCATCCAGCTGGCAAGCTCCGAGGAAATCGTCCTTGTCGATCCGCTTGCGCCGGAGATGGACCTCGCGCCGTTTCTCGCGCTGATGGCGGACGAAAAGGTCGTCAAGGTGTTCCACGCCGCGCGGCAGGACCTCGAAATCATCTGGAACAAGGGCAAGCTCATTCCCGCGCCGCTGTTCGACACGCAGGTCGCGGCGATGGTGTGCGGTTTCGGCGAGCAGGTTTCCTACGAGAGCCTCGCCTCCAGCCTTGCCAACGCGCGCATCGACAAGTCCTCGCGCTTCACGGACTGGTCGCGCCGGCCGTTGACCGATGCGCAGCTTGTCTATGCGGCGGCGGATGTGACGCATCTTCGCATCGTCTACACCAAGCTGCTCAACCGCATGGTGAAGCATGATCGTGTCAACTGGATCGCGGACGAGATGGCGATCCTCTCCAGCCCCGCGACCTACGAGGTCCGCCCGGAAGACGCGTGGATGCGCGTCAAGGCCCGCATCCGCAAGCCGGTCGAGCGCGCGGTATTGATGGAACTCGCGGCCTGGCGCGAACGCGAGGCGCAGACGCGCGATGTGCCGCGCGGGCGCATCCTCAAGGATGACGGCTTGGCCGAAATCGCCGTTGCTCAACCGCGCAACGCCGAGGACCTTGCCCGGCTACGCGCCATTCCGAACGGCTTCGAGCGCTCGAAGGCCGGGGCGGAAATCCTCGATGCCGTCGCCCGCGGCAAGGCGCGCGATCCCGCGACGATTCCGCAGCCCGAGCCCGAGCGCGCGGGCGCGAACGGCTCGCTGGTGCAGCTTCTGAAGGTGCTGCTGCAATCGGTCTGCGAGAAGAACCAGATCGCGGCGAAGCTGGTCGCCTCGTCCGACGATATCGATCGCCTCGCGGCACGGCCGGAGGTCGACATGCCGGTGCTGCAAGGCTGGCGCGGCGAGATTTTCGGCCAGGTCGCGCTACGGCTCATCCGTGGCGAAGTGCTGCTGGGGCTGGAGAAGGGCCGCGTCGTCACGGTTCCGACCAAACCGTAGCGCTGTTCCCATGACAAACCCGGCCGCAGCCGGGTTTTTTATTGAATTCCCGGCTTTGAGCGGTTTTCAATCAATATTGGTCGAGAAGCAGTTCCGTCTTTTGACGCGTTTTCTTTACGCGAGCCGGTTCCCACTTCGCCTGAAAACGCTTTAAGCCGCCTCAGGCGGCCATGCGCTGCAGGAAGCCCTCGATCTCGCCGATCAGCTGATCGGACGCGCGGGCGAATTCGCTCGACAGCGAATTGAGCTGTTCGGCCGCCCCGGTCGTGTTCTCGATTGCGCCGAGGACATCGGCGAAGCCGGCCCGGACAACGTCGCTGCGCTGGGCGGCGGAATCGGCGTTGGCGGCAATGTCGCGTGTGACCTGTTCCTGCTCGGTGACGGCGGCGGCGATCACAAGCGTCGTCTCGTTGATGGAGGCGAGCCCTTCTCCGATCTCGCGGGTCGCGCCGGTGACGGCGTGCGTGACGCCCTCGATCGAGCGGACGAGATCGGCGATCTCGGTCGCGGCCTTCGAGGTGCCGTTGGAAAGCTCCTTCACTTCGGAGGCAACGACGGCGAAGCCCTTCCCGGCCTCGCCGGCGCGGGCGGCTTCGATGGTGGCGTTGAGCGCCAGCAGGTTCGTCTGCGAGGCGATCGAGGAAATGAAGGCGACAGCAGTCGCGATCTTCTCGACGGCCGCTGCCAGCTCGGAGGCGACCGATTCGGCGTGCTGGCCGGTTTCGGATGCCCGCCGTACGATCGCGGCGGCCTCGTTCGAGCGGCTGGCGATCTCTGCGATCGAGCTTGCGAACTGGTTGGTGGCGGTCGCGACCTCGGAAATGGCCTCGGCGCCGTCCTCGGCGGCATGCCGGCCCTCGCTGACGCGGTCACTGGCCTGCGAGACGACGCCCTCGATCGATATGGAGGTCTCGCGCACCCGGTCCGCGCCGGACTTGAGCTGGCTCAGCAGTGAACGGACGGAATCGCGGAACTCGCCGACCTGACGATCCATCTCCAGTTTGCGCTCGGCCATGCGTTCCGCCTCGGCCTGTTTGTCGCGTTCGCTCAGCCGCTGCAGCGCCACCGCCTCGCTGAACCCGGAGACGGCGCGGGCGATAACACCGATTTCATCCTGCCTGTTCTGGTGCGGAATGGCGTAATCCGCGGCGCCGGACGCCAGTTCGCCGGTCGCCGTCGCAACCGCGCGGAGCGGCCGGAACAGCCGATCGGTGACGACGAGAATCAGGAGAATGCCGAGCGCCAGAACGATCACGCTGCCGAGGACGAGATCGCGCAGGAACACCTGCGTCGAAGCGGCCAGCTCCGCGAGCTTGCCGACGCCGATGTAGAGGATACCCACCGGCTTGTTGGCGCCGTCGACGATCGGGAGATAACCGGTCTGGTAGGGCTCGCTGAGAATAATCGCGATGCCGCGATAGGCTTCCTTCCGCATCATGAAGGGATAGACCTTGCCGCCCTGCCCGAGATAGGTGCCGACGGCGCGCGAGCCGTCCGGCTTCTTGACCGTGGTCGCGACGCGGATGAAATCCTTTTTGTCGTCCTGCCAGCGGAAGATCGTCGCCGTGCCGCGATTGGCGTCGGAGATCGCATCGACGACCTGCGTCAACTCATGAACCGAGAAATTGTCGAGCAAAGCCACCGGCTGCGTCAGCTTCAGGGCCTCGGGCTCGCCTCGCGCGTTCTTCTCGACCGTGAACACCGGCAGGGCTTCCTGCGTGATGCGGGTCGCGACGCGCAGCGACCACAGGGTCCGCGTGTCGATGTCTTCGGCGATCTTGGCGTTGAGCCGGTTGTAGCCGATGAAGGCGATCGCCAGCGCGGTGACGACGACCATCCCCGCCGCGGCCAGTGCGAGCCTTGCGCGAAGCGACGAAAATGCGGAGCCGAGTTTTCCGATCATGGAGCGCAGTTCCCCCGAGTTCTACCCGGTGGGATTTTCGTCGATCGGGATTAACAATTTGCCAATCTGCAACCAGGGCGGGAAGTCACGCAACCGCGATCAGGTGACCTACCGAGAGCATCCGCGCTGTCTGCTTCAGCCGGCCGATGAGACGCTCGTTCGAAAGGTCGGCGAATTCCGGCGGCAGGTGCTGGACCAGAACGCCGTTCTCGATGCGAATCGGCGTGGAAGGGAGAACTCCCGGTTGACCGGCGGAAATGTTGTAGGCCACGCGGATGAGGCAACCCAGCGCGCGGGCGGCATCGATCTCGGCGGGGGTGAGTAACCCGCGCAGCGGCGGTGAGAAATTCTCGGTGAGGCCCTCGTAGCGCGCGTGCTGGACGCTGGCGAGGAACGCGCGTTCGCGGTGGGTGATGGCAGGAATGGCGGCGTAGGCGGCCATGCGCGCGGCCTCCTCTGCACGGTAATCCGGGTTCGCCCGCCAGGCCATCTCCGAGAGGAGGCAGGCGGCGTGACGGATGCGGCGCTGGGCGGGCGTTTCGTCCGGGAAGGCGGATTGCGCGAAGCCGTCGCACCAGTCGATCAGTTCGTCGGCATGGCCGGCCCCGCGGGCATGGGTTTCGTTGAGCGCGCGGCAGGCGACGAGTAGCGGGTCCTGCTCGCGGATTGCCGGCGGCAGTTGCGAGTAGAGAACCCCCTCGCGGACGCCGCTGGTCGAGATCATGAACCGCGCGGCGGCCGTCCGCTCGATCAACTGGCCGAGCACCAGCGCGCCATAGGGGAGCAGCGGCCGACGTTCGCGGGCGACCTCGCCGATGGCCGGCAGGGTCGAAAGATCGATCTTCTGCAGGTCGGCGCAGAACTGGGCGATTTCGGCCGCCGTGGCCGAAAAGCCGTGCAACACGTTGAGCGGGTAGTTGTTGCGCGCCATGTAAAGCCGGGCAATCGCTCGCCAGGTGCCGCCGATAGCGAAAATGTCCCGCCCCGTTTCCCGGTCGAGGAACGGCACCGCGTCGAAAGCCTGACGGACAATGCGCACGGCCTTCTTGAGGCTTTTTCCGGAAGCATCGCGCAGGGTCAGCCCGCCAAGTTCGAGGCTGACGCCCTCGCCGATCCAGCCATCACGGATATCGACCAGTTCGAGGCTGCCGCCGCCGAGATCGCCCGCGAGTCCGCTTGGCTGGAAGTTGCCGGCGATCACGCCGAGCGCGGCGAGCCGGGCCTCTTCCTCCCCGGCCAGCACCGAAACCGGCTCGCCGAGAATCTGTTCGACCTCGGCGATGAACTCCGGGCCGTTCGCTGCGCGCCGCGCCGCCGCGGTCGCCAGCACATAGATGCGCTCTACGCGCATCAGATCGCACAGCACCCGGAAGCGCTTGAGCGCCTCGCGCGCCTGCGCCAGTCCGTCGGGCGGCAACAGCCCGGTGATGGCGATGTCCCGCCCGAGCCCGCACAGGCTTTTTTCGTTGAACATCGTCGTCGGCGCGCGCGAATGCAGGTCGTAGGCGACGAGGCGGACCGAATTCGAGCCGATGTCGATAACGGCGACCGGGCCTTGCGAGATGCTTTGCGGCGCCATCGTCAGCCCCTCCCCGCGCCCGGGCGCAAGGGCTTATTCCGCCGCAGCGGCACGCTTTTTCGTGAGAGGACGGGGGCGAGACGCCTTGAGAGATGTGCCACGACCGGAAAGGCTCGGATTCGTCATGAAATAGAGATGGGCGTTGAAGGGCTCCTCGCCCTCGCCCGGCGTTATGCGCATTGACGAGCCATCCGGCAAGACCCGCCAGCTCTGTTGGTTGTCGAGAAGGTTCGCCTGCATGATCTGGCTGAGCACCTGCTCGTGCACGGTCGGGTTCATGATCGGGCACAGGCTTTCGACGCGCCGGTCGAGATTGCGCGGCATGAGATCGGCCGAGGAGATGTAGACGGTCGCCTTCTGGTGCGGCAGGCCGTGGCCGTTGCCGAAGGCGTAGATGCGCGCGTGCTCAAGGAAGCGACCGACGATCGACTTGACGCGGATGTTCTCCGAAAGGCCGGAGATTCCCGGTCGCAGGCAGCAGATGCCGCGCACCACGAGATCGATCTGCACGCCGGCCTGGCTCGCCTTGTAGAGCGCGTCGATCATCACCGGATCGACGAGGCTGTTGCATTTCAGCCAGATGACGCCGGGCTTGCCAGCCCGGACATGCTCGATCTCGGCGTCGATATGGTCGAGCAGCTTCTTCTTCAGCGTCACAGGCGAGACCGCCATCCGCTCCATTTCCGCCGGCTCGGCGTAGCCGGTGATGAAATTGAACATCCGCGCGACATCGCGGCCGATGATCGGGTCGGCGGTGAAATACGAGAGGTCGGTGTAAATCTTGGCGGTGATCGGGTGGTAGTTGCCCGTGCCGACATGGCAATAGCTCGTCAGCTTGCCGCCTTCGCGCCGCACGACGAGGCTGAGCTTGGCGTGGGTCTTCAGTTCGATGAACCCGTAGACGACCTGCACGCCGGCGCGTTCGAGGTCGCGCGCCCAACGGATATTCGCTTCCTCGTCGAATCGCGCCTTCAGTTCGACGAGCGCGGTGACGCTCTTGCCGGCCTCGGCAGCCTCCGACAGCGCCCGCACGATCGGCGAGTTCGACGAGGTGCGATAGAGCGTCTGCTTGATGGCGACGACTTCGGGGTCGCGCGCGGCCTGCTCGAGGAAGTTCACCACCACGTCGAAGCTCTCGTAAGGGTGGTGGACGACGAGATCCTTCTGGCGGATGGCCGCGAAACAATCGCCGCCGTGCTCGCGGACGCGCTCGGGGAAGCGCGGGGTATAGGGCACGAACTTGAGGTCCGGCCGGTCGACGCCAACCAGTTGCGAGAGATCGTTCAGCGCCAGCATGCCGTCGACCATGAAGACCTCGCTCGGCTTCACGCGCAGTTCCTGGGCGACGAAGCTGCGCAGCTCCTCGGGCATGGACGCTTCAAGCTCAAGCCGGATGACGACGCCGCGCTTGCGCTGCTTGAGCAGCGTCTCGAAGGTCCGGACAAGGTCCTCCGCCTCTTCGAGGATTTCGATATCGCTGTCGCGGATGATGCGGAAGGCACCGATGCCCTTGAGCTTGTAGCCGGGGAAGAGCTTGGGCACGAACAACTGCATCGCCTGATCGAGCAGGATGAAGCGGACCGCGCCGTCGCGGTCCGGCAGGCGGATGAAGCGCTCCAGCTTCTGCGGCATGCGGATCAGCGCGCGCAGGGCCCGCCCGTCTGACTGGCGGACAAGGCTCAGCGCCAGGCTGAACCCGAGGTTCGGGATGAACGGGAACGGGTGCGCCGGGTCGATCGCCAGCGGGGTCAGCGTCGGGAAAATCGCGGCGAGGAAGTGATCGTCGAGGAAGTTCTGGTCCGCCTCCTCCATGTCGATCGGCGAGACGATCTGGATGCGCTCGGCTTCGAGCGAATTCTTCAGCTTGCGCCAGCGGTCCTGCTGGTCGGCCGTCAGGGCCTCGACCTCGGCATTGATACGTTCGAGCGCCTGCTCGGGCGTCAGGCCGTCATCGGAAGGCGTCTGCACGCCGGCGATCATCTGTTCGATGAGGCCGGAGACGCGCACCATGAAGAATTCGTCGAGGTTGTTGGCCGAGATCGAGAGGAACCGGAGCTGTTCGAGCAGCGGATGGCCGGTATTGCCGGCCTCTTCCATCACGCGGCGGTTGAACTGGAGCCAGGACAGTTCGCGGTTGATGAACCGCGACGGATGCTGAGCCAGTTCCTCAACCGAGAGGCCGCTCACGTCTTGCGAAATCGCCATGTCCGGTTTCCTGCCCGCATTCCGTTCCGGGGCGGCCATGACACGCCGTCCCGATTCCAAGTTCTTCCATGATGCGAGAATATGACGAAACGACAACAGAAGAAGCGGGTACTCGCGAAAGGTGGGCCGTCAGCCCTGCCCGTCTCCCTCCTCCACCGGCTGGTCGCCGAGCAGTTCGGCCACCATCGCCCGCGTAACCGGCTTCTTCCTCACCAGCGATTCCCGGTCGAGCGCGGCGACGAGTGCCTGCACGGCGGCGTAGGAGCGTTCGATCCGCGCCATCGCGTAGGTGACGACCGAGGCATCGACCGCGAGCTGAAGATCGGCGAAGTGCTTGACGAACAGCGCGCCGAGCAGGGCGTCGTCGGGCTCGGAGAGCTGGAGCAAAGGCGCGAGGCGTAGCCGTGAGAGCAGGTCCGGCGTGCGGATACCCCAGAGGTCGGGCGGCTTGCGCGCAGTCATCACCAGGAAATGCCCGGTCTCCCGCGCGAGGTTGAGGAGATGGAACAGCGCCACCTCGTCGGGCGGGAAGCGATCACAGTCCTCGAGAACCAGGGCGGCGCCCGCCGCGAGATCCGGCACCTCGTCCCGATCGAGATGGTCCGCGCGCAGGATCCGGGCATCCGAACCTTGCGCGAAGATCGCGGCAAGGTGCGACTTGCCGCTGCCCTCGGGCCCGGCGAGAATCGCTGCGGGCGCGAGCCAGCGCGGCCAGCGCTCGATGTAGGCAAAGGCGGCTTCATTGGGTCTGCCGACGAGGAAATCCTCCCGGCCGTAGCGCGGGGTCGCGCCGAGCGGGAGCGGCAACTGGCCGAAGCTTTTCACGGGTCGATCGCCTCGTCCTGCGCCTCTCCGCGCGGCACTGGCTGGCGGTAGCCGTGGTAGAGCGGGCTCGCGAGATACTGGCGCAGGGCGAAGCGCACCAGTACGCCGATCACCGCCGCCAGCGGGACCGCCAGCATGACGCCGACGAAGCCGAACAGCGAGCCGAACGCGAGCAGCGCGAACATCAGCCACACCGGGTGCAGGCCGAGCGCGTGGCCGAGCAGCTTGGGCTGGAGAACATTGCCTTCCAGAAACTGTCCGGCGCCGAAAATCGCGAGCACGACGAGGATCATCGTCCAGTCCGGCCAGAACTGCGCGAAGGCGACGCCGACCGAGAGCAGCAGCCCGGTGATCGAGCCGACGTAGGGGATGAAGCTCACGAAGCCCGAGACGATGCCGATGATGAAGCCGAAATGCAGTCCCGAAAGGCTGAGGGCGATGGCATAGAACAGCCCGAGCAGCAGGCAGATCATCGCCTGTCCGCGCAGGAAGCCGGCGACGGACGTATCCATCTCGCGCACGAGCTCACGGATCGTGTCGCGGTGGGCGAGCGGCAGCCAGCCGTCGACCTTGGCGACCATCCGGTCCCAGTCGAGGATCATGTAGAAGGCGACGACCGGGGTCAGCACCAGCAGCGAGAACAGGCCGAGGATCGCCTGCCCGCCGGAAATCAGGCCCGTCACCACCCCGCCGAGCCATTTCGCCGCCTCGCCCGCACC
The DNA here is from genome assembly GCA_032229845.1 of Rhabdaerophilum sp. Lineage (GTDB taxonomy): Bacteria > Pseudomonadota > Alphaproteobacteria > Rhizobiales > Beijerinckiaceae > Rhabdaerophilum. Next base: position 8,876 of record JAVTWI010000151.1, read on the forward strand.
GGAGGCGAGCTGGCCCTGAAGTTCCTTCAGCTTGTCGGCGCCGCCGAAGCGCTCGAAAAGCGGTCCGCCCTGCTCGGTCACCAGCGTCTGGAGCCGGGCGATATATTCCGGCAGCTTGGCGATGAAGGCCGAGAGCTGGTTGACCAGCAAGGGCGCGGCGGCGAGCAGCAGCACGACGAAGATGACGACGAACAGGAGCAGTACGATGCTGGTCGCCATCAACCGGCTGAGCTTCAGCCGTTCGAGCACATCGACCATCGGATCGAGGAGATAGGCGAGGATCAGCGCCGCCACGAACGGCATCAGGATGCCGGAGAACAGGTACAGGAACAGGATGAAGCCGGCGAGGCAGGCGATCCAGAAGCCGATCTGGCGTTGCAAGGTCATCCTGCTCTCCCGCCGATTTTACTCGGCCATATGCGCGAACCAGCGCGAGAAATAGGCCGCGACCGAAATAACCGTCAAGGCGGCGACGATCGCGTAGATGCCGAGAAAGACGGGTTCCGGCAGCGGCACGCTGAAGCCACGCGCGCCGAGCGTGGTCGCGACCGCGACGATCTGCGCCGCGGTGTTGGCCTTGGAGACGCGCAGCGGCTCGATCGGGATCGGGTTGTTCATCAGCCAGGCGATGGCGACGGCGCCAACGATCATCAGGTCGCGGAAAATCACCAGCACCACCAGCCAGAACGGCACGAGCTGCACGAAAACCAGTGCGATGAAGCTCGCCGCGATCAGCGATTTGTCGGCGAGCGCATCAAGATAGGCTCCGATCTCCGTCTGCTGGTTGAGTTTGCGGGCAAGATAGCCGTCCAGCGCATCGGTGAGGCCGGCGATGATGAAGATCACCGTCGCGATTCCGAAGCGGCCGCTATGGATCATCACCACGATCAGCGGGATGAGGCACAGGCGCAGCAGGGTCAGGGCATTGGCGATGGTCATCGGCGGACTGTTGGCGAAGGAAGCAGGTTCACGCTATTCATGTCCCCAAGGAATGGCAATTCCATGCCCATCCGCGATTGGTTTTTGGCCCGTTCGGGATTGCTTTTTGCCAGGCAATGCGATTGTTCCCCGGAAACAGCAGTTCCAGCCCACCGGAAGGACCCGGCGCATGTCGGATGAAGCGATCAAGAACGGCCTGACCTACGCCGCCGCCGGCGTCGATATCGATGCCGGGAACGCGATGGTCGAGGACATCAAGCCGCTGGTGCGGGCGACGCGCCGGCCGGGTGCGGACGCCGAGATCGGCGGGTTCGGCGGGCTGTTCGATCTCAAGGCGGCCGGGTTCAAGGATCCGATCCTCGTCGCGGCCAATGACGGTGTCGGAACCAAGGTCAAGATCGCGATCGAGAGCGGCATTCACGACACGATCGGCATCGATCTCGTGGCGATGTGCGTCAACGATCTCGTCGTGCAGGGCGCCGAACCGCTGTTCTTCCTCGATTATTTCGCGACCGGCAAGCTGACGCCGGAACTCGGCGTCGCCATCGTCAAGGGCATCGCCGAGGGCTGCAAGCTCGCCGGCGCGGCGCTGATCGGTGGCGAGACCGCCGAGATGCCGGGCCTCTACGCCAGGGGCGACTACGATCTCGCCGGCTTCGCGGTCGGCGCGGCGGAGCGCGGCGATCTCCTGCCTCGCCTCGACGCGATCCGCGAAGGCGACGTGCTGCTCGGCCTCGCCTCCTCGGGCGTGCATTCGAACGGCTACAGCCTCGTGCGCAAGATCGTCGAGGTCGCCGGGCTCCGCTGGGCCGACGAAGCGCCGTTCGCCAAGGGAAAAACGCTGGCGGCGGCGCTGCTCGAACCGACGCGCATCTATGTGAAATCGCTGCTCGCGGCGCTGCGTGCGCCCTCGGGCACCGGCATCAAGGCGCTGGCCCATATCACCGGCGGCGGCTTCATCGACAACATCCCCCGCGTGCTGCCGAAGGGCTTCGGCGTCGAACTCGACCTTGCGAAGATTGCGCCGCCGCCGGTGTTCGGCTGGCTGGCGCGGACAGGCGGGGTCGCCGAGGGCGAGATGTTGCGCACCTTCAACTGCGGCATCGGTATGGTGATCGCGGTCGAGGCGGACAAGGCGGCCGAGATCGCGGCCGGGCTCCGGACCTCCGGAGAAATCGTCAGCGAGGTCGGCCGGATCATCCTCGCCGACAAGGAGCCGCTGGTCCGTCCCAAGGGGAAGCTCACGCTGTGAAAACGGCTTCAAAAAAGCGCGTCGCGGTGCTCATTTCCGGGCGCGGCTCGAACATGATGGCGCTGGTCGAGGCCGCGAAGGCGCCCGGCTTTCCGGCCGAGATCGTGCTGGTGCTCTCCAACAAGGCGGATGCCGCCGGTCTTGCGTTCGCGCGCGAACACGGCATCGCCACATCGGTCATCGAGCACAGGACTTACGGCAAGGATCGCGCGGCA
>JAVTWI010000152.1:0-11196 GCA_032229845.1 Rhabdaerophilum sp.
ACGAAAGCGGTGTTGAACGCGCCTTCCGCGAAGATCGCCCGGAAATCGTTCGGCAGGCGGAAGGCGACGGTGAAGGCGTCCAACAGCAGGCCCGCGCCCAGAAGATTGGCGAGAATGATGTCGCGGACAAAGCCGGTCGCGCGCGAGACCAGTGTCCAGAACCCGACGGAGAAGAAGGCGCGCATCATGGCAGGATGCTCCGGCGCGTATCCGCCCGCGTGCGCTCAGGCGTGCGGAGCGGCCTGCCGCGTTTCGCTTCCCTGGCTGCCACCCGGTTTCCTGCCCCCGATTTCATCCGCGATCAGATAGAGCGGCCGCCGCTTCACTTCGGCGAAGATGCGACCGATGTATTCGCCGATCACGCCCAGGAACACGAGCTGGATGCCCGAGAAGAACATGACCGAGACGATGAGGGACGGGAAACCCGGCACATCCGCGCCGAGAAACAACGTCCGGATCGCCATGGTGATGGCATAGGTGAAGGCAAAGATCGAGATGCCGAGACCGATATAGGTCGCGAGCTTGAGGGGGAGCGTGGAAAACGACGAGAGCCCGTCGAAGGCGAAGCGGGTCAGCTGGCGGTAGCCCCATTTCGAGGTGCCGTGCAGACGCTCCTGCACCTCGAACGGCACGCCGATCGACTTGAACCCGACCCAGGCATAGAGCCCCTTCGAAAACCGTGCCCGCTCGCCAAGGCGGCGGAGCGCATCGACGACCTTGCGGTCCATCAGCCGGTAATCGCCGGCGCCGGGGGGAAGGGGGGTCTCGCCGAACTTCGCGAACAGATCGTAGAACATCTGCGTCAGCCGGCGCCGGACCGGACCGTCGGTCGAACGGTCGACGCGCTGGCCGAAGACCATGTCGTAGCCCTCGCGCCAGCGGGCGACGAAGGTGGCGATGGTCTCGGGTGGATGCTGGAGATCGGCGTCGATCATCACCACGGCGCGGCCATGCGCGTGGTCGAGCCCCGCCGCGAGTGCGATCTCCTTGCCGAAGTTGCGGCTGAACTGCACGGCGCGGATGCGTGGATCGGCCGCTGCGGCGCGTCGGATACGCTCGAAGGTATCGTCGCGCGAGCCGTCGTCGACGAACAGGATCTCGAAATCCGCGACCGTGCCTTCGAGCACCGGCACGAGCCGGGCGGTCAGCGCCTCGATGTTCTCGCCTTCGTTGAAGACGGGCACGATGACCGACAATTCCGGATGAAAATGGTGCGCTGACATTCCTGAAATCAACTCTCGTGAGAACGATCGAAATCCTGCCGGTCGAACACTTGCCTTAATCCGTTGATGCGTTAAGCGCCAGTTGCAACGGATTTCCAGTCTTTCGTCGCCAATTGCCACATTTACGATGAATGAGAGCCCAATGCCTGCGCCTCGCCCCTTCGTGCTCTGCGCCGACGACTACGGAATGACCCCGGCGGTCTCGCGCGGCATCCTGCGGCTGATCGAGGCCGGCCGCATCAGCGCGACCGGGGCGATGACGAACATGCCGGCCTGGAAGCGCGCGGCCCACGAACTCTGGCCGCACGACCAGAAGCTCGATTTCGGCGTCCACCTCAATCTCACCTGCGGCGAGCCGCTGACCGCGATGCCGGCCTTCGCGCTGGAAGGCGAGTTTCCGCGCCTGCCGGAAATCATCGTGCGCGGGCTGGCGGGCCTCCTGCCGCTGGCGGAGATCGAGGCCGAAATCGCCGCCCAACTGTCCGAGTTCGAGGAGCGGATGGGGCGGATGCCGGATTTCATCGACGGCCATCAGCATGTTCATGCCATGCCGGGGGTGCGCCGGGCGCTCGCGGCGGTGATCGCCCGGCGCTATCCCGGCGAAAAACCCTATATCCGCGATGCCGCCGACCGTCTCGCTGCGATCCGCGCGCGGAAGGTTCAGGCGCGCAAGGCGATGATCGTCACAGCTCTCGCTCGCCCGTTCGCGGCCGGGATCGCAGCTCTGGATTCGCGCTCAACAAGGGCTTTTCCGGCTATTCGGCCTTCGATCCGCGGCAGGACTATGCGGCAGCCTTCCCGAACTATCTGGTCGCGCCCGGCGCCAGGCCGCTGGTGATGTGTCACCCCGGCGAGGTCGACGACGAATTGCGCCGGCTCGATCCGGCGGTCGACAGCCGCCCGCTCGAAATCGCCTATTTCCTGTCCGACCAGTTCCTTGAAACCTGCGACCGGGCCGGCATGCGGCCCGCCCGGTTCGCCGCTCTCTGAAACCGACGGAGCCATCCATGCCGTTCGCCTCGCTGACCCCCGCCCATCTCTGGCCGGTGGCCATGCTCCTTGTTTCGAACCTGTTCATGACGCTGGCGTGGTATGGACACCTGAAGTTCAAGGGGACGGCGCTGCCGCTGGTCATCGTCGCGAGCTGGGGGATTGCCTTCATCGAATATTGCCTTGCGGTGCCGGCGAACCGCATCGGCCATGAGGTCTATTCCGCCGCGCAACTGAAGACGATCCAGGAGGTCATCACCCTGATGGTTTTCGCCGGGTTCTCGGTGTTCTATCTCGGCGAGAAAATCACGATGAACCACCTGATCGGCTTCTCGCTGATCTGTGCCGGGGCCTGGTTCGTTTTTCAGGGCAAATAACGCGGGAAGACCCGCAATTCGTCATCCGATACCAAAGCGCTACCTGATCCGGCTTGACCCGTGCGGGCGGCTTGGCGATAAGCGAGAAGGAACAAGGAGGCGCCGATGCCGGACAAATACAACCGCCCGAAGGAAATCATCGATTATTGCCTGAAGCCGCTGGCGCTGGACCCGAAGGCCGATGCGACGCAGGAGGTCTATCGGCGCTTCGAACACGTCATCAAGACCTACCAGTCGCAGATCCTGCGCGCCAAGCAGCCGATCGAGGTCGATTTCTCGCAGATGCGCACGCTGACCATCAACGAGGATGCGCACGGGCACGACTGAGCCCGCGATTTTCTGAACATCCGAAGGCCTGTCGCCGGTTTGATGCCTGCGGCAGGCCTTTGTTTTTCCGCCCCGATTTCCGCAGTCCGGAACGGTTCGAAACTGAAAGGCGTTCTAGTTTAGAACTGTTATAAGTTATTGAAATATCATTGATTTTTAGTTCTTCATCGGCTAAGTCCCTTGCCATCCAATCGCAAGGAACTTGACCCATGCCGATTTTCTCCACCGCCGTTCAATCCGGCTCCATTCTGCTTCGCGAGGGGCTCGAAGCGCTCCTCATCATCTCCGCGCTGGCGGTCTTCCTGGAACGTTCGGGCAATGCCCTGCGGATCCGGACGCTTTACTGGGGAGGCGGCCTCGCAATCCTCGCGAGCATGGTCGCCGCCTATGTGTTCGAGACCTTCTATGGTGGCGCGCATGACGACCGGCTGGAAGCCGTCGTGATGCTGCTGGCGGCCGGGTTGATGTTCTACATGTCCGGCTGGCTGATCCTGAAGCAGGACCCGCGCCGCTGGCAGGGCGAACTGAAGGCGGCGGCGGATCGCGCGCTGGCACAGGGCACCACCTTCTCGCTGGGGCTGATCGCCTTCATGGCCGTGTTCCGCGAAGGCGGCGAGACGGTGCTGTTCCTCCACGCCCTGTCGAAGTCCACCGGCGGCTGGTCGTTCGGCTTCGTGCTCGGGCTCGTGGTGGCTGCGGCGGCGCTGGCGGTGCTCTTCGTGCTGGTGCGGATTTTCGCGCTGCGCCTGCCGCTGCGCCCGCTCTTCCTTGTTACCTCGGCCTTCCTGTTCGTGATGGCGCTTCGCTTCGTCGGCGGCGCGATCAAGGAAATGCAGGAGCTGCAGCTTGTCGCCTTCACCCCGCTCGACCTGCCGGGGTTCCTGACTGATCTCGGCCTCGGCGAGACGGTGGAGGCAATCGGGGTTCAGATCGCGATCGCGCTGATCGCGGTCACGGGCACGGCGCTCGCGCATTTCCGTCAACGCCGGGAGAATGTGCTCGCGGCCCCGGCCGCCGCCGAGTAGTCCACGCGCGGAAATATTGACCACAAGTATCCACGACGTGGAAACGGGAGGCTTTCGGCCTCCCGTTTTTGCTTGGCTGGGTCGGATTTACTTGGTCGCCGCCTCGTACATCTGGGCGACGTATTCCCAGTTCACGAGGTGGTCGACGAAGGCCTTGAGATAGTCCGGCCGGCGGTTGCGGTAGTCGATGTAGTAGGAATGTTCCCACACGTCGCAGCCGAGGATAGGTGCGGCACCATGGACGAGCGGGCTTTCGCCGTTCGCGGACTTCATCACCACGATCTTGCCGTCCTTGACCGCAAGCCACGACCAGCCCGAACCGAACTGCGTCACGCCAGCCTGGATGAAATCCTCCTTCATCTTCTCGACCGAGCCGAGGTCCTCGATGATCTTCTTCTCGAGCTTGCCGGGGATCGGGCCGCCGCCGTTCGGCTTCATCCAGTTCCAGAAGTGGAGGTGGTTGTAGTGCTGGCCGGCGTTGTTGAAGAGCCCGGCATTCTTGCCGAACGAGCCTTTCACGATCTCTTCGAGGCTCTTGCCTTCGAATTCGGAGCCCTTCAGCAGGTTGTTGCCGTTGTTCACATAAGCCAGGTGGTGCTTGTCGTGATGGTACTCCAGCGTCTCCTTCGACATGTAGGGCTGCAGCGCGTCATGGGCGTAGGGGAGATCGGGCAGGGTGAAGGACATGGTCTCGAACCTTTTGCGGATGAATTCAGGGCGGGCGGCAGGCCGCCTCGCTTCTTCCTAATTAGGTCGCGGGCGGGGCGCTGGCAATCGTTTCCGACGTGTGTCGGCGGGCGCCCGGCACGGCGCGATTAACCAAGCGACGGCAAGATCAGTGTTTTTTGCCCCGGTTAAGGCTATCTTAACCACCCCGGTTTGCCGCCCGCCGGCCCGGACACGGAAAGGAACGTGATGATCGCCGGAATTTTCTTGCTCGCTGCCGTGCTGGTGGCCGCTGCGGTCGCGGGGCTTGTCGGGGCCGTCATGCTGGTTCCCACCGACCTCGGTTTTGCCTATCTGCAGGCGGGCAGCATCCTGATCGGCGCCAGCGCGATCGTCATGGCCATCGGCTTTGCCGCACGCGCGCTCGACCGGCGGCTGGCGAGCCTTGCCCGGCCGGTTGAGGCGCGGTTCGTCACGCCTGAGAGTGCCTCTGAAGCGCCCGCCGCCGCGCCGCCGGAGCCCGAAACGCCTTCCGGCGCTTCCTCGGCCGCGCCAGCCGCCGCCGGGGCGGCCACGGCAGCCATCGCTGCCGCCGGCGCCACGCTTGCGGCGACCTCGCTGCTCCGCGAGCGCGACGACGCCCCGCCGGCCCAAGTGCCCTCGCCTGAGTTGCCATCACCTGAAGCGCCGCCGCTATCGGCCATCGTGGCCGATCTGCCGGACAGCGACCCGTTCCATGACATTCTGAAGGATGCGGCGGATGCCGCCGTGGAGCCCGCGCCCGCTTCCGGCGAGGGAGCAACGGAGGAACCGGAGCCGGTCGACCCCGGAATGCCAGTGCCGGTAACGCTTCCGTTCGAGCCGCCTCCGTTCGATCTCCCCCCGATCGAGTTGCCGCCGGTCGAAATGCCGCTCCCGGTCGATCTCGATGTCATCCGTGACGAGATTGATGATGTCGCGGAGCAGATATCCCTCACGGAACCAGTATCCGATCCCGGTGCTGCCGAAAGTGAATCCGTCGCAGCGGCGGCTTCAGTCGACGCGCCGGTCGAACACGGGCGCGTGGAATTGCCGGTGGAAATGGCTCCTGCGGCGCCTCCTTCGACCCCTGGGCTGATCCCCGACGCCGATCTCGCCGCCATCGCGGAGGATACCGGCCCGCCGCTCGCACCGCTCGAACTGCTCACGGCGGTCGGTTCCTACGATTCAGGCGGCACGCGCTTCACGATGTATTCGGACGGTTCGGTCGTCGCGCAAGGCCCCGAGGGCGAGCGGCGGTTCCGCTCGCTTGAGGAATTGCGCCAGCATATCGGCGGAGTCTGACCGACCCGATCAGGCGGTCGCGAGGTCGTCGGCTTCCGAGGCGGCCATGCCGGTGACGATCAACGCGAACGCATAGACGCGCGCGACGTCGTCAAGCTGTTCGAACCGCCCCGACGCACCGCCATGCCCCGCGCCCATGTTGGTGTGCAGCAGGATTGGCCCGCCCCCCGTCATGGTCGCGCGCAGCCGGGCGACGAATTTGGCTGGTTCCCAGTAGGTCACGCGCGGGTCGGTCAGGCCGCCGACGACCAGCATCGGTGGATAGTCCTTGGCGGCGATGTTGTCGTAGGGCGAATAGCTTCGCATCGTTTCGAAGACGGTTCTATCCTCGATCGGGTTGCCCCATTCCACCCATTCGGGCGGGGTGAGCGGCAGGGTAGGGTCGAGGATCGTATTGAGGCTGTCGACAAACGGCACTTCGGCGGCAATGCCGGCGAATTTCTCGCCCGCCATGTTGGCGACGGCGCCCATCAGCATTCCGCCCGCCGAGACGCCGTTGGCGACGATGCGCTTCGGCGCGGCAAAGCCCTTCTCGACGAGGAAATCGGCGACGGCGATAAAATCGAGGAAGGTGTTGATCTTCTTCTCACGCTTGCCGTCGCGATACCACTGATAGCCTTTTTCCATGCCGCCACGGACATGGGCGATCGCATAGACGAAACCGCGGTCGACGAGGCTCAGCCGGTCGGTCTCGAAGTCGGCGTCCATGGCATAGCCGTAGGAGCCGTAGCCGTAGAGCAGGGCCGGGGCGGTGCCGTCGACCGGCGTCGTTTTCAGGCGCAGGATCGTCACCGGCACCATTGCGCCGTCGTGGCTTGGCGCCTGCAGCCGTTCGACGACATAGCGCGAGGCATCATGCCCCGAGGGAACCTCCTGCACTTTCAGCACGGTTTCCTCGCCGGTGCGCAGGTTGCGGTCGAGCGTGACCTCCGGGTCGATCGGGGAGGAGTAGGAAATCCGCAGGATATCGCTCTCGAATTCGAGGCCGATGGTGGCGGCGATGTCGCCGATTGCCGCGCGCGGGGTGAAATGCTGCTCCTTGCCGGTCGCCCACTCCCGGACATGGATCGCCGGACCTTCCTCGCCGAGATCGGACCAGATCAGCCAGTCCTTGAGGACATTGACGGTCTGGATCATCCGGCCCTTCGTCTCCGGAACGAGTTCGCGGGCCTTGGCGAGATCCGTCTCGCCGACGGGGAGCGAGACGATGCGGAAATCCTTCGCGTCGCCCTTGTTGGTGCGGATGATGAGGTCGCCACTGTGATGGTCGATTTCGTACTCGACCCCGTGCTCGCGCGGGAACACGGGCACGGGCACCTCGGCGCTGTCCGAAAGGTCGAGCAGAAGGATTTCGCTCGTTTCGTGGTCATGCACCGAGATGAAGCCGTAGCGGTCATCCTGCGTGATATCGAGCCCGACGAACCAGCCGGTGTCGGCCTCGCGGTAGATCTCGACGTCCTGCGCCTGCTTCTCGCCGATGCGATGGCGCATGACCCGGTAGGGCCGCTGCGATTTGTCAAGCTCGATGTAGTAAAAGAAGCGGCTGTCTCGCCCCCAGATCAACTCGCCGTTGGTGCGGAAGAGGCGGTCGTGATCCGTGCCGGTTTCGAGATCGCGGACATGCATCACATAGCTTTCAGAACCGGTCGTATCCGCGGACCACACCATCAGGCGATGATCGGGTGAAGGCTGGGCCGAGCCGAGTTCGAAATAGTCGTGATCGCGGGCTTCTCGCGGGCAGTCGAGCAGGATCTGCTCGCGCTTCGCGCCGATCGGCCGGCGGCAGAACACGGGGTATTGCTGCCGCTTGCGATAGCGTTCGTAGTAGAGGAACGCGCCGTCCTTCATCGGCGGCTCGGATTCATCCTCGCGGACGCGGCCGCGCATTTCGGCGATGAGGCGCTTCTGAAGTTCGCGGGTCGGGTGGAAGGCCTGTGCGGCATAGCTGTTTTCCTGCCGCAGGTAATGGCCGATTTCCTTGGGAACCGTCGTCGGGTCTTCGATCACCCGCTGCCAGTTTCGCGCGCGCAGCCAGGCGAACTCGTCGTGCAGGACGACACCATGGACCTTGCGTGTGCGCGGCTTCGGTTCGGCCTGGGGCGGCTTCCGCGAGAGGTGTGAAAACGGACGGTCGCTCGAGAGCATCGATAGCCTTCCCGGTTGAAGTCGTGCTTCAGCCAATATCGCGGTGTCGGTGATTTGCCGAGCCTTTTTATGCGGAAGACCGGGCAACGAAATCCGGGGGTTTCAATTGTCTCGCGGCAAGTTCACGTTGAATTCAGCGAAATCGGAATGGGATACTGCTGTATAGTTGTAGAAAAATATTGCTATTTCCGGGGAAATTGTCGGTTATGGGCTAGGCGAGTGAATCAGCTTGGCGTCGCCAGCGGTGTCAGGCCGGGTCATTTTGCAGAATAACTGTCGATTGCTTTGAAGAGTTGGGATCGGCTGGGGCCTCACCCTGCCGGATGAGGTTGGGAAAGCCTAGTGCTTTGCAATTAAGAAGGAAAAGAGATGTCAACGAATGTTGAGCAAGGAGATCTGATCGAACTGGCCGCGGAAATTGTTTCGGCCTATGTCAGCAATAATTCGGTTCCTGCGGCGGATTTGCCCGCCCTGATCAACGAGGTGTTCACGGCCCTGACGCGAGTCGGCACCCCGATCGCCGAAGTGACCAGCGAACCGCTCAAGCCGGCCGTCTCGGTGAAGAAGTCGGTCCACAACGACTTCATCGTTTGCCTGGAAGACGGGAAGAAGTTCAAGTCGCTGAAGCGGCATCTCCGGACCCAGTATCAGATGTCGCCGGAGCAGTATCGTGAGAAATGGGGTCTTCCCGCCGATTACCCGATGGTGGCGCCCAACTACGCGGCCGCCCGGTCCCGCCTCGCCAAGGAAATGGGACTCGGTCAGCAGCGTCGCCGCTCTCGCTGAGCGGAACAGCATCGCAGGACGACGAAGGCGCCGCAAGGCGCCTTTTTTGTTAATAATTGCATTTTATTATAATGGAGCGGGGATTACTTTTAATTCTAGCATAAATTTTTGCAAAAAATTTGCTAAATCAGAAATAACGGGGAGTATTTTCTTCATGTGAATTGTAAAACTTGTTTCCAAGTTGAATTATTTCGAGGGCGAAAATAGGGTATACATAATATCGATCTCGTTTATGGCAGATAGACATTGACTTACGTCTCTCGGATTTATCAAAGGTCGAAATGTTCCTTGCTGACGGCGCGAAAGCCGATGATGCAGAGACCGTTAGTCAAGCACTCGCGGCCCGATCTCCGGAAACTGCTTTCGGAACGCGCGGTCGAAGCCGGAGCCGCTGCCTGGAAAGCCGTATCGCCCGGCGCGCTTCGGCGGCAGACACGCTCGACCGCACCGGTCGCGCGGGCCCGGCAGGTCGCGATGTATCTGGCGCATGTCGTCTTCGCGGCCAACCTCACGCGCGCCGGACGGATCTTCGGTCGCGACCGCACGACCGCGCGCCACGCCTGCTCGCAGATCGAGGATTTGCGGGACGATCCGCGTGTGGATCGGGCCTTCGATGCGCTGGAGTTCGCCCTGAAATCCTGGGTCGGCACCTTTTCAGGCGAGGAATTGTCATGAAAAAGGGCACAGGTCAGCGTGGAAAGATGTCGGCCGAGGATGTCGCGGCGGAGTTCCAGGCAATCGGCTCGCGGATTCTGGCGCGTCTGGCGGAACCGCAGATGCGCGCCGAACGCCGGGGCGAGCAACTGGTGCTGTTCAAGGGCGTAAGCAACGTGAGTCTCGCGTCCGGCTTCCCGAGCGGTGCGCTGGCGCCGCTGATCGAGGCTGGTGCCGTGCAGTGCGCGGTTCTGAAGGGGCGGACCGCATTCGTGATCACCGAGGCCGGGCGGGCGCGGCTTGTGCGGGAGGTGGCGCGGAAAAAGGCCGAGGTGGCCCCTTTCGCCGCCCAGCACCGTGACATGGTCGAGCGTGTCGTCGAGGTCGAGGGTGCGCAGGAGACCATCCGGGTCAATATCGCGGATGACGTGTTGGAGATCTTCCGCCGCCGCCGCTTCCTGAGCTGGCTCGTCGGGGAGGCCGAACTGGAGGCGGGCGCCCGCCTCCAGCGCGATTTCGCGCTGGCCCGAACCGCGCCTCAGGTCACTGCCAACTGGTCCCGTCTCGTCGTGGATGGCGCTGGGTTTTCCGCCGGCCTGTCGAAAGGCGAAGTCGCCATCGAGGCCGGCAAGCGGATCGACAGGGCCCTGCGGGCCGTGGGACCGGATTTCTCCGGCATTCTCGTCGATGCGCTCGCTTTCTCGAAAGGGCTGGAAGCGATCGAACAGGAGCACGTGCTGCCGGCACGGTCCGGGAAGGTGCTGCTGGCCTTCGCCCTGCGGGGGCTCGCACGGCATTACGGCCTATCGGGCGAGGCACGCGGCACGGAAACCCGCGTCATCCGGCATTGGGGTGCGGAAGACTACCGGCCGGCGATACAGGCGGGATGATCTTTGCGGGATGACCGTTCAGGCCGCTTCGGCCTTGATGCGGGCGACCATCGAGGCGAGCCCGTTCGAGCGTTGCGCCGTCAGATGGCTGCTGAGCCCGATTTCGTCGAAGAAGGCCTTCGCGTCGATTGCACGGATATCGGCCGGGCTCCTGCCGTCGAACAGCGCGACGACCAAGGCGACGAGCCCCTTGACGATCAGCGCGTCGCTGTCGCCGCGGATGGAGAGCACGCCCGTTGTCGGGTCGCGGTGCATCAGCAGCCAGACCTGGCTCGCACAGCCCTGCACCTTGTTGGCGTCACTGTAAGCCTCCGCCGGTAACGGCGCCATCGCCTTGCCGAGATCGATCAGGTAGCGGTAGCGATCATCCCAGTCGTCAAGAAAGGCGAGATCGTCGCGAATGGTCTGAAGAGCGGAATCGGAACCCATCACAGCCTCTGCCCGGCGGCGCCTGCGCCATGCCAGCGATGAGGTTGAGTGGGCGGCGCACGCCGGAAGGTCAAGCCTTTTTCACAAAATCCTGGAGCATGCTGGGATTAAGCGGAAGCCGGTCAATCGTGTCAGGCATGCTCTAACTTATCGGAGCGTGATCTAGAGGCGGCGTGGGGGCAGCGGGTAAAGTCCGGCCTCGACCGGTTCTCCAGCCGAAACCGACGGGGTTTTCCGGGGCGCGCCCGGTACCGCGAGATGCCCGGTCATTCCGGCGAGCGCGCCGCAGGTGGCAGCGTTGTCGAGGCAGAGCGAGAGCGCCGCTTTCGGCGCCTCGCGCTGGAGATCGCCGGCGAGGCGC
>JAVTWI010000153.1:0-11178 GCA_032229845.1 Rhabdaerophilum sp.
TGGGGCAACGGCTGCCGTGTCGTGACAGTGCGTACGCGTCAACCGAATGGCGTTGTCGTCGTCCGCAAGACACGACGCTGCTACTGAGTCCCGAATAGTTGCGTCTGATCTTGCTGCCGGTGAAAGCCGGCAGCATTCTTTTTTGAATACTGCATACGAATTTCCACTCCCCGGCTGACAAACGCGCCGCCGCCCGCTAATCCATGGGCCAACAAATCCACCGGGAGGAAATTATGGCGGGCGGCAAGGTTGCGATGATCACGGGCGCGGGCTCCGGCGTGGGCCGGGCGGTGGCGATCCGGTTCCTGAAGGACGGCTACAAGGTCGGGCTGATGGGCCGCCGCGCCGATGCGCTGGCCGAGACGATTTCGCTCGCCGGCGCCGGCCCGGCCAATGCTATCGCGCTCGCGGCGGATGTCACCGATCACGGCGCGGTCAACGCCGCCTTCGACAAGCTGGTCGCGACCTTCGGGCGGCTCGATGTCGTATTCAACAACGCCGGCATCGGCGCACCGCCGGTGCAGTGGGACGAACTCTCGCCCGAGCAATGGCGCGCGGTGGTCGAGACCAATCTCAACGGCGTGTTCTACTGCATGCAGGCCGCGTTCCGCATCATGAAGCGCCAGACACCGAAGGGCGGGCGCATCATCAACAACGGTTCGGTGTCGGCTTATGCGCCGCGCCCGTTCTCGGCGGCCTATACCGCGACCAAGCACGCCGTGCTCGGCCTGACCAAGACCGGCGCGCTCGACGGGCGCGAGCATGACATCGCCGTCGGGCAGGTGGATATCGGCAACGCGCTGACCGACATGGCCCGTCGCATGACGACCGGCGTGCTTCAGGCCAATGGCGAGATGAAGGTCGAGCCGGTGATGGATGTCGAGCATGTCGCCAACGCGGTCGCGCATATGGCGAGCCTGCCGCCGGAGGCGAACGTGCTGACGATGAACGTCATGGCAACGAAGATGCCGTTCGTCGGCCGCGGCTGATATCCGGCCGTGAAATCCACTGCCCGCTGCCGGTTTTCGCGCATTGAAATCGGGGAGGGAGCGGGATAGGCAAGGGCATTCCTGCTTTTAACCTGTCTGTTTAGGAGAACTCCATGGCTGCCATCACCCGGATCGAATGCGGCGCGCGCATGTCGAAGGCCGTCGTCCACGGCGATACGGTTTATCTCGCCGGCATCGTCGCGAGCGACACCAAGCTCGACATCACCGGCCAGACCAAGGATGTGCTCGCGCAGATCGACGATCTGCTGGCCAAAGCCGGCACCGACAAATCCAAGCTGCTGCGCACCAATATCTGGATCACCGACATGAAGAACTTCGCGGCGATGAACGCCGTCTGGGACGGCTGGGTGAGCCAGGGCAACACCCCGGCGCGCGCGACCGTCGAGGCCGGGCTCGCGACGCCGGACTATCTCGTCGAGATCATGGTCGTCGCGGCGAAGTAATCTGCACGGCCAACTGATCCGATTTCTCAGGTTTCCGGCGCGGTCTCCGCGCCGGGGCCCAACGCGCGCTGGTAGATCACCTGATCGAGCCAGCGGCCATGCTTGTAGCCGACATTCCTGACCGTTCCCGCATGGGTGAAACCCATGGCGCGGTGCAGGTTGATCGAGCCCTGCGACAGGCTGTCGCCGATCACCGCCACCATCTGCCGCTTGCCAAGCTTCTCGCACGCCGCGATCAGCGCGCCGAGCAATGCCTTGCCGATACCTTTGCCTTGCTGGTTTGGTGCGATGTAGATCGAATCCTCGACCGCATGGCGATAGGCAGGGCGCGGGCGGTATTGCCCGGCATAGGCATAGCCGACGATCTCTCCGCCGATTTCCGCGACCAGATAGGGAAAGCCGTCCGCCAGCAGCGCGGCGCGGCGGCGGGTCATCTCGGCGAGATCCGGCGGGTCGAGTTCGAAGGAAGCCGTGCCGTTCAGGACGGCGGGGGTGTAGATCGCCTGGATGGCAGGCAGATCGGCATCGCGCGAGGCGCGGACGAGGACAGCCATCCTCAACTCCATAAAGAAAGGGCTGCAACCGGGGGGTCGGTTACAGCCCTAGCACTACTCGTTGCGGCACGAATAGTGGGGAGGGAGGCGGGAGGTCTCGAAATCACGCCCAGCGATAGGGGGAGGCGGGGCGATAGGTGGAGAGGTGGCTGTCGACGAGGCCGGCCAGCATCCAGGAAACCGGGGCGGCGGCGATCAGGCTGCCGGTGACGATCCCGGCCATCAGGCCGGCGGCCTGCGTCTGAAGCGGGGTCGAGAACACCAAAATCGCACCGAGGCCGAGCATGAGGGCAAGAACGGCCAGGAAGAGAATGGCGGCGGTCTGGAACTTGGCGGCGGCGGCGGACATGGTGTTGGCGGACATGGCTGGCTTCCTTTGGTGGTCGGCGTTGGCGTGTCACCTTCTTGCCATTGAGAACGCGCTCGGGAATGTATGGTTCCGCACAATCCGGGATACGCGCGTGGACCTGTTCGAAAGATCGCCTTTCACCGAGGAGGATCGCCGCTACCGCCGGCGGGTGATGTTCATCGTCGCGGTGATCGCCGCGCTGGCGCTGGCGCAGACGCTCTATGCCCTCTCGATCGGCAATCGGTTCCTGCTCAAGGACGGGATCGACTGGATCTATGACGTGGTGCTCTGGGCCGTGGCGCTGGCGGTGTTCGGGCGCGGGCGGCGCTTCGAGGATCTTGCCGCGCTCGGTGTCGCGGGGGTGATGCTCGTCGCGGGCCTGCACACGGGCTACGACCTCTGGGACAAGATCGCCACCGGGCGGCGGGCGGAGGTCTGGGTCGCCGGCTGGTCGGCCTTCACCGCGATTGGCCTCGCGCTGTTCGTGCTCGGGTTGATGGTGCGGTTCCGCGATGCCGAAAACCCGCTGATCGCAGCGACCTGGCTTTCGAGCCGGAACGACGCGATCTCGACCACCGCATTTGCCGTCGTCGGCTTCGCGGCGCGAACCTCGACCAGCCAGGTGCCGGAAATCCTGCTCGACCTGTTCGTCATCGGGCTCAGTTTCCAGGCGGTCGGCGCCATCGTGCTCAAGGTCCGGCGCGATTGGCGCGGGGAAACGGCGCGAATGTCACCCGGCGGATAGACAGGGGGGCATTCCTATGCTTCCTCGGAAGAAAACCATGCAAAGGGTGGAACAGAATCGATGTTTTCCAGCGTCTTGATTGCGAATCGCGGTGAAATCGCCCTGCGCGTGGCGCGGACGGCCCGGCGGCTCGGGATGCGGGTGATCGCCGTTCATTCGGAGGCGGATGCGGAAGCGCCGTTCGTTGCCTTCGCGGACGAGGCCTATTGCATCGGGCCTGCGCCGGCGCGCGAGAGCTATCTCGTCACCGAGCGCATCCTTGAGGTTGCCAAGAAGGCCGGGGCGGAATGCCTGCATCCCGGCTACGGCTTCCTGTCCGAAAACGCCGAATTCGCCGAAGCCTGTGCGGCGGCGGGCGTCACCTTCGTCGGGCCGCCGCCCTCCGCCGTCCGGGCGATGGGACTGAAGGACGCCGCGAAGGCGCTGGTCGAGAAGGCGGGCGTGCCGGTAGTGCCCGGCTATCACGGCGAGATTCAGGACGCGGCCTTCCTCAAGGAGAAGGCCTATCAGATCGGCTATCCTGTGCTCATCAAGGCGGTCGCGGGCGGCGGAGGCAAGGGCATGCGGCGTGTCGACAAGCACGCCGATTTCGAGGAGGCGCTCGCCTCCTGCCAGCGCGAGGCCAAGAATTCCTTCGGCAATGCGCATGTGTTGATCGAAAAATACATTCTCGCGCCGCGCCACGTCGAGGTGCAGGTCTTCGGCGATACGCACGGCAACGTGATCCATTTCTTCGAGCGCGACTGCTCGATGCAGCGCCGCCACCAGAAGGTGATCGAGGAAGCGCCGGCGCCGGGCATGGATGCCGCGACGCGCGCCGCGTTTGGCAAGGCGGCGGTCGATGCGGCGAAGGCTGTCGGCTATTTCGGCGCGGGCACCATCGAGTTCATCGCTGATGGTTCGCGCGGGCTCCGGCCTGATGGCTTCTACTTCATGGAAATGAACACCCGCCTTCAGGTCGAGCATCCGGTGACCGAGGAGATCACCGGGTTCGATCTCGTCGAGCTTCAGTTCCGTGTTGCGGCGGGCGAGAAGCTGCCGGTCGCACAAGGCGATCTCACGATCCACGGCCATGCGGTCGAGGCGCGGCTTTACGCCGAGGAGCCGGAGCGCGGCTTCCTGCCCTCGACCGGCACCTTGCATGCGCTCCAGCTCGCGGGCGGCGAGGGCATCCGCATCGACAGTGGCGTCGTCGAGGGCGGCGAGGTGACCCCGTTCTACGATCCGATGATCGCCAAGGTGATCGCGCACGGAGCCAGCCGCGACGAGGCGCTCGACCGCCTGCGCGATGCGCTGCTGGGCTCGGTCGTCGCCGGGCCGAAAACCAACACGCGCTTTCTGTGCGCGCTCATTGATCACCCGGATTTCCGCGCCGGTAAGCTCGATACCGGCCTGATTGACCGCAATCTCGAGGCCCTCGGCGCTGTGCCGCCGGAACTTGACCGCGCGGCGGTGGCGGCCGGGGCACTGGCGCTGCTCGGCGAAGAGCAGATGCGGCTTGCAGATGCGGCGGTGGCCCGTTCCGGCTGGGCGAGCGATCCGTGGAGCGAGAATGACGGCTTTGCGCTCGCGCCGGGCCGTAAGGGCAGCTTGCGCGTCAAGGCGGAGCAGGAGGAAATCGTCCTGCCGGTCGACGCGGCCGCGTCCATGATCGCAGAAGCTGCACCGGGCGCCGACCGCGATTTCACGCTGGTTGCCGGTGGTGAAGGCATTTTCGTGCTCGATCGCGGCCGACAGGTCGCGGTATCGCTGCCTGATCCGTTCGATGTTTCTTTCGACGATCACGGCGGCGATGCGGGTGGGCTCGTGAAATCGCCGATGCACGGCAAACTCGTCGCGCTGTTCGTGAAGGATGGCGAGAGCGTCGAGAAGGGCCAGCGCGTTGCGATCGTCGAGGCGATGAAGATGGAACATCCGGTGCTGGCGCCGCGCGCCGGCACGGTCGAGGGCATCGCCTTCGAGGCGGGCGCGCAGCTTGGCGAAGGCGCGCGCATCATGGTGATTGCCGAGGGGTGATAGCCGGCATGGCGCTCAACCTGTTGAAGCTCTGCGTCGGGGTTGAATCCATCGAGGATATCGAATCCTGGATCGAGGAGACGCGGCTTCAGCATCACCGGCTCGGGCGGCCGTTCCGGCAGATGCATACGACGCGCATGGTACCCAAGCGCATGGGCGAGATCGTCGGCGAAGGTTCGCTCTACTGGGTCATCAAGGGGCGGATCGCCTGCCGCCAGCGCATCGAAGCCATTGAGCCATTCACCGGTGAGGACGGCATCCAGCGCTGCCATCTGGTGTTCGAGCCGGTGGTGGTGCCGGTGCGGCCGCGGCCGTGCCGGCCGTTCCAGGGCTGGCGCTATCTTGAAGCCAAGGATGCACCGGCCGATATCAAGGCAAGTGATGCGCCGGTGGACATGCCGGACGATATGCGCGAGGAATTGCGCGCACTCGGGCTTTTGTGACGGCCCGCGAAACGGGGGCCGGATGAACTACATCGTATCGACGCTGGTTTTCGGGGCGATCATCTGGTGGTTCGCGCTCGGGCCGGGCCGCAAGGCGGGCGCTGCCATGTCGCCGCTGACGCGCAAGCTGGTGGGCGCGATTGCCGGCGGGGCCGGCATCCTGCTCGGTCTGCGCGGACGGTGGGACATCGCCATCGTGCTGGTGTCGCTCTCGGCCTGGCTGCTGGGCTTCAAGCTACCGGAGATGCTCGATCCGATCGGTCGGGCGCGGCGCTCGGAAATCCGTACGCCGGGCCTCGTCGTCTCGATGGATATGGCGTCAGGCGAGATGGATGCCAATATTCTGTTCGGCACGCACAAGGGCCGCAGGCTCAGCCAGCTCAATCACCGCGACATCATCGTGCTCGCGAGCGAACTGGCTGCGGCCGACCCGCAGGGGCTAAGCCTTCTCGCTCAGGATTTCGACCGCCGGGCGCCCGGATGGCGTGAGCACGTGAAGTTCGATCCGGCAGCGGGGCAAGGTGCGGCGGCGGGCGTGGGCGAAATGCGTGAAAAGGAAGCCTATGAGATCCTTGGCCTTGAGCCGGGAGCCTCCGAGGAGGCCGTTCGCGCGGCGCATCGCACGCTCATCGCGCGGTTTCACCCCGATCGGGGCGGTTCGACCTACCTTGCGGCCCTCGTCAACCGCGCGAAGGATGTCGCGCTGGCGGCTGCCCGCCGGGGCTGAACCACGCGCCAGCGGGCGCGACAGCTCGGCGACGATCTCGTCCAGCGAAGCTTCCCGGTTCATTGGCGATTCCTGGGCATCGGCCATACGCAAAACTCCGCGAATTCAAACTTTCTGGGCGATACAGTTGAAGCCGGACCGCTTCACGGCCTTGCAGGCCGCGTTGGCTTCGTTGGAATCGTCGAAGCCGCCGAACCGGGCGCGGTAGAAGGTCGAACCGCCCTTGGTCACCGTTTCGGTGAAAGGCTCGGCGTCCTTGAGCGCGCTGGTCTTGCCCTTGGCGTTGTCGAGGATCTCGCGGGCCTTGCTCTCGCTGTCGGTGGCCGCGAGCTGGATGATCCAGCCGCTGCGGGTCGCGGCCTTCGGCGCCGCTTTCGCCGGCTCGTCGGCCTTGATCTCAGCGCGGGCGACCTTCGACGGCGCGGCCTTCGGCGTTTCGACCTGGATTGGGGCTTTCACTTCCGGCGAAGGCGCTGGCGTCGCGGCAGCAACCCGGGCGCGCTCCGACATCGACGGCAGGCGCGCCTCGGCCTTGGTGGACGGGGCGGGCAGGGGCTGTTCTTCCTCCGCCTTCGGCGCCTCGGCCGGAATGGCGTTGGTGTAGCGGACGTTGCCGGGCGGAACGAGACGGTTGCCGTCATTGCGCGCGACCGGTGCCGGCGGAATATCGACCGGCTGCGGGCCGGTCACCCAGCGCATCGCGGGCGAACGCGGCGTTTTGCCGACAAGCGCGAGCGGCGTCGTCGCGCTGCGGACGATATTGGTCGAGCCGCTGGCAGCCAGCGCGAGCGGGCGGGCCCGCGTGAGGTTTTCCTCGCCGCCGTTGGCGGGCCGTGTGCCGGTTTCGGCGATGACGGCCGGGCGCGGACGCGCCGGCGGGGCGGGCAGGGACGAAGGCGCCGGCTGTTCCGTCGCCGGTTCGGGCGCGCGGGCCACCCGCGGTGCCGGAAGATCACGCGGGGCCGGGAGATCGCGGGCGGTCTTGGGTGTCTCGGCGCCTTCCTCCTCCTCGTCCGTCTCGTCGTTCATGGCGACGTCGACGGTCTTGGCGGTGCGGCGGCGGCCGGCATAGGCGCGGTCCATGTTGTCTTCGACGAGGCTGGCAACCTGAACGTCGCGGGCACGGGCCGACTTGCCGCCGAGCACGACCGTAAGCAGGTGACGGCCGTCGGCCTTGGCCGAGGTCAGCAGGTTGAAGCCCGACGCGCGGGTGTAGCCGGTCTTGATGCCGTCGACGCC
The DNA here is from genome assembly GCA_032229845.1 of Rhabdaerophilum sp. Taxonomy (GTDB): domain Bacteria; phylum Pseudomonadota; class Alphaproteobacteria; order Rhizobiales; family Beijerinckiaceae; genus Rhabdaerophilum. The sequence continues at coordinate 7,527 of JAVTWI010000153.1, forward strand.
CTCGACCTTGCCGAGCAGGCGATTGTGGTTGCGGTAGGCGCGGCCCTCGTAGGAAAACACGCGGGTGGAGAAATACTTGTAGTAATGCGGGAAGCGATCATGGATCGCCTTGCCGAGCGTCACGAGATCGCGCGCGGTGGTCAACTGACGCGGGTTGGGCAGGCCCGAGGCATTCTCGAAATTCGAGCGGCGCATGCCGAGCTGGTGCGCCTTGCGGGTCATCATCCGGCCGAAACGCTCCTCATCGCCGCCGATCGCCTCGGCGATCACCACGGCGACGTCGTTGGCCGATTTCGTGACGATCGCCTTGATGGCATCCTCGACCTGGATGGTCTCTCCGGGCTTGAGGCCGAGCTTCGAAGGGGCCTGGCTGGCCGCCTCGCGCGATACGGGAAGTTCGCTGGTGAGCTTGAGACGGCCGGTTTCCAGCTGCTCGAACAGCATATAGAGCGTCATCACCTTGGTGACGGAGGCCGGATGGCGCGGCGCATCGGCATTCGTCGCCTGCAGGACCTTGCCGGAATTCACGTCATAGACAATGGACGCATAGGGCGGATTGTAGCCTCCGCCGGTCGCATGGTGGCGACGGCGACGCGCCTCGGCATCGGGCGCCATCAGCGCGAGTGCGACAAGCGTCAGCAGGGTCAGGGAAAGACAGGCCTGCACCGGATTGATCCAGCGCGCGGAACCGACGCCAACAATGCGCATACTCGATTACCCCCGCCCGAACCGGGCGAAAACTGTTCGGAAATCCTGTCCGAGGACTTGATCAAAATGCGCCAGCTTCGGTTACCCGAGCGTTAAGGGCGCGGTCGAAAATTCCGGCGCGGGGTCATCCGGGCGTCATGGCGATGTGCCAGGGAAGGGCGGGCAGGAAGGCGGGAGCGATGGCTTCGCCCAAAGTTTATGTTGCAGCGCAAAACGGCGACTTGACATTTTGTGCGCTGCAACATAGATAGGGCCTGCAACGGGAAACGAGCTCCCGGTCCAAATCCAAAGGGGAATACAATGATCCAGGCTTTCGAAGACTTCCAGAAGTACGGCAAGGACAACCTCGACGCCGCCGTGAAGGCGTTCGGCGTTCAGCAGAAGGGCGTCCAGGCCATCGCGACCGAATTCGCCGATTATTCGAAGAAGGCCATCGAGGCCGGTTCCTCGACCTTCGAGAAGCTTGCCGGCGTGAAGACGCTCGACAAGGCGATCGAGATCCAGACCGACTATGCCAAAACCGCCTATGAGGGCTTCGTGGCCCACGCGACCAAGGTCGGCGAACTCGTCACCGAGCTGGCCAAGGAAAGCTACAAGCCGCTCGAGGGCGCACTTGCCAAGGTTCAGGGCAAGTAAGTTCAGGACAAGTAAGTTCTGAAACGCCCTGATCGGTCCGGTTCGCCGGACTGCGCGTAGCGTATGCGTTTTGGGGTTTGTCTTCCCCCTACCTTCAGCCCGGTCGCGAGACCGGGCTTTTTTGCTTTGTTGGCGGCGCTTTGGGGGCGCCACGAAACAGTCGCAGGGATTTTCCCGAAATTGCTTCACCGCAGCGTCTTGATTCACGGGCAATCCGGCATAACCTTTTAGACCAGACTGACACTGATTTGCAGGATGTATCGATGAGTGGAAAGGGTCCCTCGGGCGGGCCGGGCGGCAACATGGGGGGGAAACCCGCCAGCGGAACCGTTCTGGCGACCCGGACCCGGACGATGCGCAAGCGCCCGGACCTTTACCGGGTGCTGCTGCTCAACGACGACTACACGCCGATGGAATTCGTCGTGCATGTGCTGATGCGCTTCTTCAACAAGAACGAGGAAGAGGCGACCGAGATCATGCTGCATGTCCACCACCACGGGGTGGGCGAGTGCGGCACCTACACGTTCGAGATCGCCGAGACCAAGGTGACGCAGGTGATGGATTTCTCCCGCGAGCACCAGCACCCGCTGCAATGCGTGATGGAGAAGAAATAGGCCCGTCGGGCTTGATGAAACCGAAATTCCGGCCGCGCGCGAGCGGGCCGCCGACCGAGGAAAGCGAGCGGAACCTTGCCCAGTTTTTCGAAGAGCCTCGAAAACGCATTGCATCAGGCGCTCGGCCACGCGACGTCGCGCCGGCACGAATTCGCGACGCTTGAGCACCTCCTGCTCGCGCTGATCGACGACGAGGATGCGAGCGCGGTGATGCGCGCCTGCAATGTCGATCTCGAAGCGCTGCGCCAGACGATCCTCACCTATATCGACACTGAGCTTGAGGCGCTCGTCGTTCGCGACCGCACCGAGACCAAGCCGACGGCCGGGTTCCAGCGTGTCATCCAGCGCGCGGTGATCCATGTGCAGTCGTCGGGCCGCGAGGAAGTGACCGGCGCCAACGTGCTGGTCGCGATTTTCGCCGAGCGCGAGAGCCACGCCGCCTATTTCCTGCAGGAACAGGAGATGACCCGCTACGACGCGGTGAATTACATCAGCCACGGCATTGCCAAGCGGTCAGGCGCCTCCGAGCCGCGCCTTCCGAACGGGGTCGAGGAAGAGAGCGAGGAAACGGGCGATGAGCCACCGCAGGGCGGCGAGCGCGACGGCGCCGGCAAGCCGCGCAAGGAAAGCGCGCTCGCGACCTATGCCACCAACCTCAACAGGAAGGCCGCCAAGGGCAAGATCGACCCGCTGATCGGCCGCGAACCCGAGGTCGCGCGGACGATCCAGGTGCTCTGCCGCCGGCAGAAGAACAACCCGCTGCTCGTTGGCGACCCCGGCGTCGGCAAGACGGCGATCGCCGAGGGGCTCGCCAAGAAGATCGTCGACGGGCAGGTGCCGGATGTGCTCGCGGATGCCACGGTGTTTGCGCTCGACATGGGCACACTGCTCGCCGGCACACGCTATCGCGGCGATTTCGAGGAACGCCTCAAGCAGGTGATGAAGGAGATCGAACAGCACCCCAAGGCGATCCTGTTCATCGACGAGATCCACACGGTGATCGGCGCGGGCGCGACCTCCGGCGGTTCGATGGACGCCTCGAACCTGCTCAAGCCCGCGCTCGCCGCGGGGACGCTGCGCTGCATCGGCTCGACCACCTACAAGGAATACCGGCAGTATTTCGAGAAGGACCGCGCGCTGGTGCGCCGCTTCCAGAAGATCGACGTCAACGAGCCGATGATCCCGGATGCGATCGAGATCCTCAAGGGGCTCAAGCCCTATTTCGAGGAGTTCCACGGCCTCAAGTACACCAACGAGGCGGTCAAGGGCGCGGTGGAACTCTCCGCGCGCTATATCCATGACCGCAAGCTGCCCGACAAAGCGATCGACGTGATCGACGAAACCGGCGCCTCGCAGATGTTGCTGACCCCGGCCAAGCGGAAGAAGTCGATCGGTCTCAAGGAGATCGAGGCGACGATCGCCACGATGGCGCGCATTCCGCCGAAGACGGTCTCGAAGGACGACGCCGAGGTCCTGAAGAATATCGAGACGACGCTGAGCCGCGTCGTCTACGGGCAGGACGAGGCGATCAAGCAGCTCTCCTCGGCGATCAAGCTCGCCCGCGCGGGGCTGCGCGATGCCGAGAAGCCGATCGGCTGCTATCTGTTCTCCGGCCCCACCGGCGTCGGCAAGACCGAGGTGGCGAAGCAACTCGCGAGCGTGCTCGGCGTCAAGCTGCTGCGCTTCGACATGAG
>JAVTWI010000154.1:0-8530 GCA_032229845.1 Rhabdaerophilum sp.
GCGTGCCGATATTTGCCGCCTCGCTGCCGGCGACCAGCCGCTTGGCAATGCCCGTCAGCACCTTGCCCGAGCCGCATTCGAGGAATTTCGTCACGCCCGCGTTGCCGAGCCAGAGCATCGACTCGCGCCAGCGCACCGAGCCGCAGACCTGTGTGACGAGGTTCTTGCGGATTGCCTCCGGGTCCGAGACGGCATCCGCCGTGACATTGGCGACCACCGGGACAACAGGTGCCTTGATGGTCGCGCCGGCGAGCGCTTCGCGCATCCGCTCGGCGGCCGGGGCCATCAGCGCCGAATGGAACGGCGCCGAAACCGGGAGCAGGATCGCGCGCTTGACGCCTTTGGCCTTGGCGATCTCGCAGGCGCGGTCGATCGCGGCCTTGTCGCCCGAAAGCACCACCTGCCCGCCGCCGTTGTCGTTGGCGACATCGCAGCATTCGCCCTGCGCGGCTTCCTTGGCGATCTCGCTGGCAAGGTCCCATTCCGCGCCGAGCAGCGCGGCCATCGCGCCCTTGCCGACCGGCACCGCCGCCTGCATCGCATCACCGCGGATGCGCAGGAGCTTGGCGGTGTCCGTGATCGTCACCGCGCCGGCGGCCGCGAGAGCGGAATATTCGCCGAGCGAATGGCCGGCCACATAGGAGGCCGCCTTGCCCAGATCGAGCCCCTTCTCCGCTTCCAGCACACGGATAACGGCGAGCGAATGCGCCATCAGCGCCGGCTGGGCATTGGCGGTGAGGGTAAGCTGATCTTCCGGCCCCTCGAACATCAGCGCCGAGAGCTTCTGGCCGAGGGCGGCATCGACCTCCTCAAACACCGCGCGGGCGGCGGCGAAGTTCTCGGCGAGCGCCTTGCCCATGCCGACGGCCTGAGAGCCCTGTCCGGGGAAAAGAAAGGCCGTCTTGCTCATGTGTGGGTCTCCTTTGGCGCGGATTTTCTATCGGTTTTCTGCGGCAATGGCGATGGCAGTGCTTGCTTGTCAAGCGTTCGGGGCGAAATTCGCTTATTCACTGGCGGGGCGGCCCCCTGTCGTGAAACTATGCCGGAGCCGGAACTACCTTGGAGGATCGTCATGTCGGGCAGGCTCATCCTCATCGGCGGCTGTCTCGCGGTCTTGATCGCGGGGACCGCGCCGGGCTTCGCGCGCACGGCGAAGTGCCTGCTCGTCGTCGACGGCAAGACCTATATTGACGGGCCGTGCGATTTCACGGCCACAAAGGAGCAGTTCGAGATCAGCAACCGGGGTACGGGCAAGGGCCTGTTCTTCGCGATCGTCGATACCGAGCCGGAAGGCGCGGAGGGGTTCTGGAATGCGGAACGCGGCGCAACGCACGCGCATTCCCGCCTCGGCCCGCTGAAACGTCAGGGCGGCTGCTGGATCAACGATCGCGCCAAGGTGTGCGCCTGGGCGAAGGGCAAATAGGCCCAATAGAAATAGAGAGCGGTCCTCAGGCCGTGGTGGCGGCCAGAATTTCGGCGACCCGCGACCGTAGCGCCGGAACCGTTTCTGTCTCGAACCACGGATTGCGCTTGAGCCAGCCGATGTTGCGCGGGCTCGGGTGAACGAGTGGCAGCAGGCGCGGAAAGGTTTCGCGCCAGCCTGTCACGGCGTCTGTCAGCGGTTTGCCGCGCGTGTCCGGCAGGTGCCAGTTCAGCGCATAGCGCCCGAGAAGAACGGTCAGCTCGATATGCGGCATGGCGGCAAGCAGACGCGCACGCCAGAGCGGCGCGCATTCGCTGCGCGGCGGCAGGTCGGCGCCCTTTTCGGTGCCGGGGTAGCAGAACCCCATCGGCACGAGCGCGATGCGACTCGCATCGTAGAAGGTCTCCCGGTCGATGCCGAGCCAATCGCGCAGGCGGTCGCCGGAGAGATCGTCGAACGGCCGCCCCTGCCCGTGCGCGACTCGCCCCGGCGCCTGCCCGGCGATCAGGATGCGCGCGCCGGATCCCGCCTGAAAGATCGGGCGCGGGCCGAGCGGCAGATCCCTGCCCTTGCCCTGGCAGGCCGTGCAGGCGCGGATTTCGGTGAGGAGATCATCCATCTTCAATGCGTTCGATCCGGCGACGGGGTGGACAAGACCTATGTCCAAGCGTGCAAAATGCACTTGTTATTCAAAACGAACAGGGCTATGAGCGCCACTTCCGCTTGGCCGGTGGCTGAACGGAGAGCCGGGCTTTTGTCCGGTAGGGTTTTCGGACCCGTTCTCCCGTGTCAACGCCTTCGTGATTTCTCGTTTGGGCCTTCCAAGGGCTCGAAGGGCTTCGCGCCAGTGGAAGTGAAACTTGAAAGAAGGCTCTTATGGCACTCTATGAACACGTTTTCCTGGCCCGCCAGGATGTAACGGCCCAGCAGGTCGAGGCGATGACCGAGACCTACAAGACCGTGATCGAGGCCAATGGCGGCGCCGTCGCCAAGGTCGAATACTGGGGCGTGAAGACCCTCGCCTACCGCATCAAGAAGAATCGCAAGGCGCATTACGCGCTGTTCAATCTCGACGCTCCCCCGGCCGCCGTCGCCGAGATGGAGCGCCAGATGGCGATCAACGAAGACATCCTCCGCTTCATGACCATCAAGGTCGAGGAACTCGAGGAAGGCCCGTCGGCCATGCTCCAGCGCCGTGACCGCGATGATCGTGGCGAGCGTGGTGATCGCGGCGACCGCGGTGATCGCGGCCCGCGCCGTTCGCGCGATGACGATGCCGTCGAAGGCAACGAGGAGGAAGTCTGATGAGCCAAGCTGCCGGCGCACGCCGCCCCTTCTTCCGCCGCCGCAAGACCTGCCCGTTCTCGGGCAATGGCGCCCCGAAGATCGACTACAAGGACGTCAAGCTGCTCTCGCGCTACATTTCCGAGCGCGGCAAGATCGTCCCCTCGCGCATCACGGCCGTTTCGGCCAAGAAGCAGCGCGAGCTTGCCCAGGCCATCAAGCGCGCCCGCGTGCTCGGCCTGCTGCCGTACGTGATCAAGTAAGGGGTCCCCTCGCATAAGCTCGGGCGCGCATTCGCGCTTGCGGCCGTTCCGGCCGACAAGGAGCCAAGCGAGGAATTCCGGACGTCGGTCCGATACGAAAGACGATCCGGCGGCTCCGGCCGCCGGCTTTTCAGGCAAACACGTCGCCGCTGCCGGGTCACTGTCGGCGGTAAAGCTGAAACGGAAAGCCAGCCTGGGGCCGAGCCGTTTCTAACCGCCAGTTCCGGAAATTCCGGCTGGATCGCGGGACAGCTCGACCGATGGAACAGCCCGTAACGGCGCCCCCTTCCCTGTCGCAGGCCGTTTTGGTCGGAACCGCTGCCGGTTTCGCCACCGCGTTCATGTCCGGCCTGCTGACGCCCGGCGTCGCGCCGGTGGTCTTTCTTTCGCTGATCGCGCCGCTGCCGCTGTTCATCGCCGGGTTCGGCTGGCACCCGCTGGTCGCGGCGCTGGGCGGGCTCGTGGCGGCGCTGAGCGTCAATACGGTGGTCGGCATGGCCGCCTCGCTCGCTGTCGTGGCGATGCTCGGCCTGCCGGCTTTCGCGATCACGCTGGTTTCGGAGCGCCAGTTCGGCCGGTACACGGGCAGCCCGGAGCGCGACGGGATCGAACTCGGCCGGCAGATGGTGACGCTGGTTCTCTACGTCGCGATCGTGGCCACCGCGTCGGCGATGGTGATCGAACCGGATTTTGCCGCGCTTCAGCAGCGCATCCGCAAATCGGTCGAGGTCGCGTTTCATCTCGTCGGCATGCAGGTGAGCGCGCCGGGCTCGCGAGACCTCGGCCCGCTGTTCGACATGATGGCAGCCATCATGCTGCCGCTCTCGGGCCTGCTCGCCATCGCGACGCTCGTCATCAGCGCGACGCTCGGGGCGATGATCGCCGAGCGTTCCGGGCGCATCGCCTTCATCCGGCCGGACCTGCGCCGGTTCCGCTTGCCGGGCGGCGCGCTGATCCTGATCGGCCTTTCCTTCATCGTCAGCATCCGCGGCGGCTATGTCGGGTTGCTCGCCGAGATGGTGGCGCTCGGCCTTGCCTTCGCCTTTCTGCTGCAGGGGCTCGCGGTCGTTCATGCGCGGACCATCGGCATGGATGGGCGCGGCTTCGTGCTCGGCGCGCTCTGGGCCGTGATGATCTTCTTCGGCGTTCCGGCGCTGATCTTCGTGCTGGCCGGCATGGCCGACCATCTTTTCGATTTCCGGCGGGGACGGCTCTGACCCCCTCGCTCCAACCCTTCCAGCTTTCTGAACATCAAAGGAGAAAAACCATGGAAGTCATCCTTCTCGAACGTGTCGCCAAGCTCGGCCAGATGGGCGAGGTTGTCCGCGTCAAGGACGGTTATGCCCGCAACTTCCTGCTCGCCCGCGGCAAGGCGCTGCGCGCGACGGACGCCAACAAGGCGAAGTTCGCCGAGCAGCGCGCCCAGCTCGAAGCCAACAACCTCGAGCGCCGCAAGGACGCCGATGCCGTTGCCGGCAAGCTCGACGGCCAGAGCTTCGTGCTGATCCGTCAGGCAGGTGAATCGGGCGTGCTCTACGGTTCGGTCTCCTCGCGTGACCTCGCCGAAGCGCTCACCGCCGGCGGCTTCACCGTGGGCCGCGGCCAGATCGCGCTCAACACCCCGATCAAGACCCTCGGCATGCACGGCGTTTCGGTTGTCCTGCACCCGGAGGTTTCGTCGAACGTGACCATCAACGTTGCCCGCTCGGCCGAGGACGCCGAACGCCAGGCCCGCGGCGAGAACGTGCTGACCCGCGAGGAGGACAACCTCGACGATCTCGGCCTCGAGATCGGCGCGGCGCTGGCCGAAGCCGGCCCGATGGCGGAACTTTGATTATTTGTGTGGCCCCGAGGATTTGCCGGGGCCACATTTTCCTCCCAACGGCACGTCGTGCCTGCTCGGCGACCCGTTCGGGCCTAGCTTCGGCTTCGCCTCGCGGGGTGACAGTTTTCATCCGGCATGGCCGGGCTTGACCTGGCCATCCACGGCTTTCACCGCGATCCGCTGGCAAGCAAAATCCCGTCAAGCCTTGGCGGGATTTTTTTTGAGCCTGTGAGAATCGGGGGAATCAGGCACAATTCAAATTGGTGGATTTTCGCACTTTTGTTGGTGGCGTGTTTCCCGCATGGAAACATCTCCGCTATCCGATTCCATGTCCGGACCGCCCTTCAGTTCAAACCGATTGTAGCCTCCGATGACCAGCCTCGCCCGCATCGAGCCGCAACCCGAAGCCAACCTTCGTCTCGCCCCGCACAATCTGGAGGCGGAACAGGCGCTGCTGGGCGCAATTCTCGTCAACAACGAGGCCTATGACCGCGTCTCCGACTTCCTGCGCCCGGAGCACTTCTTCGAGGCGCTGCACGGGCGGATTTTCGAGGTCATCACCAAGCTGCTGAAGGCCGGCAAGGTCGCAACGCCGATCACACTGAAGACCTACCTGCCCGATCTCGATCTCGGCGGGATGACGGTGCCGCAATACCTCGTCCGCCTCGCGACCAGCGCGACGACGATCATCAACGCACTCGAATACGGCCGCACCATCTACGAGCTGGCGCTGCGCCGGAACCTCATCACCATCGGCGAGGACATGGTGAACCGCGCCTTCGACGCGCCGGTCGACGAAAGTCCCCGCCTGCAGATCGAGGACGCCGAGCGCAAGCTTTACGGGCTCGCCGAGGCCGGTCGGTTCGAGGGCGGCTTCCAGAGCTTTTCCTCCGCGCTCAGCCTCGCGATCCACATGGCGAGCGAAGCCTATCGGCGTGATGGCGGCCTTTCCGGCACCGCGACCGGCCTGCGCGACTTCGACCAGAAGCTGGGCGGCCTGCAGCGCTCGGACCTTGTGATCCTTGCGGGGCGCCCGGCGATGGGCAAGACCTCGCTCGCGACCAACATCGCCTACAACATCGCCAAAGCCTGGCGTGGCGAGCGCCAGCCGGACGGCGTGGTCAAGACGGTCAACGGCGGCATCGTCGGCTTCTTCAGCCTCGAAATGAGCGCCGAGCAGCTCGCGACCCGCGTCATCGCCGAGCAATCCGGCGTGCCCTCGTTCAAGATCCGCCGCGGCGACATCACGCAGGACGAATTCGCCAAGCTGCACGAGGCGGTCGCGGAAATGCAGAGTGTGCCGCTGCATATCGACCAGTCGGGCGGCATCTCGATCGCGCAACTGGCGGCCCGCGCCCGTCGCCTCAAGCGCCAGCACGGGCTCGACCTGCTGGTGGTGGATTACCTCCAGCTGCTCGCCGGCTCGTCGAAGAAGAGCGACAACCGCGTGCAGGAACTCACCGAGATCACCACCGGGCTCAAGGCGCTCGCCAAGGAGCTCGACGTGCCGATCGTCGCGCTCTCGCAGCTCTCCCGTCAGGTCGAGAGCCGCGACGACACGCGCCCGCAACTCTCGGACCTGCGTGAATCCGGCTCGATCGAGCAGGATGCCGACGTGGTGCTGTTCGTCTATCGCGAGGAATATTACCTCCAGAACAAGGAGCCGAAGCCCGGCACCGAGGACCATCTCAAATGGCAGATGGAAATGGACCGGGTGCACGGCAAGGCCGAGGTCATCATCGGCAAGCAGCGTCACGGCCCGACCGGCTCCGTGCAGCTCCAGTTCGACGCCAATGTGACGCGGTTCTCGGACCTCGCCTCCGAGGATTATTTGCCCGAGCGGTTCGAATAGCAGCGATTTTCACGCCGGATCGTCGAAAATCCCGGTGGAAACGGCGCGCAAATGGGGGCAGGATCGCGGCATGGACGACATGGCTGCCCTCCTCACGATCAACCTCTCCGCGCTCGCCGAGAACTGGGCGCGGCTCGCTTCCCGCGCCGGTGCGGCGGAATGCAGCGCGGTGGTGAAGGCCGATGCCTATGGGCTCGGCATCGAGCACGCCGTGCCGGCGCTGGTGCGCGCGGGGTGCCAGACCTTCTTCGTCGCCCATGTTTCCGAAGGCGTCCGGGCCCGCGCGGCGGCGCCGCAGGCCCGGATTTACGTGCTGAACGGGCTCGCGCAGGCGCGGATGCACGATTATCGCGTCCACCGTCTCCGCCCCGCGCTCGGTTCGATCACGGAAGTCGGCTACTGGCGTCAGCACGGGCATGGTTGCGAGCCGGCCGCACTCCATGTCGATACCGGAATGAACAGGCTCGGCCTCAGGATGGACGAAGCGCTGGCGCTGCTGCCCTCGCACCGGCTCGCCGATCTCGGCATCGGGCTGGTGATGACGCATTTCGCCTCCGCAGAAGTGCCGGGCGCCAGTGACACCGCTGCGCAGATCGCGGCTTTCGCGAGCCTCAAGGCGGCGCTCGCCGCCTCGGGCAACAGTGCCACGCCGATGAGCCTATGTAATTCGTCCGGGCACTTCCTCGACGGGATCGAGACCTACGACCTCACCCGCCCCGGTTATGCGCTCTATGGCGGCAATCCCACGCCGGACCGGCCGAACCCGATGCGCCCCGTCATCCGACTGGAAGCGCCGATCGTCCAGATTCGCGCCGTGCCGAAGGGCGAGGCTGTTGGCTACAACGGCAATTGGGTCGCCGCGCGCGAGAGCCGGGTCGCCACGATCTCCTGCGGCTATGCCGACGGCTATCCGCGCAACGCCGGCAATAACCCGCAGCACAAGGGCGGCTCGGCGATTGTTGCGGGCATCGAGTGCCCCTTCGCCGGCAATGTCTCGATGGACCTGATCACGCTCGACATCACCGACGTGCCGGAGGGCAAGGTGAAGCCCGGCGATTTCGCGACGCTGATCGGCGATGCGCTCGATATCGACCGGGTCGCGGCGGCGGCCAGGACCAACGGCTACGAAATTCTCACGAACCTCGGCCGGCGCTACCGGCGGCAGCTAGTCGGCTAGACGAGAATATCCAGCTCCGCGGTGTAATCGAGCGGTGCGCGGGCGTGTTCGCCGGCCCTCGCCTGCGTCACGGCTTCGGGCGCGAGCGAATTGCCGTTCTTTTCCCGCGTTTCGTTGGCGAGACCTTCCGCGAGGCTCGACGCCTTTGTCGGATCGACCCCCTGCTTCGCGAGCGCTGCGTCGGAGCAGTTCGCGCAAGGATAGCCGTTGACCATCTGGATTGCCATGAACGCGGAACTCCCTTCTGGCATTTACGCTTCCGGGCGAAGCTTGTTAGGAACCTTGAAACAAGTCCTTAAAGCCGAATCACAGGTGCGTGAGGCGGTTGTGACGGGAGCCCGACCTTGGCCAAGCGTTCCACCACCTTCGTCTGTCAGGCCTGCGGCGCGGTACATGCGCGCTGGCAAGGCCGATGCGAGGCCTGCGGCGAATGGAATTCCATCGTCGAGGAGGTGACGGAAGCCGCTGGTGCGCCGGTTGCGTCCGGTGGCGCGCGGCTGAAAAAGGGGCGCGTCATCCAGCTCGAAGGGCTCGCCGGTACGCCGATGGATGCGCCGCGCCTACCCTCGCGCATCGCCGAACTCGATCGCGTCACCGGCGGGGGCTTCGTCAAAGGTTCGGTGATCCTGCTCGGCGGCGAGCCCGGCATCGGCAAATCGACCCTCCTCATCCAGGCCGCGGCCAGCATTGCGAAGGCCGGCGCGCG
>JAVTWI010000154.1:8630-11123 GCA_032229845.1 Rhabdaerophilum sp.
ATGGCGGGCGACGGGTTGCGCGAGGTGCCGAACCCCTCCGCGCTCTTCCTGGGTGCGCGCGACGCCTCGGTTTCCGGCACGGCCGTCTTCGCCGGCATGGAGGGCACACGGCCGATGCTGGTGGAAATCCAGGCGTTGGTGACGCCGACCGCGCTCGGCACGCCGCGCCGGGCTGTTGTCGGCTGGGACCAGAACCGGCTCGCGATGGTGCTCGCCGTGCTCGAAGCGCGCGGCGGCGTGCGCCTCGGCCAGCACGACGTCTACATGAACGTCGCCGGCGGGTTCCGCATTCTTGAACCGGCGGCGGATCTTGCGGTCGCGGCGGCGCTTGTCTCGTCACTGGCCGATATTCCCATTCCGCCGGAGATGGCGCTGTTTGGCGAGATTTCGCTGTCCGGTCTCGTCCGTCCGGTGCCGCAGGCCGCGCCGCGCCTGAAGGAATCCGTGAAGCTCGGCTTTTCCGAAGCCATGATCCCGGAAGGCTCGATGGAAGCGGGAAAACAGGCCGGCCTCAGGCTGCGCCCGATCCAGCGGATCGCCGATCTCGTCGCGGAGATCGCCGGCGGCACGCCGCGCCAGCGCGTGCGCGGACAGTGACGCAGATCACCAAGCCGGAAATCCGGCGGGTGACTTTTCGCACAGACAGCGACAAATTGGCATTTCGGCCCGTCTGGGAGGGTGACGGCGGCGCGTGAAGCCGTTATACCCGCGCGATGCGACAGCCCACTTTCGTCGAAGGGGCCGTCTCCGGCTCGCGTATGAGGATTACATGCCCGTCACCATTCTCGATCTCGTCGTCATCGGTATCGTGCTGATTTCGGCTCTTCTGGCGATGGTGCGGGGCTTCACCCGCGAAGTTCTGGCGATCGGTTCCTGGGCGGTGGCGGCCGTGGTCGCCTATTTCGGCTGGCCCAAAGCGGCGCCGCTGGTGATGCAATATGTCGTCAAGCAGCCGCCGATGCTGGTCAACGGTCTCGCGCTTGGCGGCGTGTTCCTCGCGACGCTGTTCATCGCCTATATCATTACCTCGAAGCTTTCGGATTTCATTCTCGACAGCCGCGTCGGTGCGCTCGACCGCACGCTGGGCTTCATTTTCGGGGCAGCCCGCGGCTTCCTGCTCGCAGTGATCGGCTTCGGCTTCTTCACCTGGCTGGTGAACGAGAACCAGCAGCCGGCGTGGATCAAGGGATCGAAGTTCAAGCCGTATCTCGAAAGCAGCTTCAACGGCCTGAAGAACATGCTGCCCGACAATCTCGACGAGCGGATCGGCTCGATCAAGCAGATGACGGACGAGTTGAAATCCGGTACGCCGGGACCGTCGAACGGCACGCAGAATGCCGCACCGGAAGCGCCCAAGCCCGAAACGCCCAAACCGTAAGCTCCAACCGGTCCGCTTACGGGCGGGCCGCTGAAACGCACCCGCTGGAGAGGTTTTCGATGACCAGCCTTGGCGACGCCGTCGAGACGGCCGCAATCGGTATTGAACTGGACGATGATCATCCCCGCGAGGAATGCGGGGTTTTCGGCGTTTACGGCCACCCGGATGCCGCAGCCCTCACCGCGCTGGGGCTGCACGCGCTCCAGCACCGTGGACAGGAAGCGGCCGGCATCGTCACCTTCGACGGCGCGCGCTTCCATTCCGAGCGCCGTCTCGGCCTTGTCGGCGACAACTTTTCCAAGAAGAGCGTGATCGACCAGCTTCCCGGCTCGGTCGCAATCGGCCATACCCGCTATTCGACCACCGGAGAGACCATTCTCCGCAACGTCCAGCCGCTGTTCGCGGAACTCGCGGGCGGCGGTTTCGCGGTGTGCCACAACGGCAACCTCACGAACGGCCTCACCCTGCGCCGCCAGTTGATCGCCGAGGGTGCCATCTATCAGGCGACGTCGGACACGGAGGTCATCCTCCATCTTGTCGCCCGCTCGAAGCGCAACCGCTTCATCGACCGGTTCATCGATGCGCTGGCGCAGGTGGAAGGCGCCTATGCCTTCGTCGGCATCACCAACAAGAAGCTGATCGGCGCGCGCGATCCGCTGGGCATCCGCCCGCTCGTGCTCGGCGAGCTCGACGGCTGCCCGATCCTGACCTCGGAAACCTGTGCGCTCGACATCATCGGTGCCAAGTTCGTCCGCGAGATCGAGAATGGCGAGGTCGTGATCATCTCCGAGACGGGTATCGAGAGCCATAAGCCCTTTCCGCCGGTGGCAGAGCGGCCCTGCATCTTCGAATACATCTACTTCGCCCGCCCCGATTCCATCGTGAAGGGCCGCAGCATCTACGAACGCCGCAAGGCGATGGGCGCGGTGCTGGCGCAGGAAGCGCCGACCGAAGCCGACGTCGTCGTGCCCGTGCCGGATTCCGGCGTCCCGGCGGCGCTGGGCTACGCCCAAGCCAGCGGCATCCCGTTCGAACTCGGCATCATCCGCAACCACTATGTCGGCCGCACCTTCATCGAGCCGACGCAGAAGGTCCGCGAGCTCGGCGTCAAGCTG
>JAVTWI010000155.1:0-11081 GCA_032229845.1 Rhabdaerophilum sp.
TCGACGAGCCGTCCTGGAACCTGATCGGCGAGGACCGGGCGACCATCGCCACCCGGTTCGCCCACCCGCAGGCGAATCTCAAGCACCTGCTGGCCTTGGTCGGGATCGGGCGCGGCGATGTCGCCTCGATCGGCGATGCCCACGCTTCCGCTGCCGCCCGCAACCGCATCCTGTCGGAAGCGCTGCGGCCGGCGGAGACGATCGACCTGTGGCGGAGCCGTATCGACAGCCCGACGGTAATGGAAGGGCTCGGAGGCGTGACCCTCGTCGAGGCGGCGGAGGAGCGCGAGGAGGGGCTCGCCATCGCGCTGCTGATGCGCGAGACGCTCGAAACTCCCGGCGCATCGGTCGTCTGCGTCACCGCCAACCGCAAGCTCGCCGCGCGCGTCCGCGCCGAACTAAGGCGCTGGGCGATCGATGTCGAGGATTCGGCCGGTCTTCCGCTGTCCGGAACGCCGGCCGGGCGCCTCCTGCTGTTGCTGTTCCGCGCCGCGACCGAGCGGGATGGCGGCGCGATCCTCGCGCTGTTGCGCGATCCGCTCGTCTCTCTCGGTTTCGACCGTGACAGCTTCGGCGCGCTCGTCGATGCCATGGAAATCCTCGTGTTCCGCGGACGGCATTTCTCGGATGCGCAAACCTTGTCGGCGCGCGTGCGCTCGGTCCTCGAACGGGAGGATCGGCACGCCCATCCGGCGGCCAAACGCATTGCCGAGGGCGTCCGCGCCGAACTGCCGGTGCTGGCCCGGGCGCTCGATGATCTGTTCGCGACCATCGCCGGCGCGGCGGCCCCGGCGGGGCTCGCAGATTTTACCGCCGCGCTCGGCGAGGCGATGATCGGCCTTACGCAGGATCGCGACGGCCACACGCCGCTGGGGCGGGACCCGCAATCGGGCCGGCTGCTGGCCCTGCTCGACGAGATCGGCGCGCACGGCGGCGCCACCGTCATGACGCCTTCGGAAGCGATGGGCGCGATCGAACTGCTCGTTCGCGCCGAGATCCTGCCGCCGGCTGGCGGGCATCCGCGCGCGGCGATCCTCGGCCCGCTCGAATCGCGTCTCGTCGAGGCCGACCGGATCATCCTCGCCGGGCTCAACGAGGGCTCCTTCCCACCGGCCGCGCGCGAGGGGCCGTTTCTCAACCGGACGATGCGGCTTGATCTCGGCCTGCAACCGCCCGAGCGCCGCATCGGCCAGAGCGCGCATGATTTCGCGATGCTCGCCGGCGCGCGGCAAGTCGTGCTGACCCGCGCCCGGCGCGAGGGCGAATCGCCCGCCTTGGCCTCGCGGTTCCTGCGGCGTCTGCGCGGTCTCGTCGGCGAGGAGGCCTGGGAGGCGGCGCAGGTGGCGGGAAGTCGTATCCTCTCCTTCGCGCGCCGCTTGGACGAGCCGCCTGTACCCGCCCGCCCCTGCGTGGCGCCGGAACCTGTTCCCGCCCGGCCGCGCGTGCCGGAGCGGCTGTCCGTCACGGAAGTCGAGACCCTGCGGCGCGACCCCTACGCGATCTACGCGCGCCACCTGCTCGGCCTCGTGCCGCTCGATCCCATCGAGCCCGACCTCGATGCCCGCGAACGGGGGACGGTGCTCCACGCCTGCCTCGAGGAATACGCGAAATCCGAGCCGCCCGCGGACCCGCAGGCCGCAGCGGACAGGTTGATCGAGATCGGACGCCGCCAGTTCGATGTCCTCCGCCACGATCAGGAACTGCACGAATTCTGGTGGCAGCGCTTCCGCGAGATCGTGCCCGGCTTCGTCGCCTTCGATCACGAGCGCCGGCGACAGGGCTGGACGGTCCTCACCGAACGTTATGGCCGGGTGCCGTTGGCCCTTCCCGGCGGCGAGGTCGTGACCCTTTCCGGCCGCGCCGACCGGATCGAGGTCCGGGGCGGCGAGCGCGCGATCTTCGACTACAAGACCGGGGCGGTGCCGGACGGCCGAGCCATTCTCGCCCATCTCGCCGCGCAATTGCCGATAACGGCGGCGCTGGCGCGGCGCGGCGCCTTCCCGGATGTGCCGGCGGAAGCGCAGACCGTTCGGCTCGCGCATGTCGCGGTCGGCGGCGGCGAGGCGGTCGAGCCGGAGGATGTCGCGCCGCCCGAAACCTCGCTCGATGCCTTCGCCGAGGAAGATTGGCAGTTGCTGGAAGCACAGCTCACGCGCCTAGCGCAGGGCGGGGAAGCCTGGCGCTCGCGGCTTGCGCCGAAGCGGATGGACAGGGCGGGGGACTACGATCACCTTGCCCGCGTCGACGAATGGGATATCCCGGCGGCAGACGAGGAAGGCGAATGAGCGGCCCGTTCGTCATTCCCGAGAGCGAGCGGCAGGACCGGATCGCCGCCACCGAACCGGGGCAGGACGTCTGGGTGTCGGCCAACGCTGGCTCGGGCAAGACCACCATCCTCCGCGACCGGGTGATCCGCCTTCTGCTCGACGGCGTCGCGCCGGACCGCATCCTCTGCCTCACCTACACCAAGGCGGCGGCGGCCGAGATGCAGGGGCGGATTTTCGCCGAACTCGCGCGCTGGGTGCGGCTCGATGACGCGGCGCTCGCGCAGGAGTTGGCGCGGCTTGCCGGCCGGCCCGATGCCGGGCCGCAACGTCTGGCACGGGCGCGCACGCTCTTCGCGCATGCGATCGAGACGCCCGGCGGGCTCAAGATCCAGACCATCCATGCCTTCGCCGAGCGCACGCTGCACCTGTTCCCGCTCGAGGCGGGCGTGCCGCTCAATTTCGAGGTTGTCGAGGCCGCGGAGGCTAAGGCCATGCGCCTCGCCGCGCGCCGGGCCGCGGTCGCGCTTGCGATTGCGGCGCCGGCCTCGAAACTCGGGCTGGCGCTTGCGGAGATCGTCTCGGCGGCCAGTACGGACCGGTTCGAAAAGGCGCTCGACGCCGCGCTTGAGGAACTGTCGGCGCTGCGCCTGCGCGACGAACCCATCGCCGCCGGCGCCCGGCGCGAGGCGCTTTACCGGAACGTGTTCGGCATCGAAGCCGGCCTGACGACGGAGGGTCTCGAAAGGGAATTCCGGCAGGCGCGGCCCTCAATCGCGGATTGGCAGGCGGAAATCGACGCCGTGCTGGCGTTGGGACAGCCCGGCAGTTCCGATGGAAAAGCACTCGAACAATTGCGGAGCACCATTGCCGCGCGCAAGGCAGGAGGCGAATGGACTGGCGCCTATCTTCAGGTTTTCCTGACCGGGAAAGGCGAGCCCCGGAGCAACGCTTTCACGAAAGGACTGAAGCAGAAACTCCCCGGGCTGGAAGCGTTCGAAACGGGCGAGAAAGCCGCCTGCGCCGAGTTGCTCCGGCGACGGCGCGCGCTGGTCTCGTACAACCGGTCGATCGCGCTGCTTACCTTCGCCGAGGATGTTCTCGAACGCTTCGAGGCGGCCAAGCGCGCCCGTGCCCTGCTCGATTTCAACGATCTGATCGCGGCGCTGCGGCGGCTGCTGGCGCGGGCGGACGCGAGCTGGATCATGATGAAGCTCGACGGCGCGATCGAGCACGTGCTGATCGACGAGGCGCAGGATACGACGCGGGAGATGTGGGATATCGTCCGCGCGTTGACGAGCGAGTTCTTCGCCGGGGAAGGGCTCACGCGACGTTTCCGTTCGCTGTTCGTGGTCGGCGACGAGAAGCAGTCGATCTTCTCGTTTCAGGGGGCCGATCCCGCTGTTTTCGAAGAGACACGGCTTCATTTCGCGGGAAAGTTCGTCGAAAGAGCGGGGCCGGGCGCCGATCCGCAGCAGAACCGCGTCCAAAATGCGGTGCAGTTGCGTTCGTCGTTCCGCTCGAGCGCGGATGTTCTCGCCGCCGTCGATCAGGTGTTCGCGAGCCCGGCCCGTGCCGAAGGCCTCGCGGCCGTCGCGACGCAGACGGTACATAGCGCCGCCCGGACGGCTTTTCCGGGCCTCGCCGAACTCTGGCCTATCGAATACCCGGAAGCGGACGGGCCGAGCGGCATGATCCTGCTTTCGAGGCGGATTGCCGATCGGATCGCGGATCTTGTCGGCGGCGAGGGGGTGCGGCCCGGCGAGGTTTTGGTTCTCGTCCAGAAACGCGGCCCGTTGTTCCACGCGATCCTGAAGGCGCTCAAACAGCGTGGCGTGCCGGTGAGCGGCGCCGACCGGCTGAAGCTTCAGGAGGAACTGGCGATCCGCGATCTTCTGGTGACGGCGGAGGCCGCGCTGACGCCGGAGGACGATCTCGCGCTGGCGACCGCGCTCAAAAGCCCGCTGTTCGGGCTGGATGAAAACGGTCTCGAGCGCCTCGCCCGGAACCGGACGGGCTCGCTGTTCGAGGCGCTTGGCGTGCATCCCGAGTTCACCGGGCTGGCGGCGTGTTGGCGGGAACTGGTCCGACAGGTGCGGCAAGCGTCCCCGTTCGAGTTCTTCGCAGGCCTTCTCAACGCGCCTGCCCCCGCCGATGGTGCGATCAGCGGGCGCCGCGCGATCTATGCCCGCCTCGGCAGCGATGTCGGCGAACCGCTCGATGCCTTCCTGCTCGAAGCGCAAGGCTTCACCGGCCGCGAACCGGGGTCGACGCTCCGTTTCGTCCTCGCCCAGCGCGCGCGGGAAAGCGAGCTGAAGCGCGATTTCGAGCAGGGAACCGACAAGGTCCGCGTCATGACCGTGCACGGCGCCAAGGGGCTCGAAGCGCGGATCGTGTTTCTCGCCGACGCCACGGGCAAGCCAGATCGCGGCAAGGAAAAGCCGGCCTTCGTGCTTCCCGTTCGCGATGGCGGGAACCGCGCCGAACCGCTCCTCGTCTGGTCCGGCGGGAAGGACAGCGAAGCGGAGGTCCAGCGGATGGCGCGCGGCGAGCAGCGCCACCGGACGATGCGGGAATACCGCCGCCTGCTCTATGTCGGCATGACGCGCGCGGCGGAACGGCTTTACGTCGCCGGGTTCTCCGGCAAGCCGCCGCCGGCGAAACCGTCCGCCGATCCCGCCCCGCTCGAGGAAAGCTGGCACCGGCTTGTTGGGGCGGGCTTCCGGGAAGGCGGCGCGCGTGCGGTCGAGACGGAGGACGGACGGGAAATCCTGCGGGTCGGCGATGATGAAAATCGCCTCGTCGCCCCCGGAAGCCGGGAGCAGACCCGCCACGAGGAGGCCCCCCTGCCGGACTGGTTGTTCCGGCCGCTGCCGTCGCCGGTGGCAGTCGCGCCGCCCTTGCGGCCCTCGGCGGGATTTCCGCTGGGAGATCATCGCGTCGGGGCGGATGCCGCGACAGGTCTCGGGCGACGCCAGCGCGGCATCTTCCAGCACCGGCTTTACGAGGTCCTGCCGGGATTTTCCGCAGACCAGCGGGAAGCAGCGGCGGAAAGCATCGCGCGGCGGCTGGCGCCGGGAACCGCAGAAGAGGACGTCAAAGATCTCGTCGAGCCGGTTCTCAAGGCGCTGGAGCAGCCGGACCTGGCCTGGATCTTCGGCGCCGGCTCGCGGGGTGAGGTTTCGGTTGCGGGCGAAATCGTGCTTGCTGCCGGGCATCGCAGCATGGTCTCGGGCCGCATCGACCGGCTGATCGTCGGAAGCGAAACCCTCGATATCGTCGATATCAAGACTGGTCGGGAGCGGCCGGCAGTCGAGGACGCCGCGATCCTGCATCAGATGGCGCTCTATCGGGCGCTTCTGGCTCGGCTCCAGCCTGCGTGGACCATCCGCTGCCATGTGCTCTGGGGCGATGCGGCGCGGCTGGAAACCCTGCCTTCCATCGCGCTCGACGAGGCATTAGAAAGTATTAATGTAAATCAAGAGTGATGACGGTCGCTCTTGATTCCGTAAGCCGCGCTTCCTACCTTCGGAGTCGAGAATCCGCAGGATTTCACGAAAGGAATCGCCATGAGCGCGAATACGCACGTTGTCACCGACAAATCCTTTGCCGCTGACGTTCTCCAGTCGGCCGTGCCGGTGGTCGTCGATTTCTGGGCGCCGTGGTGCGGCCCCTGCAAGATGATCGCCCCGGCGCTGGACGAGATTGCCGGCGAGATGGCCGGCAAGGTCAAGGTCGTGAAGGTCAACGTCGACGAGAATCAGGAAGTCGCCGCGCAGTTCGGCATCCGCTCGATCCCGACGCTGATGGTTTTCAAGGGCGGCAAGCTCGCGGCCACCAAGGTCGGCGCCGGTTCGAAGAGCGATCTTTCGAAGTGGATCACCGCTTCGGCCTGACCGTTCCCGGAACAGCTTGTGAAAACCCGGCTCCGGCCGGGTTTTTCATTGGCGGTCGGCGTTATTCCGGAATCGCGCCGTCGAGCGCGAGGACCTCGCCGGCGAGATAGAGCGAACCGGTGATGACGATGCGCGGCGGCTCCGGCCATTCGCGCGCGGCGAGATATTTCAGGCTTTCCACGACGGATCCGGCGACCGCCGAAGGGAGGCCGAGCTTCCGCCCGGTCGCGGCAAGTTCCTCCGGCGGGCGGGCGACATCGCTGGTGATCGGCACGGCGAGCAATTCGCGTGCGAGCCCGACGAACGGCGCGAGCAGAGCATCGGCGTCCTTCCGGGCCAGCGAACCGCAGATCAGCACGAGCGGCTTCGGGCTTTTCTCCTCAAGTCCGCTCACCGTTTCCGCCAGCGCACGCGCGCCGTCGGCGTTATGGCCGCCATCGAGCCAGATTTCCGCGCCCTTGGGCGCGAGTTTCGTCAACGGGCCGGTGAGGCGCTGGAACCGCGCCGGCCATTCAACGCGCGTCAAACCGGCTTCGATCGCCTTCGGATCGACCCGTTCGGGGGCGACCTTCAGCAGCGTGGCGATGGCGGTCGCGGCGTTGATGTGCTGGTGCCGGCCGAGCAGACGCGGCAGGGGCAGGTCGAGCACCCGGTCCTCAGCCTCGAAGATCAGGCGGCCGTTTTCCTCATGGGCATGGAAATCCTCGCCGCCGATCAGCGGGCGCACGCCGTGCCGCGCCGCCTCGCGCCGGCAGACGGCGATCGCATCGGGGTGCTGCTCGGCCAGGATGAGCGGCGCACCGCGCTTGATGATCCCGGCCTTCTCGAAGGCGATCTTGGCGATGGTGTCGCCGAGATGCTCCCTGTGATCCATCGAGACCGGGGTGATGACCGAGGCGGCGGGATGTTCGATCACATTGGTCGTATCGAGCCGCCCGCCGAGGCCCACTTCCATAAGCACGTAATCGGCCGGATTGCGACGGAACAGGTCGATCGCCACCACGGTCGTGATCTCAAAGAAGGTGATCGGATCGCCGGCGTTGACGGCCTCGACGCGCTCGAACGCCTCAACGAGCGCGTTCTCGCTCACCAGCTTGCCGCCGCCCGGCGTGGCGAGGCGGATGCGCTCGTGGAAATGGACGAGATGCGGCGAGGTATAGGCATGAACCGCCGCGCCAGCCGCTTCCAGCATCGCCCGCATGAAGGCGATGGTGGAGCCCTTGCCGTTGGTGCCGGCAACGTGGATCACCGGCGGCAACTGCCGCTCGGGATGGCCCATCTTCGCCAGCAGCCGCTCGATCCGTTCGAGGCCGAGATCGATCTTGATCGGATGCAGCGACTGGAAGCGCGCGATATAGGCGTCCGAAATGCGCATCGAATTACCCAAAGGCAGTGAGGGTCAGGCGGCGGCTTCGCGTCTCGTCAGGAGGCGGCAGAGGCGCGACACCGTCGGGCGGATTTCCTGGCGGGGAAGCACCATGTCCACCATGCCGTGATCGCGCAGGTATTCGGCGCGCTGGAAGCCTTCCGGCAGTTTCTCGCGGATCGTCTGCTCGATGACGCGCGGCCCGGCGAAGCCGATCATCGCGCCCGGCTCGGCGATATGGACGTCGCCCAGCATGCCGTAGGACGCGGTGACGCCGCCGGTCGTCGGGTTGGTGAGCACCGCGATATAGGGCAGGCCCGCGCGCCGCAGACGCTGGAGCGCGACGGTGGTGCGCGGCAACTGCATCAGCGAGAGGATGCCTTCCTGCATGCGCGCGCCGCCCGAGGCGATGAACAGCACCAGCGGTGTCTTGCGCTCGAAGGCGGTATCGGCGGCGATGATGACGGATTCGCCCGCCGCCATGCCGAGCGAGCCGCCCATGAAGGCGAAATCCTGCACGCCCATCGTCACCGGCAGTTGATCGAGCGTGCCGAAACCGACGAGAACGGAATCGTTCATGCCCGTCTTGGCGCGGGCATCCTTGATGCGGTCCGTGTAGCGCTTCTCGTCCTTGAACTTCAGCGGATCGGCGGCGACCTCGGGGATCTTGATCGTCTCGTATTGTCCACCGTCGAACATATGCGCGAGCCGCGCCTTGGCGGTCATGCGCAGGTGGTGGCCGGAGCCCGGGATCACCCAGAGGTTCTCCTCGACCTCCTTCTGGAACACCATCTGCCCGGTGTCCGGGCACTTGATCCAGAGGTTCTCCGGCGTCTCGCGCCGCAGCAGCGAGCGGATTTTCGGACGGACGAGGTTGGTGATCCAGTTCATCGTGCTTTCGGTGGACATCTTTTTTTGTGCCCGGCCTTGCCGGGATCCCTCGCATAAGCTCGGCGTCGCAATCGCTCCTCGCCTCGAACGCCGTTCGAGGCAGGGCATCCAGTTTTCAAGGTCCTATAGACTACTTCTTCACGGCACGCACGGCCTTCGCGAGCGAGGCCACAAGATCGGTAACCGCCGAAACCGTCTTTTCCGTGGCCTTGCCCTCGCTGTCGAGCGAGGTGCGGATTGCTTCCACCAGCGCCGAGCCGACGACGACGCCGTCCGCGCCCTTGGCGATGGCTGCCGCGTGCTCCGGCGCCTTGACGCCGAAGCCGACCGCGACCGGCAGCGCCGTATGCTGCTTAATCCGCGCGACGGCTTCCGAAACCTTCGAGAAGTCCGGCGTCGCGGTGCCGGTAATGCCGGTAATCGAGACGTAATAGACAAAGCCCGAGGTATTGCTGAGCACCTTCGGCAGGCGTTTGTCATCGGTCGTCGGCGTCGCGAGGCGAATGAAGTTGAGCCCGGCCTTCATCGCGGGAAGGCAGAGTTCGGCGTCTTCCTCGGGGGGCAGATCGACGACGATGAGACCGTCGACGCCGGCCGTTTTCGCGTCCGCGAGGAACCGGTCGACGCCATAGACGTAGATCGGGTTGTAATAGCCCATCAGCACGATCGGAGTGTCGGCGTTGCCTTCGCGGAATGCGCGCACCATCTGGAGCGTGCCCTTCAGGCTCATGCCGGCTTTCAGCGCCCGCATCGATGACCACTGGATCGCCGGGCCGTCGGCCATCGGGTCCGAGAACGGCATGCCGAGTTCGATCACGTCGGCGCCGGCTCCCGGCAGGGCTTTCACGATTGCGAGCGAGGTCGCGGGGTCCGGGTCGCCTGCCGTGATGAAGGTCACGAAGGAAGCGCGGCCGGCGGCGGAATTGCCGGCGAAGGTGGTGGGCAGGCGGGAGGTCATATTCATTGGCGCTCGTTATCACAGGCTGCGTGCACAGGGAACGCGTCTGGCTACATTACTGTTTATCCGGCCATTTTTTCAGACAGTGGAGGCCGGTAGGTAAATCCGATTTCGACGACAATGCTATTTCAACCCATTTCGCTTGGCCCTCGGCATCGGTCGCAGCATCAAACTCAACCACTTCCGAGAATTTCCCAAACGAATAGATCGCACATTGAGCGCGAACAACGTCATTCGATTTCGGTCTCCCGAAGGTTACAACTTCCAGCCGAACTCTTATCCGGTATGGCTCACCAGCAATTTTTGGAAGAACCTCATACCCGACGAGACGTTCCGTCCATTCAAATTTCAAAACCCCTGATTTAATCTCTTTCACCTCGCAACCGATGCGGCTTTCGAGAAAACCCACATTGTCGCTACCCACGCTGGCCCATGCGTCTGGTTCAAGGACTACCCGACGCATCGCTATCCAATGAGGCACGGAACCGCGCCATTTAAAGACAGGGATCGATCTAGAACCACCACGCAGGATGCAACTTATTTCCAATCCGCGGGCAGATGATCCAAGCGTAGCGATCCAGCTCAATACCTTTGCGCCAGAAGCGACGTCAGTCGTAACCGTATGCTGAATGAGCGTCCGCGCGATCGCATAATTCCATATTGAACTCAAAGCTATGGTCAAGGACGCGGCAAGGACGCGAAGCCACATCATGACGTAACCTCACATCCCCCCGAGATGTTCGGCGACGGTGAAGATGTCCTTGTCGCCGCGCCCGGAGACATTGACGACCATGAGGTGATCGCTCGGCTTCGTCGGCGCGAGCTTTTCCGCGAGCGCCAGCGCATGCGCCGATTCGAGCGCGGGGATGATGCCTTCCAATCTGGAGCACGACTGAAATGAAGCCAGCGCCTCGTCGTCGGTGATCGGCAGGTATTGCACGCGCCCGACATCCTTGAGCCAGGAATGCTCAGGGCCGACGCCGGGGTAGTCGAGGCCGGCGGAAATCGAATGCGCATCCGCGATCTGGCCGTCGTCATTCATGAGGAGATAGGTGCGGTTGCCGTGCAGCACGCCCGGCCGCCCGCCGGCCATCGAGGCGGCATGGAGGCCGGAGGCAATGCCGTGTCCGGCGGCTTCGACGCCGTAAATCTCGACGCTCGGCTCATCGAGGAATTCGTGGAACAGGCCGATGGCGTTCGAGCCGCCGCCCACCGCCGCGATCAGCGAATCCGGAAGACGGCCTTCGGCCTCTTCCATCTGCGCGCGGGTCTCGATGCCGATGACCGACTGGAAATCGCGCACCATCGCTGGGTAGGGGTGCGGGCCGGCGACCGTGCCGATGCAGTAGAAGGTGTCGGTGACGTTGGTCACCCAGTCGCGCATGGCCTCGTTCATCGCGTCCTTGAGCGTCTTGGTGCCGGATTGGACGGGGATCACCTCGGCGCCGAGCATCTTCATGCGGAACACGTTCGGCTTCTGCCGCTCGACATCGACCGCGCCCATATAGACGACGCACTTGAGGCCGTAACGCGCGCAAAGCGTCGCGGTGGCGACGCCGTGTTGGCCGGCGCCGGTCTCGGCGATGATACGTTCCTTGCCCATCCGCTTCGCAAGCAGGATTTGCCCGAGCACGTTGTTCACCTTGTGCGCGCCGGTGTGGTTCAGGTCCTCGCGCTTGAAATAGATCTTCGCGCCGCCGAGATGC
>JAVTWI010000156.1:0-11057 GCA_032229845.1 Rhabdaerophilum sp.
CCCCGTTGGCCATGCGGCCGTAGATGTTGAACCCTTCCGCCGTGCAGGGCAGCGAGAAATCCTGATGTTGCCAGGGATAGGCGGGCAGTGGAGTCGCCGTTGCTTCGCCAAACAGCTGTTCATCGTTGCCGCGCGCGCCGCGCGCCACGAGTCGCGCCGCGAGTTGCAGGACGGGATCGAGCGTTGCCGTATCCTTTCGATCCAGACTGTGCACGACCTCGCCCGGCAGGCTGGCCTCGCGCAGGGTTTCGGTCATGGCGCCGGTCAGGATCGGGCGGGCGCCGATTTCGACGAACAGCCGCCCTCCTGCCCGCGCGGCGCAGCGGACAGCCTCGGCAAACCGGACCGGGTGCCGGATGTTCCGCCACCAATGGTCAGCATCGAGCCGGTCGCCAGCGATCACCTCGCCCCCGACCGTGGAGATGAAGGGTGTTGCGCCGCGCACCGGCTTGATCACCCCCAGATCGTGCCTCATCCCATCGCGGACGCCGTCCAGTGCGGCGGTATGAAACGGATAGTCGATGTCGAGGCTGACGGTGGCAATCCGCCGGCGCCGGCAGGTTGTCGCCAGCATTTTGAGATCGTCTGTCGGCCCGCTCACCGTTGTCGAAGTCGGGCTGTTGATCGCCGCGACGGCGATGCGCACGAAACGGGGGTCTTCAAGCAGATCGAGCACGCCCGCCTCCCCCTGCGCTACCACCATCATCCGGCCCTGGCCACGCACGGCTTCCTGATGCTTCGAGCGATGGTGGATCAACAGGACAGCATCGCCGAGCGAGAGCGCGCCGCATGCCTCCGCGGCTGCGACCTCGCCGACACTGTGCCCGAGCACGGCGATCGGTTCGAAGTCCAGTGCCCGCAAGGCCGCCGTAAGCGCGGATTGGATCGCGAAGATCAGTGGCTGGCTGACCGAAGTCGCGGCCAACCGTTCTTCCAGATCAACCGCGACCAGCGCCTCGCGCAGCGACCAGCCGGCGATCGGGGAGAACAGGGCGTCCAAAGCATCGAAATGCCGTCTGAATGCGGTGTTTGCGGCATAGGCCCCCC
Source organism: Rhabdaerophilum sp. (assembly GCA_032229845.1). Taxonomy (GTDB): domain Bacteria; phylum Pseudomonadota; class Alphaproteobacteria; order Rhizobiales; family Beijerinckiaceae; genus Rhabdaerophilum. The sequence goes on from JAVTWI010000156.1 coordinate 1,048, forward strand.
GGCCCATCCCGGCGAACTGGCTGCCGTTGCCGGAATAGACAAAAACCAGAGGCGGCGCTTCCGATGGAGCGAGGCCGCCCGTCAGATCCTCCGCCTCGCTCAGCCCCCCAGTGAAACGCGCCAGCGCGTCGAGCACCTGCCCGTCATCCGCGATCGGGATGGCAAGCCGATGCGCCATGCGTTCGCGACGGCCAGCAAGAGTTGCCGCGACTGCCCCGGCTCCGCCGGGCGCGGATTGGATCGTCTCGGCAATGCACGGCGCGAAATCACGTAGAGCGCCGGCACTGGCGGCGCTGACGAGCAGCAATCGGGCGGGTCTGCCGGATGTCGTTTGCGCGATACGTTCGGCCTCGCTGGCTTCGCGGAGGATGACATGCGCGTTGGTGCCGCCAAATCCGTAATTGCAGATGCCGGCGGTGAGCGGATCACTGCCCGCGCCCAGTTCGCGCGTGCTGGAACTCGCACTGAGGTTCAGCCCGTCAAAATCAATGTTCGGATTGAGCCGTTCGAGGAAGAGCGAGCGCGGCAGCACGCGATGTTCCAGGGCCAGAAGCACTTTGGCGAAACTTGCCAGGCCGGAAGCTGATTCCAGATGGCCAATGTTCGATTTGACGGAGCCAATCGGCAGAGGCTCGCGCCGGTGGATACCCAGCGCCTTGCCGATCGCCATCGCTTCGGCGGGGTCGCCCACAGCGGTTCCGGTGCCATGGGCTTCGATGAACGCGAGTTGTTCAGGGTCGATCCCGCTCTGGCGATAGATGCTGTCCAGCAGGATGCGCTGCCCTTCGACCGAGGGCATCGCAATGCCGTCGGTTCTGCCGTCCGAATTGGTGCCGGCGGCCTGGATCACGCAGCGGAGCGGATTCGTGCCACGCCGGTCCAGCCGCTGGAGAATGATCGCGACCGCGCCTTCGGCACGCACATAGCCGTCGCCGTCGGCGGAGAAAGGGCGGCAGCGCCCGGTCGGCGAGAGCATGCGCGCGCGCGAGAAGCCGATGAACGGCGCCGGCGAGAGCAGCAGATTGACCCCGGCGACGACCGCCATGTCGATGCTGCCGCTTTCGAGCGCCGTCATCGCCTGCGTCAGTGCGACCAGAGACGAGGAGCACGCCGTATCGACCGTGAAGCTGGGCCCCTTGAGATTGAAGACATAGGAGATGCGATTCGCCAGGATCGACAGGGAGTTTCCTGTCATGAAATGGCTCTGCATCACTGCCAGGTCGAGCGAGGTTCCTGTCTGGTAATCCACCGTCGAGGCGCCGACATAGACACCAACATTCCGGCCTGCCAACTCGGATGCCGGGATGCCCGCGTCGTCAAAGGCCTCGCGCACCACTTCCAGCAAGACGCGCTGTTGCGGATCGACCTGCTGCGCCTCGCGTGGCGAAATGCCGAACGGTGCAGGGTCAAACGCAAAGGGATCGTCGATATACCCGCCAGCGAAGGTATAGGCGAACCCGTCCCGATCCTGATCAGGGTGCAGGAACCGCTCGACCGGCCAGCGCCCGACGGGAGCATCGCGAACCGTGTTGCGCTCCTCGATCAGAACGCGCCAGAGATCCGCGAGGGACGCGGCGCCAGGCAATCGGCATGCGGCTCCCAGGACGGCGGCATCGAACACCACGGATCGAATGAAGTCAGCCATGATATGCAATTCCAAAACTGTAATCTTGACAATGCCTTGTGACGAAAATCGGCAGACAGGCATTGGGGATGCCTTCGCCGGCGCCAACGTCACGGCGACCATGCCCGAACCCAACCGCTTAGGTGAGCGATTGCGGACGCCATATGATACAGATCAAAGGCAGGTGGAGCGACAAAGCCGGGCGCTCTACCCGGTGCCCGCTTGTCAGCCGGCTTTCCCCGGGGGCGCCGAGACAGGAAACGCATCCGTGATCGAGATTTCATCAAGCACGGCGAGAAAGGCCCGGATGCCGCGCCCGAGCACTTCCTCGGTCCGGATGGCAAATTCCGATTGGCGGGGCTCGACCGGCCCAAGCAGATCCGCCGGAGCACAGACGAGAAAGCGCGGCTCGACCATTCGCAATATCTGGCCAATGCTGATCTCGTCCGGCGGCCGGGCGAGACGGACCCCGCCGCCGCGCCCACGGCTGGAGGCGACATATCTGCTCTTGGCGATCGTCTTTATCAACTTGAACAGGTTGAATTCCGTGATTCCGGTTTCAGCGGCGATCTCGGCCACCGTCATCGCGTCAGGGTAATGCTTCGCCAAGGTTGCCAGCACCATCAGCGCGTAGCGCGATTGCTCGGTGATGCGCAAAGGTAGCCTCCTGTTTCCGCTCCCGCACTACGCAGCAGAATTGCCATTCCTTCAAGCCGGTCCGCCACCTTTGATTCAGATCAAAGCTCGGCTTCCTGCCTTCCTTCAATAAATAGACTCAAATAGTCTAATTTAAAACCATTCAAAACTGAGGGTGCTGATGTCTCTCCTGGCACGAAGAATGACGCTCGCCGGCTGCACCGTGCTGACGTTCGGCATCCATGTGGCTTTTGCCGCGCCGGCGCAGTCCCGGGAGACGAAACCGGCGAACGGCAATCCACCGGCGGCGAAAACGGCTCAGCCGGTTCCGATGACCGCGCCGATCTACAATCCCGCCGGCGGACCTGACCTGCGCAATCCGTTCCGGAGCGATATCGCACAATGTTCCCAATGGTATGGCGGCCCCGCAGGCACGCTTGTCCCGGCCGGTATGCGGCCCCCGCCGATTCCCCGACCCGGTTTGCACGGCCTCGCTGCGGCGGGTGGCAGCGGTGCCTGCGGGCGCTGGGAGGCGCTCGGCCAGGCATCGGCCTTCAAGGATGGCGCCTTCGTCCGGGCGATGCACTACCGCGAGAAGGCCGGCAGCTATACCGCGCCGGGCGGCGTGCATGTGCCCTATGGCTACGAGCGGATGATCCTTTCCGGCGGCTTCGGGTTCGCGCGGGCGGATGGCTCCTTCGTTGCTTTTGATGCGACACGCGCTGAAAAGAGCGACATCCGCTACGCCGGGGCGCCGATGGATTCGCGGTTCTTCGACGCGACGACGCTGAGCCTCCGAAGCCGGCTGGTGCTGGCTCATCCAGTGATCCGGGCGGTGACGCTTAACGCGAACTGGACCGACTTCGACCGCAAGAACGACAACTTCAGCTACCGCGCGCTTGTCGGGCAGCCGACGCTGGCGGTCTTCGATCGGCAATCCGCTACGCTCGACGCCGGTGTCGAGGGGCGGAGCGGAGCGCTCGACTGGAGCATGGGGCTCGCGTTCAGGCAGGATCACCGCGACGCCACCCGCTTTCAAGGGGCGGGTCTGCCAGCGCAATCGCCGGTTATCGCGGATGGCACCGTCGCATCCTACGGGGTGGCCGCAGATGGGAAATACGCGCTTGCGCCGGACCGCCGCCTTCTCGCCGGCATCAAGCTGGATTTCGTCTCGGCCTCGCTTGGCGGCATGGACCGTGGCGGCATGGTCACGCCCGGATTCGGTGCAACCCCGACGCCGCGAACCTTGTTCGCCGCGACTTATGGCTATGCCGGGAGCGGCGAGGAAACCGAGGTCAATCTCGGCGGCTCCCTGCGCTACGAACAGGATTTCGATGCCGCCAGAGGGCGCTGGTTCACCGGCTTGCGGCGCATCGTGCGGACCGCCGATCCGCGTGAACGCTATTTCGTCAGCTTCACGCCGCCGGCAGGCGGTGCCGGTAATCCGGGTGCGATCCACCGGACCTGGATCGGCAATCCCGGCCTTGCCCCCGAACAGCACCACATCGCGGAGGCCGGCTACGGCTGGGCCGGGAGCGGCTGGGAGCTGGCAGGCCGCGTCTATGGCGACAGGGTGGCGGATTTTATCCTATGGGACCGTGCGCGCGGCCAGACCGGCGTAACCCGCACGGACAACGTCAACATCTTCCGCAATGTCGATGCAGTGATCGCCGGGCTTGAAGCGAAGTTGCGCTACCGCTTCGGCAACGGCTTCTGGCTGGGGGCGGACGGCTGGCTGACCTATGGCCGGAACCTGACGGATGATCGCGCAATCGGGCAGATTCCTCCCGCCGAGGCGGTGTTGCGGGTCGGTTGGTCCAACACGCATTTCGAGGTGGAAACCCGCTGGCGGCTGGTCGCGACACAGACGCGGGTTGACGCCTTCTTCCGCAACGGTTCCGGTGTCGATGGCACCGGCCTCGCGGGCGCTTCGCCGCGCACCGCCGGCTTCACCGCCGTCGATGCCAGCGCGAGCTGGAAGCCGCTCCCGAACGCGAAACTGACGATCGGGGTCGAGAACCTGTTCGACCGGCGCTACCGCGAGCATGTCGAGCGCACGGATATCGACGATCCCTTCACCTTCAACCCGCTGGCCGCCGGGCGCTCGGTTTTCGCGCGCGGCACAATCCAGTTCTGAAACCGACCACCCCCGCCTTTCAGGCGGCACCCGGCAAAGGATATCTCCCATGGCTTCGAGTTCCCTCACATCCCTCTGGCGGGACAACCAGATCAAGGCCGGTTCGATCGCGACCGTCCTTACGCTTCTGGGCTGCATCGGCACCCATCTGCTCACGGCGTTCGGGCTGGTCGGCGCGTTCCTCTGGCTGGCCGAGGTCGAGCACGCCCTGCTCGCCGCGCTCGCCATCAGCGCTGCCTTCACGGCTTACGCCATCTGGCGGCACCGGCGCGGCGATTGCTGCCAGTCTCATCCCCCTGCGAAGGAATAGGTCATGTCCGGGCTTTCAAGACGCGCGATGCTGGTCGGCGTGGCCGGCCTTGCCGCTCCCGCGCTGATCCGCCGCGCCGCCGCCACTCCCCTCGCGGAACTCGTGCTGCATGGTCCGCCCGCCGGTCCGTCGATCACGCTTGCCCACGCCGCGGCAACCGGTGCCCTCGCGGCTATCGCCGACAAGGTGAGCTTCCGTGCCTGGCGCAACCCCGACGAGATGCGCGCCGGGCTGACTTCCGGTACGATGCAGGTGGTGGTGATGCCGACGAATGTCGCGGCCAATCTCTACAATCGCGGTTTCGGCCTCAAGCTGCTCAATGTGATGACCAACGGGCTGCTGCACGTCGTTGCGGCAGATCCGGCGCTGACAAGCCTTGCGGCCCTGAAAGGGAAGCGGCTTGCAGTACCCTTCCGCAACGACACACCCGAGTTCGTGCTCAAGCGGCTGATGCAGCATCATGGCCTTGTTGCCGGGCGGGATATCACTGTCGACACCACCGGCACGCCGATAGAGGCGATCCAACTGCTGCTTTCTGGCCGCATTGATGCCGCGCTGGTGCCCGAACCGGCATCCACGGCGGCGATCCTGCGCGGAATGACGGCCGGCAGGGCGATCCACCGCACGATCGACATTCAGGCGGAATGGAAAGCGTTGACCGGCGCGGGCGCGACCCTGCCGCAGGCCGGCATGGCCGTAACGAAAGTCTTTCTCGACCAGCACCCGAGCTTGATTGATCCGCTTCAGGCTGCCCTTCTCAAGGCGAATGCCGAGGTTCTGGCCGTGCCAGCCCGTGCGGCAGGGCATGCCGCCTCGGCCCTCGAACTGCCTTGGCCGGTGATCGAGAAGGCCATTCCGTATTCGAATCTGGTTGTCGAGCGCGCGTCGAACGCGCGTTTGCAGCTTGAGGCCATGTATACTCTGATCGCGGAGGCGGATCCTGCCATCATCGGCGGAAAGCTTCCCGACGCGGAGTTTTACCTGTGATTCCCCGCCAGTCGCTTTTACAATGATCGCCGCCGCGCTCGACAGATTGGGCCGTATCGGCTGCTTCTTCTGGTCCGGCTGGGCGGGAGTCGCGGGGCTGTCGCTGCTTGCGGCGCTCTGGCAGGCCGGACACGAGACCTATGGCGATTTCATCCTGCCGACTCCGCTCGCCACGGCCCGGGCAGTCGTCGCATTGCTGGCCGAACCGCGTCATTGGGAAATCGCCGGACGTACCGCCCTGCGGGCGCTGGAGGGCTTCGGTATCGCCGCCGCGATCGGCAGCCTCGCCGGGCTTGTCGCCGGCTATTCCCCGGCGACGATGCGGCTCGCGCGCCCACTGCTCACCGTGTTGCTTGGCGTTCCTCCCATCGCCTGGATCGTACTGGCGATGATCTGGTTCGGCTCGACGGACGGGACAGTAATCACGACCGTCATCGTCGCCGGGTTGCCGCTCGTCTTTATTGGGGCGGCCGAGGGGACGGCAACGCGGGATCGCGGGCTCGACGACATGGCGAAAGCCTTTGGCGCCGGGCGGTTGCAACGGCTCAACACGCTCGCGCTGCGGCACATGGCGGCGCATCTCTTTCCGGCGCTGGCCGTGGCGCTTGGTTCCTCCTTCACGGTGGCGGTGATGGCGGAGCTCCTTGCCAATACCGGCGGCATCGGTGGCGCCCTGGCCAGTGCCCGCGCCAATCTTGATGTCGTCACGGCCCTGGCCTGGGTGCTGATCGCGGTAGGGGGGCTGATCCTTGTTGAATATGGCGTCATTCACCCGCTCCGGGCAGAGTTCGAGCGCTGGCGCGAGGCGGCAAGACCCTGGGGAGTGAGGCGGTGAGCGCGCTCGAACTCGACGATATCGGCCATGCCTACCTCGGCCGCACCGTGCTTGACGATATTCATCTCGCGGTCGAACCGGGCGAGATCGTCGCGCTGGTTGGGCCTTCCGGCTGCGGGAAATCGACGTTGGTGCATATCGCTGCCGGGATCATCGAACCACTGCGCGGCCGGGTGCGGACAAGCTATTCCCGTCATGGCATGGTGTTTCAGGAACCGCGCCTGATGCCCTGGGCTACCGCACGCGACAACATCGCCTATCCGCTTCGTATCATGGGCCTGCCGCGGAAGCAGCGGCACGCCAGGGTGGAGACCGCAGCCCGCCGCGTCGCGCTCGAGCCCGACGATCTCGATAAATTCCCTGCGGAACTCTCGGGCGGGATGCGTCAGCGCGCAGCGATCGCGCGAGCCTTGGTGGCGGAGCCTGATTTTCTTTATTTCGACGAGCCGTTCACCGCGCTCGATGTCGCGCTGAAGCGGCGGATGCAGGATATCGTGATCGAAGCCGCGCGCGCGGCACGCTTCGCGGCCCTGTTCGTCACGCATGACCTGATGGAAGCAGGCCGCATCGCGCATCGTGTCGCGGTCATGGAAGTGAGCGGACGCGGCATTTCCGGCACGCGCCGCCTGTCAGGTGAGCCGGGCGAGCGGGCGGACGAAGCCATCTTTGCCCAAACGCAGCGGTTCTTGAAGCAGGATCCGCTGTTTCGTCATCTTCACGATGTCGACGAGCGTCGGATCGCATGATGCTGATGGCTCACCCAGCCCCCCGGCCTTCGGTCGTGCATGTTCTCGGCGACGAGGGTTTGCGGCTGTTCTTTCCGCTCGCAGCGCTTCATGCCGCGTTCTGGCCATTTCTCTGGGTGGCGGTCTACGGCTTCGATCTGCCGCTGGCGCGCACCATGCCGCCTTCGCTCTGGCACGCGCAGGAAATGATTTTCGGCTCCTTCGGAGCGGCGCTGATCGGCTTCACCACCACCGCCGTACCGGAATGGACGGATACACCGCGCCCGCGCGGACGGGTTCTGTTCGCGCTCGCCGGCCTATGGGGACTGGCCCGGCTCGCGGGGCTGGCCGGGGCCGAAGTCCTTCTGGCTCTCGCAGGGGTGGCCGATTTCGGCTGGCTCGCCTATCTCTGCTGGCTCATCCTGCGGGTCTCGCTGATCAGGCGGACCGACCGGCTGCTCGCATTTCTGTTCTGGCTCGGCGCGCTGGCCGTGGCAGCGGGCGCGGCCCGCTTCGCGTTCCTGTCGGGCGGGATTGAACTGGCGCAGACCGCGTTGCGGCTTGGCGGCTTTTCCTTCCTCGCACTGCTGGCGCTGGCGCTGGCCCGCATTACGCCGCCGATCACCAATCTGGTGCTGGATCCAAGCGAGGCGACCTCTCCGTATCGGCCGCATCCAGGCCGGGTCAATCTGGCGCCGGGGTTGCTAGCGTTGCTGATCCTGGGCGAACTCGCGGGACTATCCCCCCCGATAACCGGCTATCTGGCAATTGCCGCCGGTGCGGCTTTCATGGACCGCGTGGCGGAAGCCTTCATCGGTCGGGAAGCCGCACGCGTCGAAATCCTCGCGCTCGGCGGTTCGGCCGCGCTCGCCGGGGCTGGTCTGCTTGCGATTGGATGCGCGCGACTTGGCGCACCAGTCTCGGAGGCCGCCGGCCTGCATACCGCCTTCATGGGCGGACTGGGTCTCGGCGTGCTCGCGGTCTTCGCCCTCGCGGGGTTGCTCCACACGGGCCGCCCGCTCGGGCTCGACCGGTCAACGCGCCTTGCACTCCTGTTGCTGGTGACCAGTGTGATCGGCCGGATCGCCCCGGAATTCGGATTTTCTCTTCCGGGGCGAATGCACCTTGTTGCCTCCGTGCTCTGGGCGGGAGCCTTTCTCATCTGGCTATGGCGATACTGGCCGTGGCTTTCCGATCCGGCAACGATCGGCAAGCCGCAGTGCTGATGGCGGATTTGATATCCCGCAAGGCCGCAGCAGCGGATTCGAGATAATCAGACTTAAAACGTCAATTTTTAAATGCCGTCGATACGGCGGCATTCTCACGGAACCAACATTCACGGACAAACGTTCATGGCGACAACAATGCAACAGGTCCGAGCCTGGCGCGGGCCGGCTTTCCTGAGCTACGGTTTCCGACCGTTCTTCTTTTCCGCTGGTGTGCTCGCGGCCTTGCTGATCGCCCTCTGGACTCCATGGTACCTTGGATTCCTCGCGGTACCGAGCGCGCTGTCACCGGTAAACTGGCATATCCACGAATTGCTGTTCGGCTATGTCCCGGCGGTTATCGCCGGCTTCCTGCTGACGGCGGTGCCAAACTGGACCGGGCGGCTACCGGTCGTCGGCTGGCCGCTGGCGGGGCTGTTCGCACTCTGGCTTCTGGCGCGAGGAATCATCCTGGTCTCGCCCGGCCTCTCGCCGCCGGTGCTGGCGGCGGGCACGCTCCTGTTTCCGCTCTCGCTTCTGGGAGTTATGGCGCGGGAGATTATTGCCGGCCGCAACTGGCGCAACCTCAAGATTCTCGTTGCACTGGTCCTGATCATCCTAGCGCAGATCGGGTTCCATTACGAAGCCGCGCACTACGGCCGCAGCGATCTGGCGACAAGGCTCGGCATCGCGGCGACGGTGATGCTGATCATGATCGTCGGCGGCAGGGTCGTCCCCAGTTTTACCCGAAGCTGGATCAAGCGCGAGAACCCGGGCCGGGAACCGAAGGAGTTCGGGCGCTTTGACATCCTCTCGATGGGCATCGGCGGCTTTGCTCTCGCGGCCTGGGTGATCGCGCCGCTCGCCGGCCCGGTTGCGATTCCGCTGGGCATGGTCCTGCTGGGGGCTGGCGGTATCCATGCCGTCCGGCTGGCGCGCTGGGCGCCGGACCGGACCCTGGCCGAACCGCTGGTCACGGTGCTGCACGCGGCCTATGCCTTCATTCCGCTCGGATTCCTGCTCGGGGGGATGGCAATTCTCACCGGAGATCACGGTTGGCACCAGGCGGCGATCCACGCCTGGACGGCAGGCGCGATCGGGTTGATGACGCTTGCCATCATGACGCGTGCGAGCCGGGGGCATTCCGGCAGGCCACTGACCGCGCCCTTGGGCACGGCAATGCTTTACTGCGCCATCGGGTTGTCCACTCTGGCGCGGATCGCCGTTGCCTTGATGCCCGAGACGACGATGTGGCTGCTGCCGGTTTCGGGGCTGCTCTGGTGCCTCGGGTTTCTCGGTTTTGCCATTCTCTATGCGCCAATCCTTCTGTTGCCAGCCATACGAGCCCATTGAGGCTGGGTGGCGGCTGCAAGGCGCTCACATACTCCTGATGTCGGCCCGGATTGCACAATGATGGCCGAGGCGGAATACATCTGCAAAAGGTCAACTTGTTAAACGCGAGGCATCCGCGCCCGTCCCGGGTTTTCTGGAGGCAAACACGTTCTATCAATGTCTGCTTCTAAGACCGCCATTGCTTCCCGCGAACGACCG
>JAVTWI010000157.1:0-10831 GCA_032229845.1 Rhabdaerophilum sp.
CGCCCCTGTCCGCAGCCATGGCGATCAAGCTCTGCGCGATCGGTACCTTGCTGGGGGTGCGCGAATTTCACCGCGATCGAACGAGGCCAGACGTTCGGCTTTCAGCGTCGGCGTTTTTCGCATTGACGTCGGTTTCGAGGCTCCTCTCTGCCATGGCATGCCATGGGGCGGGCAACCGGAGCGACGAATTTATTCCTGAAGACTGAGAAAATTCCAGTCCCGGGTGGCAATGGTATGCGCCAGAAAGGCCCGGACCTTGAGCGAAAGCAGTCTCGAACTCGGGTAGACGAAGTGCACCGGATACGGCGCAGGCTCGAAGGCTGGCAGCAGGAGTTTGAGCCGTCCGTCGCGCACGTGATCCATGACCTGATACGACAGCGCCATCGTGATTCCGCCGCCTTGCGCGGCATGCCAGATGGCAGCGTCCGCGCTGTTCGTCACGTAACTGGGGCTTGTTTCGATCTCGAGGATTTCGCCCTGTCGCTGAAACTGCCAGACCTGCGGGGCTGTGAGCGGGGTGAAGGCGATCAGCTGATGATCCTGCAGCGCTTCGGGTGAATCCGGCGTGCCTGCCTCTGCAAGGTAAGCCGGCGCAGCCACGAGCACGCGGCGGACGGCACCGGCTTTGCGGGCGATGTCGCCAGAATCGGTGAGATGGCCGATACGGATCGCAACATCCACGCCATCCTCCACCAGGTTGACCATCCGGTCCGACAGCAGAAGTTCGGCGCGAAGCTTGCGATGAAGGTTCATGAACTCGCAGATCAACGGCGCGACATGCAACCGCCCGAAGACCAGGGGCGCGGAAATCACGAAGCGCCCCATGGGCTCGCCACGCTCGCTCTCGGCCATTTGTTCGGCCTCATCGAGGTCAGCAAGAATGCGGCGGCTGCGCTCGAGAAAGCGCTGCCCCGCATCCGTCAGGCTCACGGCGCGTGTCGTCCTGTTGAGGAGACGGACCCCGAGGCGTTCTTCCAGCGCCGAGACATGCCGGGTGATCGCAGAGGTCGAGAGGCCGAGCTTGCGGGCCGCCGGCGCGAAGCCCTTATGATCGGTCACAGCGACAAAGGCGCCGATAGCGTCGAAGCGATCCATATTATTATCCCGATTTATGCAATAATGATGGTCTAATTTCTTATATTATCATTTTCGATGAGAGCGGCCATCTTCCGTTTCGTGAAGCACGCGCCCGTCGTGCCTCGAAGGAGGAGCGCCCCATGTCCCGAATCCCGCCTTCATTGACGCCGCGCAATCCGCTGCCCAGTTCCTGCTCGGTGCCGTGAAGAAGCAGGGCAGCGCCGTGCCGGACCTCCTTCGCCTGACTGCGGCGGGGCCCGCTGCGCTCGAGGCTACCTCGGCCTCAACGGCTGCGGTCATGGCCTCGCAGCGCGAGCAACCGGGGCCCGGTGTGGCGACAACTTTCGGGTTTTTCAGGAGAGTGCGATGAGCCAGAAACCATCAAGCGATATCGCCTTTACGCAAACCGTCAAGGCGATCCAGCAGCGCAAGGGCTCGCGCCATGGCTACGAACAGATGGAAGCGCGGGGAGGCTGGCAGACGACCATCACGCCTGATCTGGAAAGCTTCATTGGTACCGTGCGAAGCTTCTACCTTGCCACCGCCAATGCCGAGGGGCAGCCCTATATCCAGCATCGCGGCGGTCCGCCGGGTTTCCTCCATGTCCTCAACGAGACGACACTGGCGCTCGCGGACTTCAAGGGAAACCGGCAGTTCATCACGCAGGGCAATCTGGAGGAGAATGCGAAGGCCTTCATCTTCCTGATGGATTATGCCCACCGCCGGCGGATCAAGATCTGGGGCACAGCCCGTGTGATGGAGGAAAGCCCTGCTGTCGTCGAACGTCTGATGCCAGCGCATTATGCAGCACGACCCGAGCAGGTGCTGGTTTTCAGCGTTGCGGCCTGGGATGCGAATTGCCCGCAACATATTCCCCAGCGCTTTGAAGCGGAGGATGTCGCCCGCGCCCTCGCCGAGCGCGATGCCCGCATTACCGAGCTGGAGGCGCAACTGGCTGAAGCGACAAAGAAGCCCTGAGCCTCCGGCGTTGCTCTCAAACCCTCCCAATCTCGATCTCTCCATCGCCAATCGCCGTTTGCAGCATCAGCGAAGCGCGGCATAACCTTCAATCCAGATGGAGCAGAGCCTCCCTTACTGAAACGCTCCTCTTGTCCCATTCGGCCTGACGACGGACAGCCCCATAGTCGGAATATGTCACTTTTTTTCGGGCTGAACCTCGTGAGAACAGGTCCGCAATTCAACAGACCGGCGGCCGATCATAGGCGCCGCCACACACAATCTGTGCTCGGTCTCACGCACAGTGAATCATTCCAATTCATCTTGGCCCGTCGTCATGCAGCGCTGGCATCCGTCGAAGGAATTGGGCGTCAGCGCTGCCGCGCAATCCCGCACCCCCCACTATTGCCGGCGAGGATGACAACGCGACCGGAGGCATAAAGCCTTGATGCGAAGCCGGGCGCGCGACCCCGCAACCGGAAGACGCGCCCGCTTCCACCGAGAATATCGACATCCGCGCTTGCGATGGCCCTAAGAGCGTCGGCCTCGCTGATCGCGAAAAGCGTCACGTTTCGCGAGGCTTCCGAAGCGAATGGCAGCGCGAGAAGTGCGCCGAACCAGAGCACGAGCGCCGTTCCGGCAGCACGCAGAAGCACATGCCAACCCACATGACCCGCGTCAATAATCATAGGCATGCTCGAAACTGCCGCCCGCCGCGCGGACATCGCGAACCAGTCCGCCGAGCCGCGCAACCGGAAGATAGAGGCCGCGCCGCGCCCAGCCCGGGCGTGCCTGGACCGGAACGGCAAACAGGGCTTCCGCGTCGACGGGCGGCTTGGCCCAGCCTTCCGGCACGATCACGGTCACGAAGATGTGGTCATTGCCAGCGATCTCGATGATGTGCCGGCCCTTGTTCAGCTGGTCGAGCAGGATCGCGGTGAAGGCGCGGTAGCGCGGCGTCTCGATGATGACGGAACCATCCTCGCGGCGCTCGATCAGGCGGATCGGGCCGCCGGATGCGACCTCACTGTCATCGAGCGCGGAGATGACGCAGCGCAGGGTCAGCTTCGCCGGGGCAAGATCGGCAGCCAATGCCATCAGGCGGGCATAGAGTGATTTCGCGCCCCATTCGAGGCTGAGCGCGAAGCGTCTCTCGAGCGCGCGGATCATGGCCTGCGAGGTCAGCGGCACGTCCCGCCAGAACTCCACCAGTCTTTTGCCGAAAGGATATTCATACCAGGGTGTCTGGCGCAGGAAAGCGGCATAATCTTCCGCGAGATCATGCGCAAAACGATCCTCCGCTGTCGCGCTATCGCCCGCCGCCATCCATGCCAGACGGCCGAACGTCGTCTCGTAAAGGCCCTTGATGCCCAATTCGACCGAGAAACTAACACCGATGATATAGAGCATCGCCTTGACATCAATCGCAACTGGTCCCTTGGCGGAAGCTTTCGCCGCGAGCGAGCAGAGGTTCGTCCAATAACCTCTGATGGCGCCGGTATAGGCAAAAGCGTGTTCGCCGCTTCTGCGGGAGACCACAGCGAGATCCTCGTAGGCATGAACGATCGACCATTCCGGATAGGTCAGGAAGGTATCGGCCAGCGCGCGTCGCTCCTCCAGCGGCAGGATCGGACGATAGTTGGAAGCCTCCTTGGGCAGGCTGTCGAAACACTGCGTCTCGATGTAGGCAATGGGCATGGCCGCAGCGAGCAGCATCAAACCCGCCGCAAGGCCAAGCCATTTGAGAAGGCGCCGCATGGCCCCCATTTATACCGCCTCTGGCCTGCGCATGAGGAACATGCCGGCAAAAACCGCGAAACCTCCGAGTGCGATATGCGGGAGATTGGCGAGTATCTTGAAGGTGAAAGGCAAGGCTTGCACACCGTAGATCAGGATGCCGAGATCGAGATAGCCGGAGCCGGTGGCAAGCCCTAATGCGCCATCGGCAAGATAAAGCGTGCCGAAAACCTTGAGGAAGATCTCGCTCGCGCGCTTCGAGACAAGAGCCGCGGTGCCGGCCCAGGCGGCGGAGGTCCAATGGAGCATGTCGTCATAGATATCGAGCGCGAAAATCCCGAACGCGCGTCCCTGCGCATCCGTCAGGCCGGGAATATAATTGAGCAGCCCGGCGAAAAGCAGCGCGAGGCAATAGCCGGCACAGATCCAGCGCAGTAGCATCGGGGGGCTCCTTCTTACGCGTTGAAATAGGTGTTCCACATCGTGTTCTGGAACAGAAGCCCGGGATCATAATGCCGCTTGCGCTCGGCGAAACGCTGCGCCTCCGGGTAGATCCGGGCGAGTTGGTCTGGCCGGGCATGAAGCCGATAGGGCAGATAGAAGCTCCCGCCGATCGAACCGACGAGGTCGATCAATTCCTCGGTGACCCGGACCATATCGGTCTCGCCATTGGGATTGACCTTCTGCGAAAACGACATCACCGCCGCGATCCTGTCGGTCGTGGCGAAGGACAGGACGCTGGTGGGATCACGTTTCACGTGCCGCAGCGTGACATTGAGAAACTCCGCCGAGGCCTTGGGAATGATGCGCTGGCATCCTTCCAGGAAGTCGTTGAAGCGCTCGGGACTCACGAAATACTCGTGCAGGATATCCGTGCGCTGGCGGTCTCGGTTCTCGAGATTGAGCACCGGCTCGTTCATCAGCCGGTTGCGGGTCGCGACGCCATCGGACAACATCGGGGCAAGCGAGCGCTCGACAAACCAGCGCAGGCTCTTGCCCCATTCGCGGCCGACCTGCACACGGTAGATTTGGCGCGAAATGCCCGTCAGCGCGCCGCTGCGCGCTGGCGGTGGCAAACCGGCAGCCGGCGTCGGCTCCTTCCGCCATGATACGAGCAAGGCTTCCGAGAAGAATTTTTCCCGCTCGACATTCAGCCGACCATAGATCATCGGCACGGCCGGGTCGTTGGCGGCGGTGATAAAGCGTTTCGCGAAATCCCCCGCCGGCATGGCTTCCAGATTTGGCTTGAGAAGCATGTTCTCCGCCATCTCGACCTCGAGATCGAGGATCACGCCGATCAGCCCGTAACCGCCCATGGCGAGGGCGAAAAGCTCGGCATTCTCGGTGCGCGAGCAGGTGACGATCGAGCCATCCGCCAGCATGAGTCGGATCGACCGGGCCGTGGAGCCGAAAGGGCCATAGGGCGTCGGCCAGCCATGCGCGTTGACCGAAAAGGTCGCCCCGACCCCGAAATCGCTGTTCGATTGCATCACCGCCGGCGAAAAACCCGCCGGGTCGAGATGCGCGATTACCTGATGCCAGCGCGTGCCGGCATGGACGCGGTAGGTCTTGGCGGTGTGATCGAGTTCGCATTGATCAATATCGAAAGTCATTGCCACGCCATTGCGGATCAGCGATTGCCCGCCCATCGAATGGCGCGCGGCACCGATCGCGACGGCGCGGCGCGCTGCCGCAGCATCCTTCAGCTCTCGCCTGAGCGCAGCGATGAAATCAGCCTCGCCGGAACGGACATGCCAATGCCGAAAAAGCGGCGTGGGGTTGAGGCGACTGGCATCATTCATGATGATGCGCTGCTGGGTTTGCGCGCTGCCGGCCTTTGCCGAGATAGCCAATGCGCCCAGCCCGGCAACAACGTCGCGACGGGAAAATTTCATGGTCTCGCAACTCTCCGCAGGCTTTTCGGTGATCCGTGACCACGTCATCTCACGGTGGTCGGCATCGCGCAATCTTACCGTATGGCGGACAGGGACTTTGCGTTGCGCGCTTCTTCCGAGCCTTGCCGTGACCCCGTATCGATACGCGTTTATCGTCGAAAAACGAACAGCACCGCCGAGATCCTGCGTGGTTGTTTAGCTCCTGCAGATATCCCCAATTCCTGCGAACCGTTCTGTTGAAGTGCGAAGCCGTTCTCACCAGGTTCTGTCTACAAAAAGTGACATATTCCGACTTCGGGGCCCAGAAATGGCCCTGAATTTGGCGGCCAAAACGGCCGATTTTCTAACCCTGCGAGAACGTGTTTTCGGGACCATCACCGCCGAGTCCCGGACATTTCGGGGCTATGCAATTCAAATAAGTCATTGATATAATTAGATAAAACCGATGGTGCCCCTGGCCGGAATCGAACCAGCACTCCTTGCGGAAACCGATTTTGAGTCGGTCGCGTCTACCAGTTCCGCCACAGGGGCATCGGGGAGCCCGATGAGGCCTTTCGCCTAACACGGCGATTTGGCGCGGGTCAACGGCCGCTCGTCAACGGGACGTGATGTCGCGCGCCGCATCCGCCGATGGACATTCCCCGGCCGGGCCGTTAATCCGGCTCGCATGTTCAAAGCACTCTACGACTGGACGATTTCGCTTTCCCGCTCGCCAAGGGCGCCGCAGGCGCTTGGCGCGGTATCCTTCGCTGAAAGCTCGTTCTTCCCCATCCCGCCGGATGTGATGCTGATCCCGATGGCGATGGCCAAGCCCGAAAAGGCCTGGCGCTATGCCCTCATCTGCACGATCACCTCCGTACTCGGCGGGCTGCTCGGCTATGCGATCGGGGCGCTGCTCTACGATACGCTCGGTGCGTGGCTGATCAAATTCTACGGCTACGGCGACAAGATGGAGGCGTTCCGCGAGCTCTATCAGAAGCACGGGCACTGGATCATTCTGATCAAGGGGTTCACGCCGATCCCGTTCAAGCTCGTGACGATCGCGAGCGGGCTCGCCGGCTATAACCTGCCGCTGTTCGTGCTGCTCTCGCTACTGACGCGCGGGGCGCGGTTCTTCGTCGTGGCTGGCATCATGAACCGCTTCGGCGTGCCCTTGCGCCGTTTCATCGAAAACAACCTCACTTTGGTCGGAATCGTGACGCTTGTTGCGATCATCGGCGGGTTCGTCGTGGCGAAGTTCCTGTTCTGAGGCGATATGACGCGGATTCTCGACAGTGCCATCGGCTTGTTCATCCTCGCGACGGTGCTCGCGGCGGCGACGATCGCCGGCGCGTGGTTCTCCGAACTGGGGCTCGGCTACGTGCCCTGCAAGCTCTGCCTCATCGAGCGCTGGCCGTATTATCTCGCGTTGCCGATCGTGGTGACGGGCTTTGTCCGGATGCGCCAGCCGGAAGCGCGGATGGCGGTGATCGCGGCGGCGGGGTTTCTCGGGCTGCTGTTTCTCGTCTCGGCTGGGCTTGGTGCCTATCACGCCGGCGTCGAGTGGAAGTTCTGGGCCGGCCCGGCGG
The DNA here is from genome assembly GCA_032229845.1 of Rhabdaerophilum sp. Taxonomy (GTDB): domain Bacteria; phylum Pseudomonadota; class Alphaproteobacteria; order Rhizobiales; family Beijerinckiaceae; genus Rhabdaerophilum. Next base: position 7,235 of record JAVTWI010000157.1, read on the forward strand.
ACTGCGGCGGGCGGGTCAACACCGGTGCGGTGAACATCGAGGATTTCCGCAAGTCGCTGAACACCGCGCGCGTCGTGTTGTGCAATGAGGCGCCGATGCGCATTCTCGGCCTCTCCTTCGCCGGGTGGAACGCGGTGGTCTCGCTGGTGATCGCGGGGTTCTATTTCGCTTCCGCGCGCAAGTTCACCACCCGGTGAGGCCTCACGGCTCCAGTTCCGAATCCCAGTAGAGATAGTCGAACCAGCTTTCGTGCAGGTAATTCGGAGGGAACAGCCGGCCGTTGCGATGCAGGTCCTGTACGCTCGGGGCGAAAGGCGGCTGGAAGGGGAGCATGTCGATTTCGTGCGGCATGCGGTCGGCCTTGCGCAGGTTGCAGGGCGAGCAGGCGGCGACGACGTTCTCCCAGGTGGTGAGGCCGCCCTTCGAGCGCGGGATGACGTGATCGAAGGTCAGCTCCTCGTGCGCGCCGCAATACTGGCAGGTGAAGCGATCGCGCAGGAAGACGTTGAACCGCGTGAAGGCGGGCGTGCGCGCGGGCTTTACGTAGGTCTTGAGCGAGACGACGCTCGGCAGCCGCATCGAGAACGAAGGCGATGACACCGCACGATCGTATTCGGCAATGATGTTCACCCGGTCCATGAACACGGCGCGCACGGTATCCTGCCAGGACCACAGCGACAGCGGGTAATAGGAGAGCGGGCGGTAATCAGCGTTGAGGACGAGGGCGGGGCAGGCCTCGGGCGAGGCCGGATGCTGCGGGCCGGCCGCGGCGGATCTGGCAGGGCCGACATGCCCTTCAGGGCCAACAAGTCTTGCAGGGCTGAATTGCAGTGTCACGCATACCCCCGATGAGACGCTGGATGATGCTACGCTGTTCCCGACGCTATGAAGGCACTTTCTCCTGAAGGCACTTGCTCTTTTGTTCTCAAGGCGAGCGCACGAATCGAGCCGCACGCCGCGATGCGATAAGTGTAGGGCCGATATGACGTGCGTGTGAAGGGGGGCTAATCCTCTCTCGGCGCAGTTCGGCGAATCTGGAAGCCTGTCTTCGACTGTTCAAAGCCTGCCGCTTCATAGAAGGCCAGGGTCGAGGCTCTTTTCGATCCCGTCATGAGCATCACCTTATAGCAACCGGCCTTCCACGCGTGCTCCGTCGCTGCGTGCAGTAATGACTTGCCGAATCCCCGATTTCGGAAGTCGGCATGGGTCACGACGTTTTCGATCAGCGCGTAGGGTTTCCCGCCGCGCGTCAAATTCGGAATGACGACCAGCGTGCAACTGGCGGCGAGGTCTTGCCCGCATTCACCCAGCAGAATAGCGCTGCCGGGGTAGCGGAGGAATTGCTCGAAAATGACCGGTGCCCGATCCTCGGTGCAAGGCGTGTCGGCGACGATGAGGTGCCGGTAAAGGTCGATCAGGGCGGGAAGGTCGGCTTTGGTTGCCGTCCGAATGCGCAATGGCTCGCCCATCGCGCTTTTCCTCACCGCGTCGGAACGGGCTTCTCGCCACGATAATCGTAGAAGCCGCGCTTGGTCTTGCGGCCGAGCCAGCCGGCCTCGACGTATTTCACCAGGAGCGGGCAGGGGCGATACTTGCTGTCCGCCAGCCCATCGTGCAGCACCTGCATGATCGACAGGCAGGTGTCGAGGCCGATGAAGTCGGCGAGCTGCAGCGGGCCCATCGGGTGGTTGGCGCCTAGCTTCATCGCCGTGTCGATGGCCTCGACCGTGCCGACGCCCTCGTAGAGCGTGTAGATCGCCTCGTTGATCATCGGCAGCAGGATGCGGTTGACGATGAAGGCCGGGAAATCCTCGCTCATCGTCACGGTCTTGCCGAGCTTCTGGATGAAATCCTGGCTCTTGCGGAAGGTCTCGTCGTCGGTCGCGATGCCGCGGATCAGCTCGACGAGCTGCATCACCGGCACCGGGTTCATGAAATGGATGCCGATGAAGTGCTCGGGCCGGCCTGTCGAGGCGCCGAGCCGCGTGATCGAGATCGACGAGGTGTTGGAGGCGACGACGGCGTCCGGCTTCAGGTTGCGCGTCAGCTGCTGGAAGATCTTGCGCTTGATCTCCTCGTTCTCGACCGCCGCCTCGATCACGAGGTCGCAATCGGCGAGGGCGTCCATGTCGGCGCTGCCGTGGATGCGGTCGAGCGCGGCCTTGCGAGCCCCGTCTTCGAGCGCGCCCTTCTGCACCTGACGCGAGAGGTTGCCGTTGATGGTCGCGAGGCCGGACTGGACGCGCTCCTCGCTGATGTCGTTGAGAACGACATCAAACCCCGCCACTGCGGAAACATGGGCGATGCCGCTGCCCATCTGTCCCGCGCCGATCACGCCAACCTTGCGAATGTCGCTGCCCATCGTCTTCTCTTCATCCTGAACCCCGGAAACGGAGGCTAGGCCATTCAAGCCCTCCGGCTCAAGCGCCGGAAGGCCATATTCTTACAAAATGTGAAAAGCGCTCACAAAGCCTTCGTCATTTCCGGCACGGCCTCGAAGAGATCGGCGACAAGACCGTAATCCGCGACCTGGAAGATCGGGGCTTCGGCGTCCTTGTTGATCGCGACGATCACCTTCGAGTCCTTCATGCCGGCGAGATGCTGGATCGCGCCCGAAATGCCGCAGGCGATGTAGAGCGCCGGGGCCACGACCTTGCCGGTCTGGCCGACCTGCAGATCGTTCGGGGCATAACCGGCATCGACCGCCGCGCGCGAGGCGCCCACGGCTGCGCCAAGCTTGTCGGCGAGCGGCTCGATCACCTCGCGGAACTTCTCCGACGAGCCGAGCGCGCGACCACCCGAGACGATGATCTTCGCCGAGGCGAGTTCCGGCCGGTCCGACTTCGAGACCTCTTCCGAAACGAACTTCGAGGCGCCCGAGCCTGCCGGAGCCGCAACTGTCTCGACCGCCGCCGAGCCGCCCGCGCCAGCGGCCTGGAAGCTCGCCGGCTGGATCGAGACCAGCTTCTTGCCGTCCTTCGACTTCACGGTCTGGATCGCGTTGCCGGCGTAGATCGGCCGCTCGAAGGTATCGGCCGAGATCACCTTGGTGACGGCCGAGATCACCTGCACGTCGAGCAGCGCCGCCGCGCGCGGCAGGATGTTCTTGCCGTTGGCGGTGGCCGGCGCGACAATCGCGTCGTAGCCCCCGGCAAGGCTCACCAGCAGGTCCGCGACCGGCTCGGCGAGGCCATGGGCAAGATCGGCGCTCTCCGCGAGCAGGACCTTGGCAACGCCCGCGAGTTTCGCGGCGGCATCGGCGGCGGCCTTCGCACCCGAGCCGGCGACCAGCACATGGATATCCCCGCCCATCGCGGCGGCGGCCGAGACGGCCTTGGCCGTGGCGTCGTTGAGGGCGGTGTTGGTGTGTTCCGCGAGAACCAGAACGGCCATATCAGAGCACTCCCGCTTCGTTCTTGAGCTTGGAAATCAATTCCTCGACCGAGGCGACCTTGACGCCGGCCTTGCGGGTCGGCGGCTCCGTCGTCTTCAGCACCTCGAGGCGCGGCGAGACGTCCACGCCGAGCGCTTCGGGGGAGGTTTCGTCGAGCGGCTTCTTCTTCGCCTTCATGATGTTGGGCAGCGAGGCATAGCGCG
>JAVTWI010000158.1:0-10805 GCA_032229845.1 Rhabdaerophilum sp.
CGCCCGAAGGTCGCGGTGGTGGCGACGGAAGAGCCGCAGATGGCGCCGAAAGCGGTGCAGGCGCCGATCACGGCCATGGCGAGGCCGCCGCGCATGTTGCGGAACGCGCGCTCGGCCGCCTTGAACAGGTCGCCGGCGATGCCGGCTCTCTCGGCCAGGGCGCCCATCAGGATGAACAGCGGGATGACGGAGAGCGTATAGTTCGCGAACTGGTAATAGGGGTTCGTCTTCATGTAGTTGAAGAACGCCAGCTCGCCCGCGAGGTAGATGTAGCCGCCGGTTCCGACGATGAGCATTGCGAGGCCGATCGGCGCCCGCAAGGCGATGATCAGCAGCATGACGGCGAAGCCGACGAGGGCGATGGACGTCCCGCTCATGCCTGCGTCCCTCCCGTTGCGCGGCGATAAAGGGATAGCGCCGTCAACACCCCGACGAGCGCGGCGAACGTGCACAGAATTGCCGAAAGGCCGATGTTGGGCCAGATCGGCATTTGTCGCTGCATTGTCGTCTGGCCGTTGCTGAACATGTTCGCCGTGCCGAAGAACAGGGAGTAGGCGCAGAAGCCGAGCATCGCCGCATAGACGAGATCCCAGAACGCATCGATCAGGTCGCGCGTGCGGGCGCTGAAGCGCATGGTAAAGGTATCGACCATGATATGCCCGCGCCGCGCCTGCGTGAGCGGCAGGTAGGAGAAGACTGCCAGCGCTGTCACGATCTCGACGAACTCGAAATCGCCGTTGATCGGCGCGCTCAGAAGCCAGCGCCCGAGCACGGAAACGACAACCAGGATCGAAACCGCCAGCGTCAGCACGCCGCCGCCGATGGCAATCCAGCCCGTGATGATTTCAAGCCGCCGGCGCGTCCCGGGATCGGCCGTATCCACAGCGTCCGCCATCTGTCTCCCCCGTGGCAACACCGATAAAATCGCCTGCCGGGATGGATCCGGCAGGCGTTCGCTTCAGCCCTAAAACGTCCCTGTCAGGCCTTGTCGTATTTGGCAACCAGTGCCCGGGCCGCTGCGATCAGCGCTTTTCCGTCGAGGCCCTTGGCTTTCATCTCGGCGACCCACGCGTCATGGACGCCTGCAGTCGCCTTGATCCAGCGCGCCTTTTCCTCGGTCGAGATCTTGTCGATGACGTTGCCGCGCTTGACCACCATTGCCCGCACGACAGCCGATTGCTCGTCCCACATCCGCCCGGCGCGCTGCGCGAACGCCGCGCCGGAGTTCTTGTCCAGGATCGCCCGCAGGTCGGCCGGCATGGCTTCGTACTTCTTCTTGTTCATCGCCAGGAAGAAGCTCGCGGAATAGAGCGTCGGCGAACCCGGAATCTCGGTGTGATACTTCACGAGTTCGTGGACCTTCACCGCCGGAACGACTTCCCACGGGATGACGGCGCCGTCGATGACCTTCTGCGCAAGGCTCTGCGGAACCTGCGGCACGGGCATGCCGACCGAGGTCGCGCCGAGAGCCTTGAGAGCCTCGCCGGCAAGGCGTGTCGGGTTGCGAAGCCGAAGGCCCTTGAGGTCCTCCATGGTCTTGACCGGCTTGTTGGCATGGATGACGCCGGCGTCATGCGCCCAGTAGGACAGAAGCTTGACGTCTCCGACCTCCTTGTCGAGGAACTTGTCGGCGAACTCCTGCGCAGCCTGCGCGTTCGTCATGCCCTTCTCGGCGCAGATGAACGGCAGTTCAAAGACTTCCGTGGTGGGAAAACGGCCCGGCGTCGAGCCCGGCAGCGTCCAGACGATGTCGACGACGCCGTCGCGCGCCTGATCGTAAAGCTGCGGCGGCGTACCGCCGAGCTGCATCGACGGGAAGATGTCGATTTTGATCTTGCCCTGGCTGTCCTCCTCGACCTTCTTCGCCCAGGGCGCCAGCATCTTCGCGTGGGCGTTGGAAACGGGCGGCAGGAAGTGATGGAGCTTGAGCGTAACGGCCGCTTGGGCGTTGGCGCTGGTGATCACATGCGGCGCGGCGACGGCGCCGCCCATGCCCAGCAGAAGTGACCGACGGTTGATCTTCATAGGCATTCCTCCAGTTTCTTTTCTCGTTGCCACAAGAGAACACCAACCGGCGCACGCTTGAAAGGATTCTTTGCGAACAAGCGTTCGCAAAGAGGAGAAAATCTGGCAGAAATTAGTTTTCAATGCAACTAACTTGAATCGCTTGGTTCAGCGCGATGGACCCATGATCCTATCCGGCAGCCAGGTGGCAAGTTCGGGGAAGGCGCAGAGGATGACGATCGCCAGCAGCATCACCAGCACGTACGGAAGCGCGCCCCACAGAACGGTGCGGGTGGGAATGCTGGGCGCGATCGCGTTGATGACGAACAGGTTGAGCCCGACCGGCGGCGTGATCAGCCCGATCTCCATGTTGATCGTCAGCACGACGGCGAACCAGTAGGGATCGAAACCGGCCTGCGTGATAATCGGCAGCAGGAGCGGCGCCGTCATCACGATCACCGCCACAGGTGGCAGGAACATGCCTGCGACCAGCAGGAACAGATTGATGATCGCCATCAGCACCCAGCGGTTCACTTCCATCGCCGCGATGGCGCCGGCGATCGTCTGGGTGATGAACAGCGAGGAGAGGGCATAGGCGAAAAGTTCCGCGGCGGCCATGATCATCATGATCATCACGCTCTCGCGCATCGCCGTGCCGAAAATCTCCACGATCGGCCCGGCACGGAACAGGCGGTAGAGCACGATCACCACGCCGAGCGTGAGAAACGCGCCGGCGCCGGCGGCTTCCGACGGCGTCGCGACGCCGCCGTAGAGCACGAACATCACGCCGATGATGATAGCGACGAAGGGCAGGACGCGCGGCAGCGAGGCCACCTTCTCCTTCATCGAGAAGACCTGCGATGTCGCGGAAAAATCGTAACCCTGCCGCTTGGCGTCGACCAGGGCCCAGATCATGAACATGACCGTCAGCATGATCCCCGGCACGACGCCGGCCAGGAACAGGCGGCCGATCGAGGTCTCGGTCGAGATGCCGTAGACGATCATCGTCACCGACGGCGGAATAAGAATGCCGAGCGTGCCGCCGGCGGCGATCGACCCGGCCGCGACCGATTGCGGGTAGCCGCGTCGGGTCATCTCCGGAATGCCCATCTTGCCGATCGCGGCGCAGGTCGCCGGGCTCGATCCGGTCATGCCGGCGAAAACCGCGCAGGCGGAAATATTGGAGAGCACAAGCCCGCCCGGCACACGGCCCATCCAGCGGTCGAGCGCCTCGTAGAGGTCCTTGCCGGCGGGCGAGGCGGCGACGGCCGCGCCCATCAGCACGAACATCGGGATCGAGACATAGGCGAGGTTGGCGATACCGGAGTACATCGTCTCGGCGAGCACGTAATAGACGCCGAATCCCTGGCTGACCATCAGCGCGGCGATGGCCGAAAGCCCGAGGGCGAAGGCGATCGGCATTCCGGTGCCGAGCAGGGCGAACAGGGCGATAACCAGCAGTCCGCCAGCGAAACCCGCACTCATGGTCCGGTCCTCAGTTTGAGAAGTTCAGCGACGTATTGCAGCGAGAGCAGCCCGAAGCCGAGCGGCATCGGCAGGGTGGGGATCCAGAGCGGAATCTTCCACACGCCCGGCGTGTCCCAGCCGCCTTCCAGCGCCTCGGTGAAATAGATCGTGCTCGCGATGAACATACCGAAGCAGAAAGCGAGGCCTGCGAATCCGCCGATGATGTGCAGCCGTCGCTTGGTCGGTGCCGAAAGCAGCATGTCGATCACGTCCACCCCGACATGGCCCTTGGTCAGCAGCACGTAGGGCGCGCCGAGGAAGATCGAGGCCGTCGCGGCGTAGACGACGAAATCCGTGTGCCAGATCGTCGGCGAGCGGAACACGTAGCGGATGAAGATCAGCTGGCAGACGACAAGCATGGCGGCCACCAGCAGCAGGACGGAAATCACCGCCAGTGTCTTGGACAGCCGGTCGACGTTCTGGATGAATTTCTCGATCATGGCCTGTCCATGAATTGTCGGCTGGCGGGCCAGGGGTCGGAGCGTCGCGACAAACGATGCCCGGCGGCTGGCGAAAGCTGCCGGCGCCCGGACAGGGCGCCGGCGGAAAGATGGTTACTTGACGGCCAGCGCCTGCTGGATGAGTTCCGCGCCTCCCTTCACCTTTTCGGCGAATTTCTTGTAGGAGCTTTCCTGCGCGATCTTCAGCCAGGCGTCGAAATCGGCCTTGGTCATCGTGGCGATTTCGACGCCGGCCTTCTTGAAGGTGTCGATCATCTTCTGATCGCCCTTGCGGATTTCGGCGTCGAAGTACTCTTCGCTTTTCTTGGCGGCGGCCATCAGTGCGTCCTGCTGTGCCTTGTTGAGCTTGCCCCAGGTCTGCTTGGAGATCAGAACCGGCTCATACATGAACCACAGCGCATTCTCGCCCGGCGCCGTCAGGCACTTCACCTGCTCGTAGAGGCGGAACGAGACGAAGCTCGCCGAAGATGTGTTGGTCGCGTCGAGAATGCCGGTCTGCATGCCGTTGTAGATTTCACTCGAAGGCATCGACGAGATCGAGGCGCCCGCCGCGGCCAGCATCTGCTCGAAGCCGGGGCCGGCGGCGCGCGTCACCTGGCCCTTCACCGTTTCCGGGCCACGGATGCACTGCTTCTTCGAGGCGAAGGCGCCCGAAAGCCAGGCATCGGCGATCACCATCGCGCCGGCCTTGTCGACCTCGGCCTTGATGGTCTTCATGAAATCCGAACTGTTGAGCCGCTTGGCGCGGTCGAAATTGCCGACGAGCCCGGGCATCAGCGTTGCCGAGAACATCGGATGGCGGCCCGAGGCATAATCAAGCGGGAACGACGAAAGATCGAGCTGGCCGCGCGTCAGCGCGCCCCACTGTTCGTTGGCCTTGATGAGCGATTGCGCCGGGAAGACCTGGATCTTCAGTCCGACATTGGCCTTCTCGACCTCACGGGCGATGATCTGCACCATCTCGTCGCGCGGGTCGCCCTTGCCGCCCGGAAACTGGTGCGAGGCCTTCAGCACGAGTTGCGCCTGGGCGCCGGAAAGACCGGCGGCGAGAGCGACGAAGCCCGCAAGGGCGAGTTTTCCCAAGTGTTTCATGCGCGTTCTCCCAAATCTGGGCCGCTTGGATTGGAGCCTGCGACCGTTCTATGATTTTTCACTATGGCTTTAGTCTCATCACCGGAGCAAGCCGTCAAGAAAATTGTATACATTTCGAAAAATCACGCGTGCAGAATTCGCGTGATCGTCTGCAGCTCTTGCGCCCGGAGCATGAGTTTGCGACAATAAAAGACAGGGCGGAAGAGCGATGGCGAGAAAAGAAAACGGAACCTTGCGCGCGCGCCTCGAGGAGGAGATCGCCACCGGTGCGTTGCAGCCGGGCGAGCGGCTTGACGAGACCGCGCTTGCCGCGCGGTTCGGCGTTTCCAGAACGCCGATCCGCGAGGCCCTGCAGCATCTGGCGGCGGCGGGCCTCGTGGAGTTGCGACCGCACCGCAGCGCCGTCGTCAGCGCGCCAGACCCCGTCCGCCTGATCGAGATGTTCGATGTCATGGCGGAACTGGAGGCGATGTGCGGGCGCCTTGCTGCCGCGCGCCTCCAGCCGGAAGGCGAGCGGACACTCGATGAGGCGCTGGCCGCGTGCCGGTTGGCGCTGGAGGCTGGCGACACCGATCAATACTATTTTCACAACGAGCGCTTCCATCGCGCGATCTATATGGCGAGCGGCAACCGGTTTCTCGCCGAGCAGGCGACCATCCTGCACCGGCGCCTCGCGCCGTTCCGCCGCCTTCAGCTTCGCGTGCGGAACCGGATGCGCGCTTCGCAGGCGGAGCACGAGGCCATCGTCGCCATGATCCGTGCCGGCGATGCCGAGGGCGCGGCCGAGCGGCTGCGCGCGCATATCGCCATTCAAGGCGCGCGGTTCGGCGATTTCGTCGCATCGATTGAGCAGATCAGCGCGCCGCGGCCGCGACCGGTGGCGGCACCTTGACCTTCCAATAATGGGAAGGACTATGTCCCTTCCGTATGAGCGGAAGGAGCGGTTCGCCATGGCCGTCGAAATCAGCAACAGTCCCCATTCGGTGACGATCCCCATTACGGGGATGACCTGCGCATCCTGCGTGCGGCATGTCGAGAAAGCCTTGTCGGCAGTCAGCGGTGTCAGCGCCGCGACCGTCAATCTCGCGACGAACACAGCCGCTGTCGAACTGGAAACGCCGGACGCGGGGGCTGCCATTCCCGGCGTGCTCGCAACCGCCGGCTACCCAGCAGGCCAGGAAACCGCGCAGTGGACGGTCGAGGGCATGACCTGCGCCTCATGCATTGGTCGCGTCGAGAAGGCGGTGATGCGCCTGCCAGGGGTTGTTGCCGCCGAGGCCAATCTTGCGACGGGGCGGGCCAGTATCACCTTCGTGCCGGGGCTTCTTGCCGAGGGAGCGGTTGAAACCGCGCTGGATGGCATCGGCTATTCCGCGCACCGGATCCGTGAGCACACCGGAGATCGGCAGGCGGAATGGGCGGCGCAGGAACTCTCCCGTCTTCGCCGCGACACCGTGATCGCGATCCTGCTGGCACTGCCGGTCTTTGTTTTGGAGATGGGCGCGCACCTGTTCCCGGCCGTGCATCACCTTGTCGCCGAAACAATCGGCGAATGGCAATCCGGTCTCCTGCAGTTCGTGTTGACGACGCTGCTGATGCTCGGCCCCGGCAGGCGATTCTACACGATCGGCCTGCGCAATCTGTTCCGCGGAACGCCGGAAATGAATGCGCTCGTCGCCGTCGGCACGCTGGCGGCCTACGGCTTCTCGGTGGTCGCGCTGTTCCGGCCGGGCTGGCTGCCCGATGACATGGCGTCGATCTATTTCGAGGCGGCGGCCGTCATCATCGCGCTTGTCCTTGCCGGCCGCTATCTCGAGGCCCGCAGCAAGGGCGAGACCGGCGCGGCCATCCGTCATCTCATGGGCCTGCGGCCGAAGAACGCCGAGGTTGTCCGCGATGGCGCGAGTCTCGTCCTGCCGATCGACGAGGTTGCGGTGGGCGATCTCGTCCGTGTCCGGCCTGGCGAGCGGATCGCGGTTGACGGCGAAGTGGTGGAGGGCGCCTCCCATGTCGACGAGGCGATGGTGACCGGCGAGCCGCTTCCTGTCCGCAAGGCGGTGGGCGATGCGGTCGTTGGCGGAACGGTCAACACCAGCGGCAGCTTTACCTTCCGCGCCACCCGCGTCGGCAAGGATACGGTGCTGGCCGAAATCGTCCGCCTTGTGGAGAGCGCTCAGGGCGGCAAGCTGCCGATCCAGGCGCTGGTCGATCGGGTCACGGCGGTGTTCGTGCCGGCGGTACTGGCGCTGGCGGCGATCACTTTCGCGCTGTGGCTGGTTCTTGGTCCGCCGCCGGCGTTGGCGGACGCGCTCGTCAGCGCTGTCGCGGTGCTGATCATCGCCTGCCCTTGCGCGATGGGGCTCGCGACGCCGACCTCGATCATGGTCGGCACCGGCCGGGCCGCTGAACTCGGCATCCTGTTCCGGCGCGGCGATGCGCTGCAGGCGCTCGGCGAGGTCAATGTCGTGGCGCTCGACAAGACCGGAACCTTGACGAAAGGGCGCCCCGAAATGACCGATCTCGTCGTCATCGACGGGTTCGACCGCACGGAGGTGCACCGTCTCGTCGCGGCGCTGGAGGCCCGGTCGGAACACCCGGTCGCGCAGGCCATCGTCGCGGCCGCGCGGGAATCCCGTATCCCGACGAGTGAGGCCAGTGCGGTCGAAACCCGACCGGGCCTCGGCATCGGCGGCATGATTGAGCGGCGACGCGTCGAGATCGGCTCGGCGCGGCATATGCGGGACCTCGGCATTGACCTGCGACCGGCGGAGGCGCAGGCAGCCGACATGGCTGCCTCGGGCAAGACACCGCTTTTCGCGGCGATAGACGGCAGGCTCGCTGCCCTCATCGCGGTCTCGGATCCGGTCCGGGAGACGACCCCCGAGGCAATCCGTGCCCTGCGCGATCAGGGCATCGAGGTCGTGATGATCACCGGCGACTCCGCGCGCACTGCCGAGGCGATCGGCAAGCGGCTCGGAATTTCCCGCATCCATGCCGAGACGCTGCCGGACGGCAAGCTGGCCGTCCTCAAGAGGCTGAAGGCCGCAGGCCATCGCGTCGCCTTCGTCGGTGATGGCATCAACGATGCGCCGGCGCTCGCCGAGGCCGATGTCGGCATCGCGATCGGCACCGGCACAGATGTCGCCATCGAAAGCGCGGAGGTCGTGCTGATGTCCGGCGATCTGCGCAACGTGCCGAACGCCATCGCCCTGTCGCGGGTGACGATGCGCAACATCCGGCAGAACCTGTTCTGGGCCTTCGCCTACAATGCCGCGCTGATTCCGGTTGCGGCGGGGCTGCTCTATCCGGGCTTCGGCATCCGCCTCTCGCCGATGCTCGGCGCCGGCGCGATGGCACTCTCCAGCGTCTTCGTCGTTTCCAACGCGTTGCGCCTGCAGCGGTTCAAGTCCCTGTTTCGCACTGGAGCGAACCCATGAATATCGGCGAAGCGGCCAGTTCGTCCGGTGTCTCGGCCAAGATGATCCGCTATTACGAGAGCACCGGCCTCATCGAAGCTGCCCAGCGCAAAGGTTCGGGCGCCTATCGCATCTATACGGAGGCGGATGTGCACGTGCTGCGCTTCATCCGCCGGTCGCGCGATCTTGGCTTCTCGGTGTCCGAGATCGCCAACCTGCTGCGGCTCTGGCGGGATCGCCAGCGGGCCAGCGCGGATGTGAAGACGCTGGTGACGGCGAAGATCGCCGATCTCGATACCCGCATCGCCGAGCTGTCGGCGATGAAGCGGACGCTCGAACATCTGGCGGAGAACTGTAGCGGCGACGGCCGGCCCGATTGCCCGATCCTTGACGATCTCTCCGGCACGACCTGCTGTCCGCCGAAGGCCCAGTAACCCGGCCTGTGGATCGGCGCGCCGGAAACGGAAGAGGTCTTGCAGCCAGCGCGCCGCGCGGGCGCTTGTCCCGGATTACTTCAACTGCTCGTCCGGGTAGACGCCCCAGGTGATCGCCTTGGCGACATAGCCCGAATAACCCTCGACCGAAACCTTGCACCAGCCGCCGGAGCAGGAATCGATATGCGCGACGACGCCGGGTTCGAGCTTGGCGACAACGGGTGCGCCGTCCTGCGCTTCCTTGAGCATGGCGAGCGGGGTCTTGCCCTTCGCCTCGCGGATGATGAGCGTGCGCCGGTTGGACAGGCGACCGAAATAGACCCAGCCCTCGGTGCTCTCCGAATCGCGGATGCGCCGCCATTGTTCGTGCTCGCCGATAACCTCGACCGGCAGGCCCTCGCGCTTGAACACCCACTTGATGCGGTGATCCTTGCTCGGCCCCTCGCGCATCGGCGTATCCGACGGCTTGAGGCTGACGAAGCGCGGAATCGGCAATTTGGTCACCGAGCCGGTGGTGAGGCTGGCATCGTCCGCGCGGGCGGCGGTAGCGAGACTGGCGAGGAGGCCGAGAGCCGGAAGGAAACGCATGACAGAACTCAAGAAACCGGAAACCAGCATATCGGCATTGCCTCCTGCACCCGACGCGACAATCGTGTCGCGCATAGTAGCGCAGGCAGGCGCCGGGCGGACACGAACATTTCGAATTTGTGCTGTTTTTTGTCGATGCCCGTTAACGGAACGTTTATAGCGCGCTAAAGAACAACCGATGCGACCGGAGAGCCGCGGCATGGTAGGGAACACCCTTCCTGCCAGCGTCGCCTTCGGGCGCCTGAAGCGACAAGAAAAATTCCGGACGGCACCATGAATCGCGAAAAGCCCCACGTCATCCTCACCCGCCGCCTTCCGGAGGGGATCGAGATGCGCATGCAGGAGCTTTTCGACCTCGAACGCAACGAGAGCGACGTCCCGATGTCGCGCGAGGCGCTGATCGGCGCCATGCAGCGCACGCGCGTTCTCGTGCCGACGATCACCGACCGCATCGACGCCGAGGTCATCGCCGCCGCCGGGCCGCAGCTCAAGCTGATCGCCAATTTCGGCAATGGCGTCGATCACATCGATGTCGCGGCGGCGATGAAGCGCGGCATCACCGTCACCAACACGCCCGGTGTCCTCACCGAGGATATGGCCGATTTCACGATGGCGCTGATCGTCGCCGTCGCACGGCGCTTCGTCGAGGGCTTCCGCGTCATTCCCTCGGGCAACTGGCACGGCTGGTCGCCGGGCTGGATGCTCGGTCACCGCATCCACGGCAAGCGGCTCGGCATCATCGGCATGGGCCGCATCGGGCTCGCGGTGGCGCGGCGCGCACGCGCCTTCGGGTTGCAGGTGCATTACCACAACCGCCGCCCCGTCTCGAAACGCGTCGAGGAAGAGCTGCAGGCGACCTATTGGGATTCGCTCGATCGCATGCTCTCCCGCATGGATATCGTCACTGTGCACTGCCCGCACACGCCGGCGACCTTCCACCTGCTTTCGGGCCGGCGGCTGCGGCTGCTCAAACCGGAAGCGATCCTCGTCAACACCGCGCGCGGCGAGATCGTCGATACTGCCGCGCTTTCGGAGATGCTGGAGGAGGGCGCGCTCGCCGGCGCGGCGCTCGATGTCTACGAGCACGAGCCGGCCGGTTCGACCTCGCTTCTGAAGCTCGCCGAGGAGGGCAAGGTCGCCCTCATGCCGCACATGGGCTCGTCGACGGTCGAGAGCCGCAACGAGATGGGCGAGAAGGTCATCATCAATATCAAGACCTATATCGACGGCCACACCCCGCCCGACCGCGTGCTCATCCTGCCCGGCGGTTGAGGTCTTTTCAG